>JAJXVS010000149.1 GCA_021782015.1 bacterium | reverse complement strand
CTATCCCGAATGGAGACCTGCCGCCACGACCGAGGCCGCCGGGGGCAGCCCTGCCACGGCTCTTGCCGACCTCCACGTGCCGCGGCGCCAGAACCCCCACATGCACCTCCTTGAAGCCTTTCTCGCATGGCAAGCCGTCGACCGTTCGGGCCCCTGGCTCGAAAAGGCCGGCGCGATGGTGGACCTCGCACGTCGCCGCTTCATCCAGGCCGATGGAAGCCTGTGCGAGTTCTTCGATGACTCCCTGGCGCCAGCGGCGGGCGAGGCAGGCCGGCGCCGCGAATCGGGCCATCATTTCGAGTGGGTATGGCTTCTTCGGAAATGGCATGAAGCCAGTGGCGATCCGCGGGCCGTGGAGGACGCTGGACGGCTCTATCGCTTCGCCTGCGCCAAGGGCAGGGACGCCGACGGCCTCGCCTTCGATGCCGTCGACCCCAAGGGCCACATTGTCGAGGACAGCAAGCTCCTCTGGCCGCAGACCGAGATGCTCAAGGCCCACGCTGCCTGGTACGAATGGACCGGCTCAGAGGAATCGCGAGTGGCGGCGCGGAGGGCGATGGACCTGATTCGTGACAATTACTTGCTTCCCGGCGGCGCCATCTGGCACAACCAGCTAGCCCGCAACCTTTCGCCACTCTCCCTGCCCACGCCCTCCCGCGTCCTATATCACCTTTTTCTAGCCCTCGTCGAGTCGGAGCGGGTTTTCGGCCCTGCCGAGCACCCATGAGGACGGCGATCATGATCGCGGTAGGAAGCTTTCAGACTTAAGGATTCTGGCGAAGGGCAAAAAAGCCAGAGGCGAAAGTCAGGTTCCCCGATTGAACTCGGCGACGGCGTCCACGAGGGCGACCACGTTCTCGACGGGAGTCCTGGCCTGTATATTGTGGATGGCATTGAAGACGAAGCCGCCGTTCTCGGAGAAGATGGAGCAGCGCTCGAGGGCTTCGCGGCGCACATCGGCGGGGCTGCCGAAGGGCAAGGTCTTCTGCGTGTCGACCGCCCCGCCCCAAAAGGTGAGCCTGTCGCCATATTTCTTCTTGAGGTCGACGGCGTTCATCCCCGCCGCTGAGAGCTGTACGGGATTGATTATGTCGAAACCGCACTCGATGAAGGGTTTCATGAAAGGCTCCGCCGCACCGCAACAATGCTTAAAGGTTTTCCATTTTGTATTGGCGTGTATCCAGTCGTTGACCCGCTTGTAATAGGGGGCCCAGAGGGATTCGAAGGTCGCGACGGAGCAGAATTGGGAGGTCTGAGTGCCGAAATCGGTTCCGCAGATAAAGGCCGCGTCCACGTTGTCGCCGACCGCGACCTTGAGGCGCGCGAGGTTCTCGACGGCGAGCATGGTCTGTTTGTCGAAGATGGCCTCGACATAGTCGCTGTGCGCGACGGTGGCCATATACCATTCGGCTACGTCCCTGATCCCGCGGGGCTTGGGGATCATGGGTCCGGTCACGAGGGCGACATCGCCGAGGCCTGTGCCGCCGAAATTGGCCATCACATATCGCCCTGTCTTGCGGGCAGCCGCACTGGCATTCTTGAAATAGGCGAGGGTCGACTCAGAGACGGGCGCAAACTCCTGAAGATTGTCTTCCGGATTCAGATTGTCCTCGTCAATTGGCCGTTGTCGGATGATGGTGTCGAAGAAAAAGCCCCCATCTGGAAGCTTGCCCGAGGCTTCGGCCGACGTGTCGCCCTCGGGGTAGATGTAGACCGCCCCATCCCGCTCGAAGGTCCGGAAGGCATCGGGTACGAGGAGGAGCTGGCCCCAGGGCGCCTTCCATTCTTTCCAACCCTCGTTCTTGAACCCGAAGATCGTGCCCTCAGGATAAATTCCTTCCACGTCTACACCGATAGCCAGCTTAAGATCATCTTCGATCTCGCCAAGCATCTGATAGGGCTCGTTGACGCGCACCGGGCGCTCCTCGAGGCCATAGTACCTGCGAAGCTTCTCGACGATTGTCACGTGCATGCCCGTGACAGCGTTGGAGCCGAAGTCGATTGGCACCGGACCGGGTTGATGGTCGAGCGAGGCTCTGGTCTTCTCGTAGCTAGTCATCTTGGCTTTCCTCCGATGTTGCCCGTCGCATACGACATGATCGTGTGCTCGGTGATTTCGCCTCGCGGAAGGGTCGCGGCAACCCTTCCCTCGTGCATGACGACGGCGCGGTCCGCCATAGCAATGACTTCGGGAAGCTCGGAGGAGATGAGGATGATCGACACTCCTTCGCCCGCAAGCCTCCGTATCAGATCGTAAATTTCCGACTTGGCCCCAATGTCTATGCCATGGGTGGGCTCGTCGAGAATGAGGATCTTCGGATTCGTCGCCAGCCATCGAGCCAACACAACCTTCTGCTGATTGCCTCCCGACAGGTCACGGACGGCCTGATAGGCAGACCGAGCCTTGATCGAGAGCGCCGCGAAAAAGCGCTGTGAGAGTTCGCGCAATCTAGCTCGATCCACCGCAAGTCCCCGTCTGATCCTCGGCAACTGGGCCATGCCTATGTTCGCCATGATGTCGAGGTTCATGAACAGGGAGAGCCTTTTGCGATCTTCCTGCACCATGGCGAAACCGTTCTGGAGGGCTTGTTTCGGGCTGCTGAAACGCGTCCGGCGACCCTCGAATTCAATCTCGCCCGCGCGGATGGGATCGGCTCCAAAGAGGGCACGCATGGTCTCGCTCCTGCCCGCGCCCACAAGGCCCGCGAAGCAAAGGACCTCGCCCCGACCGAGCTCGAAGCTCACGTCCTCGAAGCCTCCGCCCGAGAGCCCCTTGACCTTGAGCAGCACCGGTCCATGCGAGGAGTTCGGTACGTACTCCCGCGTCAGCTCGCGGCCGATCATCATGCGGATGATGTCGTCGACTGTGGCAGAGGCGCTCTCGACGGTGCCCACGTAGGCGCCGTCCTTGAAAGCGGTGACCCGGTCAGAGATCCGGAGCACCTCCTCGATCTTGTGCGATACGTAGACGACCGATACGCCGCGTTCTTTGAGCGAGCGGATGAGGGCGAAAAGCGTATCGGTCTCATGCTCGCTCAACGAGGAATTGGGTTCGTCCATGATGATGAGGGAGGAGTCCTTGGAGAGCGCTTTCGCAATCTCCACCAATTGTCGTTGAGAAATGGAGAGGTCATTCATCTGAAGGTGGGGATTGATGTCCAAGCCGACCTGTCCGAGAAGCTCGATCGTCCGCTTTTCGAGCCGCTTCCATGGCACCCCGCCCATGACCGAGGGCATGCGCCCCATATAGATGTTTTCGATGATGCTCATCTTGGGGAGGACCGAGAGTTCCTGATGGATGACCGAAATGCCAGCCCTGATCGAATCATGGGGGGTGTGGAATTCCACCTCGTGGCCCTTGAAGAAGACCGTCCCGGAATCGCGCCGGATCGCACCACCGAGGATCTTCATGAGGGTGGACTTACCCGCGCCATTCTCACCGACGACCGCGTGCACCTCGCCCAGCCGGACGTCGAGGCACACGCCGGCGAGGGCATTGAGACCGCCATAGCTCTTGCAGAGGTCCTTGACGAGGAGAAGTCTGTCGTCACCACGTTCCGTCATTCGATCGCTCCCGTAGTGTCCCGGGAGCGGACGCAGCCACTCCCGGGACTGAGGTTCAAAGTGTAATCCTGGCCTTCTCTAATTCGAGGGAGACCAGAACTTGTCCATGTTGGCCTTGGTCACGAAGTCTGAACGGGTAAGAAGTCTCGCGGCGGGGGGCACGATGCCGCCGACGAGGTAATTGTAGAGACGGATGGCAGGATCATGGCCCTGGGCCACTGGATCCTGTCCGATGGTGCCATCGATGACGCCGGACTTGACATAGCCCATCGTCTCATCGACGAAGTCGTAGCAGACGATGTGGACCTTGCCAGCCTTGCCCGCTTCCTGCACTGCCTTGGCCGCGCCGAAGTTGCCGCCCGCTGTCACGAAAATTCCGTTGAGGTCAGGGTTGGCATTCATGAAGTCCTGAGCCTGGCCGTAGGCGATATCGCCCTTGTCGTCGTCCTCGACGCGCCCCACGATCTTGATCCCGGGAGCGACCTTGGCAAGGGCATCCTCAAAGCCCTTGCGGCGGAGCTCATGGGACTCGACGGCGAAGAGGCCGGTGATGATGGCGACCTTGCCCTTGTTACCGAGGAGCTTGGCCATGGTTTCGCCCGCGGCTTTGCCCTGGAGGTAGAGGTCGGCACCGACGAAAAAGAGCCGTTTGTTGGGGGATGCTGTTTCGGAGTTGAATGTGGCGACGGGGATGCCCGAATCGACAGCCCTGTTGATGTAGTTCACCATGCCAGAGTCACCGGCGATGGTTGCAATGGCATCGTAGCCCTGGGCGACGGCGGCTTCGACGGCTTGGCCGAAGACATCGGTTGTATGCTGGGCGCCGGCGTTGATCCAGTCCACGGTGCAATTGAGGGGCTTGAGTTCGGCCGCTGCCTTGAGAGCAGCGTTCTTGACGGGGATCCAGAAGGGATTGTTCTCAAGGCCGAGAACTGCGATCCGCAGGGGCTTGGGCGAGACCTTGGCGACGGGCTTGACGATGCCCTCGTCGGCCGGCGCCACGAGGACGCTGTCGAAGGCGGGACCAGGGGGCAGGGTAGGAGCGGCCCATACCGCTCCCGCCGCCGCGACGAGCGCGACCATCAGGACTAGCAATCTCGAGACTTTCATGACTTTCCTCCTCGGAAATCTGGTGAAAGACCGGGCAACGCCCGATCGAATGCACAGATATGGATCTTCTTGAAAACCGCCGCAGTCGACACGGGTCAGCGCCGCTTCCCACGGCGCAAACTGTCAAAGGCCACGGCGAGGATGATGACGACTCCAATGGAGATGGTTTGGAGAAATACCGGCAGGTGGAGCATGACGAAGGCGTTTCGAATGACAGCCATGATGGCCGCGCCAATCACGGCACCTATGATCGAGCCCTCGCCGCCGGCCAGGCTCGTGCCGCCGATGACCACCGCGGCGATGACGTCAAGCTCGTTGCCCTCGCCAGCATTTGTCGCCGCCGTCGAAAGGAGGCCGCCGCTCATGATGCCGGCGAGGCCGCAGAGGATACCCGTCGTCGCGTAGCTGAAGATCTTGACCCGATCGACATTGACGCCCGACAGGCGGGCGGCGTCTTCGTTGGAGCCAACCGCGTAGATCTGGCGTCCCAGAACTGTATTACCCAAGAACCAGGAGAAGGCGAGGACGAGAGCGACCATCTCGACCACAGGGAAGGGCACGGGCCCGATGTAGCCGCCGCCAAGGAAATTGACCCCCGGATCGCGCATCGGGATGTTCGAAGCCACCGCGCCCTGGAGGCCCGTGGCGAAGACGTAGGACAGGCCACGTCCTATGCTCAGCATGCCGAGGGTTGTGATGAAGGGCGTAACCTTCACCTTCGTGATTATGAGCCCGTTGACGAGACCGAAGCCAAGGCCCAGGCCGAGACCACAGGCGACCGCCAGCCAGGGCATCATGCCACCATACATCAGCCGCGCGGTGAGCATTCCCGAAACGGCGAGGAGGGAGCCGACAGATAGATCGATGCCGCCGGTGATGATGACCATGGTGATGCCGATGGACATGATGCCGATATTCGACATACCCCGCGTGATATTGAAGAGATTGAGGGGGCGGAGAAAATAGGGACTCGCGAAGCTCATGAGGCAGACGAGCACCACTAAGGCGATAAATACACCCATCTCGCGCACTTGGAACAGTCGGCTGAGGGCCCCTCGCAGATTCCCCGGCCCATCTTCGATTCCTCGTTCCACCTTGGCACCCATTGGAATACTCCTTTATCAACCCTGCGCGGACCTGAGACCTTGGCTAGAAGAATGCAGGTTTAATGCCAATTCGCGTCTTGCACAGAATAATTTTGATATTTCATTATCTTGTAACATTTAGCCTCAAATGGCGGAAAGAATGGGGATCGCAGGAATCCCTGCGGGAGCTTGAGGCCTGGGGAGAGCTATCCTCATCCGCCCCAGAGCCTGGGGAGGATTCGCCCCATTCCAGCAAGGAGGAATAGCCTCTGGAATCCCCAGTTTTACTGTATACTGCGGCCATGCCCCAGGAAATCCTCATTGTCGACGATGACGAGGCGGTCGCCGAGAGTCTCGCCGAACTCCTCTCATCGAAGGGCTACGCCGCGCGCGTCGTATCGGATCCTGCCAAGGCGATGGCCCTGGCCACATCAGGTTCCACAGCCCTCGCCCTCGTCGATCTCCGCATGCCCGGCATAGGCGGAATCGAGCTTCTCCAGGCGATAAAATCGAGATTGCCCGACCTGCCGGTCTTTATAATTTCCGGCTACGTCACGGTGGACACAGCGGTCGCGGCCATGAAGTACGGGGCCACCGACATCTTCTCGAAGCCAATCAAGACCGCCGACCTCCTCGCCGAAATCGGCCGGGTCATGCGCGAACGTCGAGAACCCGCGCCAGAGGAGTTGACAATACGCACAGACGATCCCCGCATGCGCGAGGCCCTCGGGCTTATTAAACGCGCCGCTTCCGCCGAGGCCCCCGTCCTTCTCAATGGCGAAAGCGGCACAGGCAAGGAGCTGGCCGCGCGGATGCTGCACCGACAGAGCAAAAGGTCTGCCAAGCCCTTCGTCGCCCTTAACTGCGCCGCTATCTCCGAGGAGCTCCTGGAAAGCGAGATGTTCGGCCACGAACGCGGCGCCTTTACCGATGCCCACGAACGGAAACGTGGCCTCTTCGAGGCGGCGGACGGCGGCACGATCTTCCTTGACGAGATCGGCGAGATGAGCGTCCGCATCCAGGCCAAGATGCTGCGTGTCCTCCAGGACGGCTGTTTCACTCGCGTAGGAGGGGTCGAGCGCGTCCAAACCGACTGCCGCGTGGTCTCGGCGACAAACCGCGATCTCGGCGAGGCTATCAAGTTGGGCCAATTCCGCGAAGACCTCTACTATCGCGTCGCCGTTGTCGACATCCACATTCCGCCCCTTCGCGACCGCCCTGGCGACATCATTCCCCTCGCCGAGTTCTTCCTGGCCCAATTCGCCCGGCGCTACGAAAAGGGAGAACTCGCCTTCTCCGAAGAGGTCCTCGCCGTCATGCGGGCGCAGAGCTGGCCTGGCAATGTGCGGGAGCTCAAAAACCTTGTCGAGCGGGCCGTCATCTTCGCCGAGGGCGGACGGATCGGCCTCGAGCATCTCTCCCCGCAGTATCGGGAGACCCCGACTTCCTCTGGCGAGGACTTCAGGGACCGCCTCGTCACCACGGCCCACGATGCGATAGCCGAGGCCCTTGGGCGGGTGGGCGGGTCTAAGACAAAGGCGGCCCAACTCCTCCACATCGACCGAAAGACCCTCTACAACCACCTCAAGAAGGCGAGCCAGGGCTAGGCGGATGGATCGCTCTGGCAAGATCCTCGACCTGCGGAACATCCATGTCTCCTACGGCCCCGTGAAGGCTCTCGACGGTATCGACCTCGACCTTTATGAGGGGGAACTCCACGGTCTAGTCGGCGAGCACCGGGCGGGCAAGTCGACCCTCGTGAAGGTGCTCGGCGGAACGGTGCGCATCGACGAAGGTTCGATCACCATCATGGGCAGGCACGTGGACTCGACCGTTTTCAGAAATACGGCAGCCGACCGCATCGGCATCGTCTATCAAGAGCTAACCATTGTGCCCCACCTCAATGCCGTCGAGAACATCCACCTCGGCAGGATGTCCCGGCGCGGCTTCAGGTCCCTTGATCACGCGAGCATGCGCCGACACGCCGAGGAGACCTTCGCCGCCATCGGCTGCTCTGTGGACCTCCGCCTGCCCCTGTACCGTCTCAAGCGGGCCGAACAGCACCTCGTCGAATTCGCGAAGGCACTGGCCTTCGATCCCAAGATACTCATCCTCGACGAGCTCTCGAACAAGCTCACCCCCGAAGAGATGGAGATCATCTACCGGGCCATTTTCAATCTCCGCGACCGTGGTTGCGGAATCATCTACATCAGCCACGATCTTGACGAAATCCTCAGGCTCGCGAACCGGGTCACGGTGCTCAAAGGAGGACACCGCAGACTGACCGTCGACACGGAACAGCTCGACAAGCGGCGTCTCTTCGAGTTCACCTATTCGTTTCGCCTCGACGAGCAGCAGCAATCGCGCGACGACGCGCCCATGATCAGGTTGCGCCGCTACCTGCAAAGCGTGATCCAATTTCTCCCGGTGGGAGTCTTCCTTCTCGACGAGGCGGGCGAGGCGACATTGTATAACCTGGCGGCAGACGAGATCTTCTCGCTAGGCGCCGATGGCGCGGCCCAACAACCCTTCATGGACCTCCTCGAACGTCTCTCCGGCGACCAGGTGGCCACCGACGAGTTCAGGAGAAAATTTGCCGAGCGGGCGAGCTTCGATCGAGAGGAGCTCTCGATGACTTCGGGCAAGACGCTGCGCCTGCGGAGCGAAGTGCTCGTCGACCAGACCGGCGACGACATGGGCACCTTGGTGGTCGCGGAAGATGTATCCCTCGATCGACACATCAGCGACTACGTGCTCGAAAAGGCCAAGATGACAACCCTGGCCCAGCTCGCGGTTGGCGTCGCCCACGAGATCAACAATCCGCTTTTCGTCATCCAGAACTACCTCGAGGTAATCCGCGACAGGAACGAAAATCCCGAGATAGAGGACAGGATCGCGCGCATAGACAAGGAAGTGGGAAGGATCGTCGAGATCGTCTCCAGCCTCCTTTCCTTTTCTCGCACCAAAACCGCCAACACCGGAACCAGGGTGGCCGAGGTCGTGGATACCGTCCTCATCCTCCTGCAGTTTGCCCTCAAGGAGAAGTCGATCCTCGTCGACCTGGACCTACCCGACACGGAGATAACGGCGAACTTCGACGAGAACAAGCTCACGCAGGTCTTGCTCAATCTGATCAGCAATGCCATCGACGCGGTGCTCATAGGCGGCCGCATCGGAATCGGGCTTCAGAAAGACGACGCCGATTGGGTCGCTCTTCGCGTCACCGACAACGGCTGCGGCATTCCAGACGACATAGCCGCGAAGGTCTTCGACCCCTTTTTCACCACCAAGCTCGGCAGGAAAAACACGGGCCTCGGACTATCGATATGCAAGCACATCGTCGATGAGAACGAGGGCAGCATCGCCTTTGAAAGCGAACCTGGTCGGGGCAGCACCTTCATCATAATGATGCGGAGGACAGAGGCGGCCCAAGGCTCGCCGTCTTCCCGCAATTCTTCATGAATCGAAGGCCATCGATGAAGACTCAGGAAAAGCCAAGAAGCCTGCTAATCAGATCCTCGGGTGGCCTCACGGGCCTACCGCCCGACACGATAGCCGTCACCACCTTCGCCTTCGACGCGATATGGCCGTTCGATCGCTTCACGATCTCCTGCGTGAAAACCAGCCTGAGCGACCCTTCGCGCGCGACCGAGACGCCGACGGAGAACTCGTCGCCCGAGCGCAGGGACTCGGTGTAATCCACCTCGATGCGAAAGA
>JAJXVS010000148.1:4937-9480 GCA_021782015.1 bacterium | reverse complement strand
TGTCGACCCACTGGGCCTCGAGCATTTCCCATGACGGAAAGACCCTCTACTTCACCTCGACGAGGCAAGGAGGCCTGGGCGGCGCCGACATCTGGGCAGTCCCGATCGAGCTCGATATCGCGGGATCGACCTAAGCGAAAGCAGTTTCAGGGGGCTCGCCCGGCTGCAAAGTCGAGAGCCTGTTCGAAGGAAAGGAGGCGGCCGGCTGCAAAATCGGCCGCCGCTTTTTCCTCGACCTCTGCCTTCGCGTCGGCGATGGCCGGATATCGGGCGAGGAGAGAGGCCTCGTCGTCCCTCGGCGCGAGGGCGTGAAAGGCGCCGAAAAGTCGGGAAGCATAAGTCGCTTCCCCAAGGATCGAAGCGAGATAGGCGAGCCAGAGGATGGACTCGGCCGCGGAGCTCCTCATGCCGAAGGATGCGAACATTTCGAGGCTCTGCAGGAACAGCGGACGGCTCTCGCCGAGGGCGCTCTCGCCCGGGGCGCTCTCGCCCGGGGCGCTCTCGCCCGGGGCGCTCTCGCCCGGGGCGCTCTCGCCCGGGGCGCTCTCGCCCGTCGCCCCCGTGCCCGGGGCCACCCCACCCGGGGCGAGGGCTCGCTGGGCCTTTGCCCCCAAGGCGAGGTAGTTTTTGGCCAGGCCGTCAAGGACGTAGGCTTCGAGAAAGCGGTCGCCGAGTTCCCGAAAGAGCCCGAGCGATTCTTCATAACAACTATGCGCTTTTTCATGGCGGCCGAGGGCCCGGTGAAGATCGCCGAGACCGTCGAGGAGGTGGGCGACCGCCCATCGATCCCCGGCCCTTCTCGCCAGGGCCAGGCCCTCCTCGAGGCCCGCCTGGGGCGGTTCGCCGTCGTAGGTTCCGTCGAGGGTCGCGTAGGCCCAAATCAGGGCGTAGGTGAGGGCGCGACCGTCGCCTGACGCCCTCGCCCTCGCGACACCCTCCTCGGCGAAGGTGATGCCCTCCTTCCGCTCCCCGAGCCATCGCACGGTGACCCCGAGGCCCGTCAGTGCCCGCGATTCCGCTGCCGGGTCAGCCGCCTCGCGACTCGCTTCGAGCCCCGCCGTATAGGCTTCGCGGGCCGCCGCAAGATCGCCCTGGGCGAAGAGGACCCACGCAAGGGAAACCCTTGCCCGAGCGCGAAGACCCATCCGTGCCGCCGACGGCGACCTTGCCGATGGCGACCTTGCCGATGGCGACCTTGCCGATGGCGTCCCTGCCGATGGCGTCCCTGCCGATGGCGACCCTGCCGAGGCGCCCCCCGGCCCGGCGGCCGCCTCGGCAGCATCGAGGGCCAGGGCCTCTTCCAGGACCTTCCTCGACTCGCCATAGCGGCCGCTCCGATACTGGAACCATTCGAGGGCCACGGCCATCCTAAGGGCTTCCTCGGTTCCGCCCGGCCGAGTCGCCAGATGCTCGAAGGCTGCCAGCAAATTCCCCGCGTCCACGCGGAGCCGCGCGATGGTTGCCGCTTGGTCCGGACCGTAGAGGCTTCCCGCCTCAAACTCGGCCCTTGAGAGAAACCAATTGGCATGGCGATCGGCGAGGGACTCGTCGTCATCCTCCTCGACGCGCTTGAGCCGGGCGTATTCCCGGATGGACTCAAGCATCCTGAACCGGGCTCCCTCGCCGCTTTCGTCGACGATGACGAGGGACTTCACCACGAGTTCCTCGAGAAGGTCGAGTATGTCCGCCTCAGCGCCGACATCGCCGCCGGCAACGGCCCTTGCGGGGCCGCGGGCATCGCTGGCTGCATCGCTGGCTGCATCGCTCCGGGCGGCGCAGATCGCCTCGGCCGATTCGAGGTCCCAGCCCGAGGCGAAAACCGAAAGCGAGCACAGGAGGCGGCGCTCCTCCCGCGACAGGAGGTCATAGCTCCAGCCGATGAGATCCCTGAGCGTCTGCTGTCGGCGCTGCGCCCCCCGATCGCCGCCCGTGAGCAGCTTGAAGCGATCGACCAGGCGGGCGAGGATCTGGTCGGCCGAGAGGACTCGGATGCGGGCGGCGGCCAGCTCTATGGCGAGGGGAATGCCGTCCAGGCGGGCGCAGATTTGCGCGACCGCAGGGGCATTGGCCGGCCCCAGGCTGAATGAAGGCATCGCGGCCCTGGCCCGCTCGACGAAGAGCCGGACGCACTCGTTGGCGCCGACGGAGGCCGGATCGAATCGCCCGCAGGCATCGGGGGGAGAAAGGGGCCGCACCGGGTATAGCGCCTCGCCGCCCAGACCGAGGGCCTCCCGGCTCGTCGCGAGGACACGGAGCCCCTCGCAGCTCCGGAGAAGGCGCGCGACCAGGGCCGCGCAGGCCGCGACGAGATGTTCGCAATTATCAAGAATGAGGAGCCTCGGGCGGTGGCCGACGGCCTCGGCGATGAGATCGGGCAAATTCTCGGCGACCTCCTCCTTGACCCCGAAGACCGCCGCGATCTCCAGGGGGAGGAGGTAGGGATCCGAAATCGGCGCAAGGTCGACGAACCAGGCACCGTCGGAAAAACGGTCGACGAGTTCGCCGGCGACCTGGAGGGCGAGCCTAGTCTTTCCGCAGCCCCCGGGACCGGTCAGCGTGAGAAGCCGCGAACCGGGAACGAGGCCGACGAGCTCCTTCACCTCCGTGTCGCGCCCGATGAAGCTCGAAAGCTGGATCGGCAGATTGTGGCGGTAGCTGTCCAGCGCCTTGATCGGAGGGAATTCGCCCGGCAATCCCTTGGCCGAGACCTGGAAAATTTCCTCGGGGTCCCGAAGATCCTTCAGGCGGTGCGTGCCGAGCGAGGAGAGCGTCAGACCCGGCGACAGGCTCGACCTCAGCATCGCCGCCGTCGCCGAGGACAGGAGAATCTGCCCGCCCGACCCGACGGCCATGAGGCGGGCGACACGATTCACAGGCGGCCCGAAGTAATCGCCGTCCCGCTCCTCGGCCTCCCCCGTGTGAAGGCCGATCCGCACCTTGATCGGTGCCTCGCCCCATTGCTCGGCGAGGAGGGCGCGCTGCATCTCAACCGCCGCTTCAAGGGCTTCCGTCGGCCTCGCGAAACTTGCGCAAAAGGCATCACCGACGGTCTTGAACACATAGCCGTCGTTGACTTCGATGAGGCCGCGAAGGAGCCGGTCATGCCGCTCGAGGGCGATCCGCATGGCCTCGGGCCTGGATTCCCAGAGCCGGGTACTCCCCTCGATATCGGTGAAGAGAAACGTGACCATGCCGGCAGGCGGAGATTTTCCCACGCTCACCCTTCCTCGGCTACCGAGTATGCCCCAACTCGTCCCATCGCGCGAGAGCCGAATCGCGGGACAGGGGGAGCCGCGTATGGGGGTGCCCGTTGGAGGGCTCGGCGCCGGCATGGTGCTTGCCGAAGAGGATCCGGGCATGCAGAGCAAGGCGCTTGCCAGGCGCCCCCTCGGCCGCGCCTTGCCGTGGTATACTGCCCTCATGTCTCGCTTTTTCAATACCACCGGCCCCTGCGACCCGGCGCGGCACTACATGCTGCCCCCCGAAAAGCGTCTCGTCCGGGCCCAATTGTCGCGCTACATCGAGAACGAACTCTATTGGGTTCTCCACGCCGCCAGGCAGACAGGCAAGACCACCTTCCTCATGAGCTGGATGAAGACCATCAATTCAGGCAGCCAGGCCCTGGCCTGCTATGTCAGCGTCGAGCGCTGCCAGGAATTCACCACGGCGGCCGAGGCGATGCCCGCGATCTGTTCGGCCATCCGATCCTATGCCGAGAGTTACCTCGGGCCCGGATTCATACCGCCGATGCCGGAGACGGAACCGGCATCCATGCTCGACCGCATTATGAAGGACTGGGCGGCTCTCGTGGCGCCCAAGCCCCTCGTGGTCTTCGACCGGACGCCAGCGGGCCGGGCCCTCACATGGTCAAAGCGACTTTACCGCGAAACTTGTCAGGCCGACGGCGGTCCCGTCATGGTCTTTGGAGGTTGAAGATGGCAACACTGAAGGAGCCCTATGGTCTTTCGCCGCGGGTCGAGCGATTGAGGTCCTGGTATTTCGAAGGCGCCGATAGGCGCTGGAACAACGAGTACACGGCCTGGACGACGGGCACGGCCTGGGACCGCCAGTTCAACGAGATGACCTACTACATCGTGCCCGAGGTCTACACCCTCATCGGGGCGATGGGCCATTCCTTCAGGCTCGCGGCTCGGCCCGTTCCCCTCAGGCCCGATTTCTGGAAGCTCTCACTCCCGGAGCGCCGCGCCTGGTTCGTGAAGGAAGTGATGGTCCGCCACGTGCCCCGCGACCTCCTCCCCGGCGATCTCCTCGCCGGCTCCCGCTTCAATGTGCAAACCTCTCTCTGCCTGAACGAGAAGGAGGCGAAGGAATACGAGCGCCTTGTCGCGGGCAAGGACGGGGCGAGGAAGGCCGTCATCGACTTCCACGCCCATGGCTACGGCAACGCAGGTGCGACGAGCGGCCACCTCATTCCCGGCCACGCCGAGCTCCTCGCCACGGGCTGGAAGGGAAGGCGGGCCGAGGTCGAGGCTGCGCTGGACGCGCTTTCCGCGGAGGAGAAGCGGGGCCACCGTGGAGCGGA
>JAJXVS010000148.1:0-4927 GCA_021782015.1 bacterium | reverse complement strand
AACTCCGCGCCATGCTCATCGCCTGCGAAATGCCCAAGGAGCTCGCGGAGGCCTACGCCGCCGACTGCGCCGCCCTCGCCTCGAACTGCGAGGAGCCCCGCCGCAGGGCCGAGCTGGAAACCATGGCCGCCACTTTGCGGCGGGTGCCCTGGGAGCCGGCCAGGGATTTCCGCGAGGCCCTCCAGGCCCTCTGGCTCAATCACATGCTCGTCATGGTCGACGAGAACTACCCCGGCCCCGGCGTCTCCTTCGGAAGAATCGACCAATACTTATTACCCTACTGGGAGGTCTCGAAAGGCGAGGGCATGTCGAGGGAGGAGGCCAAGGAACTCCTCGGCTGCTTCTGGTTCCACTGCAACACCGCCTACGACGCGCAGATACGGACGGGCAACAACGGCATCACCGCCGGTTTCGGCCAACTCTTCAACATAGGCGGCCTCGGCAGAGATGGGAGGGATGCGAGCAACGAGCTCACCTACCTCTTCCTCGAGCTGATCGACGAGATGTCGCCCATCCTCGAGCCCAAGCCCAACGTCCGCCTCCACCGCGAGTCGCCCGAGGCCCTCCTCGACAAGGTCGTCTCGATGATCGAGTCGAGCCAGGGGGCCCCCTTCCTCCTCAACTTCGACGAACGCTCGATGGCCGGCCTCATGCGCGAGGCCAGGGAAGCCGCGGTGGGGAAGTTGATCGACCTGGGTGGCGTCTACGACTACGCCTCGGTAGGCTGTCTCGAAAATACGATGGTCGGCAACGATCGCTCGGGCACGGTGGACTGCAACATCAATCTTCTCAAGGCCGTCGAACTGGCCCTCACGGGCGGCGAGGATCTCCTCCCCACCACGGACAGCATGAGCGGAAAGACCAGCATGCCCCGCCGCGAGGGACCGGCCACGGGAGATGCGCTGAACTTCACTAGTTGGGACGAATTCTGGGCGGCCTACGTCGCGCAGACCCGCTTCATCGTGTCGCGCATCGTCGAGCTCTACGAGCGCTCCGAGTCCATCCGCGCGCGCTACTTTCCCACCCCCTACCTCTCCACCATGGTCAAGGGCTGCGTCGAGAAAGGCCTCGACATCACCCAGGGCGGGGCCGAGCTCGGTTTCGTCACCCTCGAGGCTGTCACCTTCGCGACGACGGTGGATTCCCTCCTCGCCATTAAGTACCTCGTCTTCGAAAAAAAGGAATGCACTATGGAGACCCTTGTCGCAGCCCTTCGCGCCAATTGGGTCTCCCCCACAGGGAAAGAAGGCTACGAGGCCCTCCGCGCCAAGGCCCGCAACAAGGCCCCCAAGTACGGCCGCGACGAGGAGGGGGCCGACGCCCTGGCCAAGGCCGTGATGGATCTCTGGTGCGAGGAGACCTGGAAGCACCAAACGAAGAGCACGCTGCGCCAATTCCGGCCCGGCATGCTCTCCTGGAATTACTGGGCCGGGGACGGCTACATCATGGCGGCGAGCCCCGACGGCCGCGAAAAGGGCCAGTTCCTCTCCAACGCCATCTGCCCCTCCAACGGGGCCGACATCAAGGGGCCGACATCCAACGCCAACTCGGTCGGCGCCGTCCTCGGCGGCCGCTCGGCCGAGGGCGCCGACTGGGAGGACTACCTCTCTGCCCTTCCCAACGGTGCGAGCCACACGATGACCTTCAACCCTTCGATCCTCCGCGACGCCGAGCACCGGGCCAAGTTCAAGGCCTTCCTCCGCGGCTATGCCGAGAACGGCGGCACGGCCCTTCAGATCAACATGCTCGACCCGGCCATGCTCAGGGATGCCCAGGCCAGGCCCCAGGAATACCGCCACCTTCTCGTGCGGGTGACCGGCTACAACGCCTATTTCACGACCATCGGACGCGAGCTCCAGGACGAAGTGATCGCGCGCGTGAGCCATGGGCATTTCTAAGGCCGAAGGTCTCGTGCTCCAGATCCAGCGCATGTCCACCGAGGACGGCCCCGGGCTCAGGACCACGGCCTTTCTCAAGGGCTGCCCGCTTTCTTGCGCCTGGTGCCACAACCCCGAGAGCATCGCCGCCCGACCCGAACTCCAATGGATCGGCTCGCGCTGCATCGCCGCCCCGGCCTCGGCGGCAACGGCAAAAGCGGCGGCCGATCCTTGCGGCGCCTGCATCGCGGCCTGCCCCAGCTCGGCACTCGGCCGTGACGAAAAGGGCAGCATTGTGATAGATCGAGAGCACTGCACCCTTGGGGAAAAATCCGGCGTCGACGCCGATGGCACTAATTGCTTCGAGATAGCCCGCTGCGCCGAGGCCTGCCCCGGCGGGGCCATGGAGCTTCTCGGCACGCGTTATTCCGCCGAGGCCCTCGCCAGAGAGCTACTCAAGGACAGGGCCTATTTCGCGCGTTCGGAGCGGGGCGGCATCACCCTCTCGGGAGGAGAGGCCAGCGCCCAGCCCTCCTTCGCCCTCGAGGTCCTCCGCCTCTGCCGCGAAGCGGGTGTCCATACAGCCCTCGATACCTGCGGTGTGGCATCCTGGGAAAGCCTGGCGAGTCTCTACGCCGAGGTCGACCTCGTCCTCTACGACCTCAAGGAGGCCGATCCCGAAAGGCACAGGCGTTTCACCGGCCTCGACAACGGCCTCGTCTTCCGCAATCTGGAAAAGACGGCCGAGCTGATGCGCCGCTCGCCCATGCCAGGGGCCCTTTGGATTAGAACTCCCATAATCCCCGGCGCGACGGACCGGGAGGATAATCTCTACGAACTAGGAAGACTCCTGGCCGACATCGACCCTCCCCGCCTCGAGCGCTGGGAGCTCTGCGCCTTCAACAATCTCTGCGCCGACAAGTACCGCCGTCTGGGGCGGGAATGGGCCTATGCCGGCTCCCCCCTCATGGAGGCCACTGCGATGGAGGCCCTTGCCGCGGCTGCTAGGAGGGGCCTCGCGAAGGCTACCCGGAGGGGCCTCGCGAAGGCTGCCCGGCGAGGTTCGCAGGGCGAGTTGGCTGTCTCCTGGACTGGCTCGACCCTCATGGAAGAGGAAAGGACAGTACAATGCTGAGAAACAATTTTGACGAAGCGGACATCGCGGCCTTCGAGCCCGCCGAGAAGGTGGCCCTCGTAGCCACCATCAACGACGAGGGCGAACCCCACGTCAGCCTCCTCACCACCCTCTCAGCCCTCGGGAAAAACGAGCTCACAATTGGCGAGTTTTCGCGGGGCCTGTCCAAGGGCTTCATGAAGAGGCGGCCGGCCGTCGGCTTCCTCATGATGAGCCTCGATAGGAGGCTCTGGCGTGGCCAGGCCCGCTGGAAGCGAAGCGCCAAGGAGGGTCCCGAGTACGTTAGGTACAACAAGCAGCCGATGTTCCGCTACAATAGCTACTTTGGGATCAATACGGTGCATTACCTCGATCTCGTCGGCGTGGAAGGTCCCGAGGCCCTGCCCATGGCGGGCATCGTGGCCGCCAGTCTCGCCACTGCCCTCAAGGCCCCCTTCGCGCGTCCAGCCCTGGGCAACCCCGTGCTGCCGGCCTTCCTTATCCCCATCCTCGACGCCCTCGATTCGCTCAACTTCCTCAGTTTCATCGACGAGGAGGGCTTTCCCCGCCTTGTGCCCGTCCTCCAGGCGCGGAGTGCGGGCCCCTCGCGCATCGTCTTTACGCCGGGGCCCTGGGGCGCCGAGCTCGGCTCCATCCTCGAGGGGGCCAAGGTCGCCCTCTTTTCGATGAACCTGAAGATGGAGAGCTTCCTCGCCCGGGGGCTCTATTCCTCCCGACCGGACCGAGGGGCGGCCGGCACGAGGCGGGCGTGCAGGGGCCTGGCCTGCATCGACCTCGACTTCCTCTACGACTCGGCCCCACCCCTCCATGGTCAGGTCTGGCCGCCGCGGCCCCTTGAGGCTGTGGTGGAGGCCTGAGACCTCGGAGGTCTAGACCTGGTTCGCTAGGGTTCGAGCCAGGTCCACTTCACCACCTTCATGCGGTTTTTTCGTTTTAATTGGGTCTTTTGGATGTGAGTTGCGATGTATTGCTCCAGATAGGCCTTGGGTTTCTTCGGATCGGCCATGCTGGCGAAGGCTATCGACCTTGACCCCTCCGCTATGTCGCAATCGGCCGAGTCGACGGCCTTCCACGAGAAAAAGAAGCTGTCGTCCCTTGTCGAAATTTCGACGAGGGCTGAGCCCTCCGGTTCGTAGAGGTCCCCCGCGATCTGCAATTCCAGCTTGGCCTTGATGATCAACTCCTTGCCTGCTTGTGGCCCGCCCATGTCAGGAGCCCCCCTTGGCCGCCAAGCCGAACCTGCGTTCGGCGAGTTCCGGGTCATACGGGAGGCGGCGGTTGGGGCAGTTTTCTCGCGGGCAGAGTTGGCAGCTTTCGAAGCGTTCTTCCACGGGGAACAGAATGCCCGATACCGATTTCCTGGGGATCATAAGCATGCTGTCGGTCAGCCTGAGGCCGATGGAGGCCTCCGTGTCTCCCAAGATCGAGAAAAGGGGCAATTGTTCGGACATGGGCCAATCCTCGAGGGATCCCGGGTTCATGGCCGAGGACTTCTCCATGCCGAGATCCCTTTCCACGATTTCCGCGAGGCGATTTCGGGCACAGAGGAGGGCCGACTCCCGCAGGGCGTCGGTCCAATAGGCCCAGAGGGAATCGGAGGCGTACTTTTCCGCCCAGTCTTCGATCTCGGCCCCGCTCGTGGCCGCGAAGGCTATCACCCTCCCCTTTCCCGCCAGGTTCGTGCTGAGCACATGGCTTTTGAACTCCACCCCAGCAATCAGCACGCTCCCTGGTCCCCTCGCCTCGACCATGGCCTGCCTGAACAGGAGTTTGGGCCTTGCGAGGCGCATCGCCTCGGCGAAGAGGCGATCGAAATCGCTCTCGTAGTCGCCACCCGGTTCCACCAAAAGTTCACGCTTAAGATCGGCAGCATTAGGAGTATATTCGATATCGTCGACAATCACGCTATCCATGC
>JAJXVS010000147.1 GCA_021782015.1 bacterium | reverse complement strand
GTAGTTCGACGCGAGGAGGGTCTTGTCCGTCACGTACATCGCGAGGGAGGCGATGGCTGTGAAGGAGACGTCGATCCCTCCGGAGACGATGACCATCATGCAACCGATCGAGAACAGGCCCGGCACGATGATGGCGCGCGCGAGGTCCACGAGGTTGTTGCCCGTGAGGAACTGCCCCGATCTCGCCTGGACGATGACGCCGAGCACAAGGATGGCGGCCAGGACCCAGGGTTCGGACCTTCGGAGAATCCTGCGTGGAGTGATCACCTTCTCTACCTCCCTATGCGACGCCCGTCGACAGCTCGCCGAGGCTCGCCTCGGTGGTCGCGGCCGGGTCGAGTTCCTGAACGATGGCGCCCTCGCGCATGACGAAAATCCTGCTCGCACAGGCCAGCACCTCAGGCATGTCGTCGGAGACGATGATGACGGCCAGCCCTTCCGCCGCGAGCCTTCGTATCAAGGCGTGGATATCGTACTTGGCCCCTATGTCCACGCCCATCGTCGGTCCGTTGAGGATCAGAACCCTAAGATCGCTCGCGAGCCAGCGAGCCAGCACGACCTTTTGCTGATTGCCGCCCGAGAGTGTTCGGACGGGAAGCGAGGGATCCTTGGTCGCGATCGAGAGCTCGGAAATCCATTTGCGCATCGTCTCGGCTATCGCCTTGCGGCGAAGGAAACCGAAACGGTCGCTCAGGCGATCGAGAACGCCCACGACGGCGTTGCGCTCGATAGTCTGGGGAAGAAAAAGTCCCTCCGTGAGACGATCCGAAGGCACATAGCCCACTCCCTTACCGATCGCCGACTTCACATTCTTGATCGTGACCGCCTTGCCGTCGATTTCGATCGAGCCCGAATCCGGCCGCACGATTCCGAAAAGCGTCTCCACCAGTTCCGTCCGCCCTGAGCCAAGGAGTCCGGTGATGCCTAAAATCTCACCGGGGGCCAGATCGAAGGATATGCCGGAATAACGGCCGCGCAGGGACAGCCCTTTAACCGACAGGATCGGCTTCCCCGGCGCCGCCCTCGGCCTGTAGGACTCGTCGGCGAATTCGCGTCCGGTCATGTGAAAGGCGAAGGCCTTCCTCTCGAGGCCAGCGGTGCTGCCCGCTGCCACATTTTCTCCGTTGCGTAGGATCGTGTAACGTTCCGAAATCTCGAAAACCTCGTCGAGTTTATGCGACACGAACAGAATCGATATGCCCCGGGCCTGAAGGCTCTTGATCACCGCGAAGAGGGCCTTGACCTCCTTCTTGGTGAGGGCGGAGGTGGGTTCGTCCATGATGATGAGTTTCGAGTCCTGAAGGAGTGCGCGACCGATGGCTATGAGCTGGCGGTCGGCCACCGAAAGATTCTCGACGCGTTCGTCGAGGTCGACGTCGAAACCGATCTGCGAAACGGCCTCCGAGGCGATGGAGCGTGCCCGCCTGTAGTTCATGAACCGGCGCTTGTCCATGAGCTCCATGTTGAGGGCGAGGTTTTCCATCACGCTCATGTTCGGAAATACGGAAAAGTCCTGATAGATGACCTGAACGCCAAGGCCGATGGCCTCCATCGGATTGAGGCGGGCGAAACGCCTTCCCTCGATTTCGATGCTGCCCTGGTCGGGCTCGTGAACGCCGGATATCACCTTGATGAGAGTGGACTTGCCGGAACCGTTCTCGCCGGCGAGGCAGTGTATCTCTCCATTACCTATCTCGAGGTGCACGCCCTTGAGGGCCTGGACGCCACCGAAGGACTTCACAATGCCTTCGACCTTGAGCACCGAGGATGCCATCGCTGCCTCCCGAGGCGGACAAATCAAAGGACGCGGGGGAGCGTTACGCCCCGCCCGCGCCCCTACCGAGCGTAACCTACTTCAGAAACCAAAGGAATCCACGTTGTCCTTGGTGATGGTGATCCAGCCCCGGCCTTGAAGGATCTTGGTCGACCCGGGCGCGAACTGCATGCTGGTCCAGCCCGGAGCCTTCAGGTTGAGCCCATTGGCGATCTTCTCGCCCTTGAGGACTGCGACGGCCATGGCGAGCTGGGCGTAGCCTGCGTCCTTGGGATCCCAGAGGAGGACCGCATCGACGGTGCCGTCCTTGAGGTAGACCTTGTTCTCGTTGGGCAGGCCGACGGAGGTCACGAAGGCCTTGCCCTTAAGGCCGAGCTCTTCGATTGCGCGAGCTGTGCCCGGGGTGGAGAGGGAGGAGGTGCCGAAAATGCCCCGGAGGTTGGGATACTTCTTGAACAGTTCCTTGGCGCGCTGATAGGCGGTGTCGAGATTGTCCATGATCTCCACGCGCGGCTCGGCCGCGAGGAGGCTCATGTTGGGATAATGCGCTTTCTGATAAGCGATGCCGGCATCGGCCCACTCATTATGGGAGGCGTTGGTGACATTGCCGACCATCGTGGTATAGACGCCCTTCTCTCCCATTTCCTTGGCGAGCACCTGCATGATCGTCTGACCCAGGCCTTCGTTCGAGAATGCTTCGATGTCGAACAGCGTATTTTGCTGGGTCGCCCCCTCATGGGTGATGACGACTATGCCCTTCGACAAGGCCTCGCCCAAAACAGGCTCGAGGGCCGAAGGATCGACGGGTACGACGCAGATGGCGTCGACGCCCTGGGCGATGAGGTCTTCGATGACCTGTGCCTGCATGGCTGCATCGGTCTTGGGCGGCCCCTTCTGGAAAGCGTTGATGCCGGTGTCCTTGGCGAACTGCTTGACTCCCACTTCCATGCGCACGAACCAGGCGTTCGTCGCATCCTTGGGCACCAGAGCGATCCTCCACGCCGATTGCGGCTTCGACGACTTGAAGGTCATCGGATCATAGGTTTGCCCGAAGAGGGGAACCGCCAATCCGAAGACCAGCAGCAGCGCGAGCCCCGAGAAAATTGTTCGCTTCAACTTTGCCCTCCTGTCGATGAAAATAAGATTTCTTAAGTTTAACACTGGCTCTTGGGCTGTCAAGTCATATTTAGTGATACATAAGTGAAGCAACATTCTTGTTCGGGCCAGGCCTCCTCCCTCAAGTCGCCAGAAGCCGCCCCACCCTTGCCTTCAAAATCACGGTGTCTCAATAGGAATACCCCCATCCAGCACGGCAAGAGTTGTCTGGTACGGAGGATCCAGGAATCGGCGGCCTCAGCTGGAAGGTCATTTCTGCTCCAAGTAAACACGACATAATAGTATAGTTTAGTAAACGTTCAGTTTTTCTTGACAAGGCTCCTGGCTGAATTTACTCTGCTTGCATGAACAATGACGAAGCCGATGAAGTATGGGCGTACGGGTAAGGGATATCGCCGCGCAAGTCGGCGTCTCTGCCACGACGGTTTCGCTGGCCCTGAACAACAAGCCAGGCGTCGGCGCCGAAACCCGCGAGCGCATCATCCGCGTCGCGAAGGAACTCGGCCACATCGGCCCGCGAGGCAGCGCTGAAAAGCCCCTCGCGACCGAGTCCGTTCGCTTCCTCCACATCGCCCGCCACGGGCACGCGGTCAACCGAGACCACGATGTCTTCATCGCGGATTACATTGAGGGGCTTGGCCAGGGAGCCCGGCAGCTCGCCTTCAAACTGGAAATTGAAACCTTCAAATCTACGCCCATCGACCGAATCATCGAAGGTGCCCGTGCGGCTGACTCGGCCGGCTTCATCGTGCTCGGCACCGAACTCGGCGAAGACGATGTTGCAGCCTTTGGCGGCCTCTCGCGACCCGTCGTTTTTATCGACACCTACCTTGACTTCCTTCCTTTCGATTTCGTCGACATGAACAACGAGGACTCGGTGTTCAGCATAGTCAGGCATCTGGCCATGAAAGGTCACAGGGAAATCGGAATGGTAAAGGGTTCCATCGAGACTCGGAACTTCAAGCTCCGCGAGGAGGGATTCGTGGAAAGCCTTTCGCGGCTCGGCCTCAAGTTCGATCCCTCCCGCATGTTTTCGGTCGATTCGACCTTCCACGGCGCCCACGAAGATATGGCCGCCATTCTCGCCCGAGGCGGAGGGCTGCCCGGGGCTATTTTTTGCGCCAACGACATCATCGCCTGCGGCTGCATGCGCGCCTTCCGCCAGGCCGGTCTTCGCATTCCCGAGGACATCTCGGTCGTCGGATTCGACGACCTGCCGATCTCGGCTATCTCAGACCCGCCCCTGACCACGATGAGGGTCTCCAAGGCCAGGATCGGCCAAATGGCGATGCAGCTCCTGTCGGCGAGGCTCCGCTCGGAACCCGATGCGCCGCCGGCGAAGGTTCTCATCGGAGGTCAACTCATCGAACGCCATAGCGTACTCGACCTTGGCTCGGCGCCCCTGTTGGAGCCGGGCTCGGAAGAAAAGGGAGGAATATTGTGATTAACTACTCGATCATCCTGGGCAATCTCGGCAACACCTGCGATCGCTTCCTGTCCTCCGGGTACAAGACGCAGCCCTCCAAGGCGGAGATGATCCGCCAGGCTGCGGCGATCCCGGGGGTGCGCGGAGTGGAACTCGTGGGCAGTTGGGACGTTACGCCCGCCAACGTCGATGAAATGGGAGGGCTCCTCGCCAAGCACGGACTCTCCTGCGTGTCTATCATCCCCGACCATTTTTCGCAGCAACGATGGGGCAAGGGCGCCTTCACCTCAAAGGATCCCGCCATCAGGGCCCAGGCCTACGAAGAGACCTGCGCGGCCGCGGAAATGGCGCGCGCTCTGAAATGCCCCCTCATAAACCTTTGGCCGGGGCAGGAGGGCTACGATTACGTCTTCCAATCCGATTACATCCTGGACCGTCGACGAACGATCGAGGCCGTGACAAAGGCAGCCAAGGCCTATCCTGACATCAAATTCTCGCTTGAATACAAGCCCAAGGAACCGCGTACCCATTCGACCTGGGCCCGGGCCGCCGACACCCTCCTCGTCGCCCGCGAAACTGGTCAGCCCAACGTCGGCGTGACCATCGACACCGGCCACTCCCTCGTCGCCGGCGAAAACATCGCCGAGGCGGCAGTCCTCCTTTCCGACTTCGGAAAGCGGCTCTTCCACCTGCATTTCAACGATAATTATCGCGGCTGGGACGATGACATGATCGTAGGCTCGGTGCATTTCGTGGAATTCCTCGAGCTTCTCTTCTGGCTTCGCGAGGTTGGCTACGATGGCTGGTATTCGATGGACCAGTACCCCTACCGCGAGGACGGCCAGGGCGCCCTCAGAAACAGCGTGGAATTCCTCCAGAGCCTGGAGACTATGCTCGACGAAGGCGCGATGAAGGAACTGCGGGGCCTCATCGCCGAGGGCGACGCGGTGAAATCGACGGCCTGGTTCCGTGCGAAGGTTTTCGGAAGGCGATAGGTCCCAGGACGGCCCTTGGCCCCTTGGTCCTCAGCTCTCAGCCCTTTAGCCCCTCATGATCGCGGCCAGCCTGTAGCCCGCGATCACGAGGCCGATGCCCGCGACATTTTCGAGTCCGAACTGCGCGAGGGCCGCCGCGAAATGGCCGCGGCGGCCAAACTCGAAAATGCCGTAGGCATAGGTGGAAAATGTCGTCATACCTCCGATAAAACCGGCGACAAGGAGGGGCCTCGCCCGCGCGGGCAAAAGGCCCGAATCGATGGCGCCCACGACGAAGCCCACGGCGAGGCAGCCGAAGAGGTTGACCGCCAGGGTCGCCCAGGGGAATTCGGTGCCGGTAACGATCAATGAGAGACGAGCCACGGCCCAGCGGAATACCGAGCCAAGGCCGCCTCCGAGGAAAACGAGGACCATATCCAGGGCAAGGGCTGCGCGGCCGCTCATGTCGAGCTTGCCCCCCCTGATGGCGAGGGTCCCGGCAGCTTCGACCAGTCGAGGCCTCGGCCCGTACGATCGGGCTGGCACTTTGGGCAAAAAAACGAATCGAAGCCGAGGACACCAGCCTTGCGAATCGTCGTGCCGCAGCGGGGGCAGGCTTCCCCTCCCCTGTTCCGCACCCGCAGGTGGCCCCTCACCTTCTCCTCGGTGGGTCTATCGGCCTTCTCCACCTCCGCGATCCCCCATGAAATGACAGCATTGATCGCATCGTACAACTTCCGCCGATCGCTGGCGGTCAAATAACAGCAGGGCGTCTTGGGATGTACGCCGGCCTCGAATAGGATTTCATCGGCATAGGCGTTGCCGATGGCCGACAGGGCCGTCTGGTCCATGATGAAGGCCCGAGCCTGGTTGCGCTTTTTCTCGATGAGTTTCGAAAACCTCTCCCAGGTGAAGGCTGGCGAAAGGATGTCCACTCCTTGGTTCTTGTAGCCGGGAATGGCCGAGAAATCGCCCTTCGGGCAGAGGTAGACCTTGCCCATGTTTTTTTCATCGCCGTAGGAAAGGCTGTCCGAGCCATGGCTCCCGCCTCCTGCGCCCACGCCGCCGCCCCCACTCGGCGCCAGATCGATGGTGAAGGCCTCGTGCGGCAGCCTCTTTTCACCGGTAGCGGCCAGGCGAAGGCGACCGGCCAGCATGAGGTGCAGCACGAGGTCGTTGCTATCCAGGCCGAAGTGAAGGAAGGGACCATGTCGTTCGAGGCAGATGATGCGCTGGCCGGCGAGAAGACGGCCGAAATCGCCTTCGACGAGAACCCTCAGCACTATGGGCTCATGAACGCGGGCTCCAGCGATCAGCCTACCTTCGAGGGAGGGTTTCAGTTTCTTCAAGAGTACGACGAGATCGGGAAGTTCAGGCATGGAAATAGTATCGCGATGGGGCCGCGGGCCGCGCAAGGTCGGCGAGGCGGAACGGGATGGCGATATTAAGTCGAAATCTCGGTGGGATCGGACCGCTAAAAAACAAAAGCCGCTCTTTCGAGCGGCTCTCCACAATGTTGGTACCTCGGCTCTGACGCGATGTCAGACGTACTTGACGACCTTCCCGGCCTTGAGGCAACGGGTGCAGATCTTGACCGTTTTGACGGTCCCCTCATCCTTTGTCCTCACTTCGAGGAGGTTGGGGAACCAGGTCCTGCGCGTTCGATTCTTCGCGTGAGAAACGTTATTGCCGAATGCGGTACCTTTACCGCAGATTTCACACTTACGGGCCATATGACACTCCGTTAGCATTTGTTAGGCCCACTTTACCAGAAAGGACTCGGAAGTGTAAAGGGGGCGCGAGGGCAGCTTGCCTCAACCCGGATCTTGCGGCTTGAGACTCCGGGCACTCCTCGAAGATACGCGCCACAGAATGAAGAACAGGGGAAGGGCCAGGATTTCGGCGACGATCGAAAGCAGGATGGGGCCCAGGTGGCCCGCCTCGTAGAGGAAACCCATCGCGGTGCTCGACACAAAAAAAGCCAGGCCGTAGACCGTGTTGAAAACGCCATAGCCCGTGCCGCGCTTGTGCATGGGCGTGATGTCGGCTATCGCGCTTTTCATGATGGTTTCGTGGGTGCCAAGGATGAGGCCCCAGAATATGGCCGCCACCAGCGCCATCCATTTGGTGCCGCCGAAACCCAGAATGGGGATGGTGAAGGAAAGGAGGGGTATCACGAGGAGGACGGCCAGGCCGCCCTGGTCGTGGCCGCTCCGCTTCTTTGACCGGTCATAGATGAAGCCGATAAGGACAGACATGATGCCGTCGGCCCCCATCGCGACGGCATAGTAGAGGGCGATCTCGCCGTCGGAAAGGAGGTGTGTCGTCGCGTAGTGGAAGGAGAGTATGGGCCAGCCGATGAAGCCGAGGGTGGTCACGAGGGTAAAGGTCGAATAAATCCAAAAGGTCTTCGAGAGTTTTTCGCTTTCCCATTTTTTCGGGACCGAGGCTTCGAGCTTGGCCGGATCGGGCACGCGGATAAATGCCACGAGGAGGGCGATGGCGAGGAGGCCGAAGGGGATCCAAAGCCAGGTGTAACCCTGCCGATATGCGGCGAGCTCGCTTTCGTGCCCGGCTTCGATGGCGAAGATGAGGGTGAAGACGAGGGGCCCGATGAGGGCCCCGAGTTGGTCCATGGCTTGGTGGAGGCCGAAGCCGACACCCGTGCCCACCTTTCGGGTGGCGGCGGAGAGAATGGTGTCTTTGGAAGGGGCCCGAACCGCCTTGCCGAAACGCTCGAGCACGATGAAAAGGGCCGCGAGCTGCCAGCTTCCGGAAAGGGCCAGAAGGGGGACGGTGATCAGGACAGCATAGCCCCCCAGAGCGAAGGCCCAGTAGGCCTTCGAGCGATCGGCGAACCAGCCCGAGGCAAGGCGCACCACATAACCGAGGAATTCGCCGAGGCCGGCGACAAAGCCGACAGTAGCCGCATTCGCTCCAAGAAGGGCAAGAAAGGGGGCGTTGACCGAGCGCGCCCCCTCGTACATCACGTCGCCAACCAGGCTCACAACCCCGAAGATGAGGATGATTTCCCAAGCTCTTCGGCGGGATCTGTCTTTCGCGACCGCAGGACCACCGGCCTGAGCCGAGGAAACCGGCACCCTCGTTTCATGCTGCATCGCGAGCCCCCATCGCTTCGGCCGCCCCGGGCAGGGCCCGCTTCGGGCGGCCGATCGAACTCGCGCGATCATAGGACGGGGCGCGAGCGGGGGGCAAGCGCCAAAAAGATCGACTCAGAATTCCTCGAAGTCCTCATCGCGTATAGAGGGCCCGCGAGGCACGATCGAGCGGCTGGGCGTGGGATGCTTGACAGGAGCGGCTCCGCTCGTGGGTTTCGCGGGAGCGACTGGTGTTCGGGGAGGGAGTGGCAAGCGGGGTGCCTGCGATCCTGAGCCCTGCGCCGAACCCGAACCCGCTTTCCCTTTCGGGCCATGAGGCTCCGGCTTTGAGGCCGCGGGCTTTCGAATCTGATGGGCGCTTTGGGCCGCAGCGTCCGAAGAGTCGCTTTTCAGCCTGAAGAAAGCGATGGTGTCGCTCATCGATTGAGCCTGGCCGGTCAGTTCCTCCGCCATCGATGCCAGCTCCTCGGAGGCCGAGGCATTGTGTTGAATGACCTCGTCGAGTTGGAGCAGGGCCTTGCTGATCTGGTCGACACCCTGGGTCTGTTCGCGGCTTGCGCTCGCGATCTCCTGGACGAGTCCGGCCGTCTTTTTGATGTCGGGTACGATGCTGTCGATGAGCTGTCCGGCGCGGGCCGCCTTGTCAGTGCTGGTGGCGGCGAGGGTCGTGATGTCGCCGGCAGCGGCCTGAGAGCGTTCGGCGAGCTTGCGGACCTCGGAGGCGACCACGGCGAAGCCCTTGCCGGCCTCTCCTGCGCGAGCCGCCTCGATGGCGGCGTTGAGGGCGAGGAGATTGGTCTGGCGAGCGATCTCTTCAATTATGCCGATCTTTTGCGCGATTTCGCGCATCGCGTCGACGGCCTCGCGGACGGCGGCTCCTCCCTGCTCCGCGTCGACCGAGGTCTTGAGGGAGAGTTTTTCGGTGGCGATCGCGCTATCGGCGCTCTGCCTGATGTTCGCTCCCATTTCCTCCATCGAGGCGGAGACTTCCTCTGCGGCGCTGGCCTGTCGCGTCGTGCCCTGCGAGAGGGCCACCGCCGTGGCGGAGACCTGATTCGCTCCCGCGACGACCTGACCCGCGCCGGCCTTCACTGATGCGACGACACCCGAAATGGAGGCTATCATCGTATTAATCGATCGGGAGGCCGCCCCCACTTCGTCTCCCCT
>JAJXVS010000146.1 GCA_021782015.1 bacterium | reverse complement strand
GGGAATAACTCCGGAGGGCGGAGAATGGTTACAAGGGACAGGCCCGCCTTCGCGCTGCTTCGGGAACGAAAGGCCGGCCGAAGCCCGCGCGGCCCTATCGTGCGGCGCGGCACAACCGCGCGGCGCAGAGCCACCGCGCGAGGGAGCGGCCCCACCGCGCGGCGCCGCAACAGCGGCGCGAGCCGGCGGAAGCTTCAATTAGGATATTTCCAGGACGTGAGGACGCTCACGCTCCCGTCGTGGTTGACGGCGACCGTGTGCTCGTAATGCGCCGAAAGCGCCCGGTCGAGGGTGACCACCGTCCATTCGTCGGCGAGGACCTTCACGTCGCCCGTGCCCAGGTTCACCATGGGCTCGATCGCGAGGACCATGCCCGGCACGATCCTCGGGTTGGCGCCCGGACCGACATAATTGGGAATTTGCGGATCCTCGTGCACGTCGAAGCCTACTGCATGGCCACAATATTGTCGGACGACGCCGTAGCCGTTGGCCTTGGCGTGGCCGTAGACGGCCCGCGAGATGTCGTGGATCCGCGCTCCGGGCTTGACGGCCTCCAGCGCGCGGTCGAGGCACTCCCTCGTGACGCGCATGAGGCGTTCCGCCTCGGGCGAGATCGCGCCGACGGGAAGGGTGATCGCCGCATCGGAGAAATAGCCGTTCAGATTGATGCCGCAATCGAGGCCGACGATGGTTCCCTCGTCGAGGGGCTCGTCGCGCGGGATGCCATGGATGACGACCTCGTTCGGAGATACGCACAGGGAAGCCGGATAACCCTCGTAGTCCAAAAAGGAAGGCACCCCGCCGTGCTTTTCTATGAAGGTCCGCGAGAAGCGGTCGAGCTCGCGGGGCGTCACGCCCGGGCGAACGCGGGGGATGAGCTCCTCGAAGAGCCGGGATAGAAGGACACAAGACTTCCCGATTTCGCCTATCTGTTCCTGATTTTTGAGACGCGTCACCATTCCTCCCCGACAGTCCTGATAAAAAAACAAATACTATCTATAATTTACTCCGAAGGGAGCCGGGTCTAGCGCGAGACGCCCGAAGCGAGAAGGCGGGCCTCGACGTCACCGGGATCGGCCTCCTCGGCCGCGGCATAGGAGGCGAGGGCCTGGCCGTTCCGCCCGGCCTTCGCTTCGAGGCGGCCGATCTCCTTGAGCGCGGCCGCGCGCTCTTTCCCTGAACCCGACAGGGCGAGAGCGTCCCTGAAAAAACCTTCGGCAACATCGCCTTGCCCTTCAAGGGCGGCCACCATGCCCTGCGCGAAGGCCAACTGAAGACCCGCGCCACCCTGGCCGATCGCAGCCTCCTTCGCCCTCGCCTCGGCGGAGGGATAATCGCCCCGCAAAATATCGGCGGCCATGGCCCAATACCACCAGGATGGATCGGCGCGATCCCCTTTCGAGGCACCGTCGTACAGGACAAGATACTCATCCCAGCGACCGTGGGCGAGTAGAACGCGGAGGGCGAATTCGCGGGCCGCCGGATCGTCCCGATGTTCCTCGGCGAGCCGAATCGCCCGGGCGATGAAACGGCCCTCCCCCTGCCTCTCGGAATCGAGCTCGATCCCGAGGGCCTCGGGAAGGAGGACCGCCCCCTTCTCCAGGGCGGGGGCGAGGGCTAGGGCCTCGGAAGGACTCCCTTCGCGGAGGAGGAGAGCCGCGGCGTAGCGAAGCGCTTCGGGCCGAGACCCAAAGCGCAGCGCGAGGCTTCGGGCATCTGCCAGGGCTCGTTCGCCCATTGGCTGGACGACGGCCAGGGCGATTTCGGTTTGCCACGAGGCGCCCGATCCAGCGCCCATGGCCCGATTCCATAAATCCATGGCCACTTGTTTATCGCCATCGATCCAGGCGGCATCGGCGGCCAGGGCGGCGTCGCTCGCCGAGAGGGGCGGCACAGGGCCATCGATCGCCGCCGAGGTCATCCCCGCCCGCGGCTTTATGCCGGCGAGAATCTCGTCGTTCAGGCCCGCGTCCCATAGGAGGGCCGTGGTCGGCTGCCCTCCCTCGCGGATGCTTTCCCGCAGCCAGGCCTGGGCGGCGAATCGGTCGCCGGCCTTCATCGCCAGCAGGGCGGCCTCGATCAGCCAGGAGGGATCGCCTGTCGCGGCCGCGATGACCCTGCAGTCCTCCTGTTCGGAGACGGGCCTCGCAGCGGCGACCGAGAGCCTCGCCTCGACCCAGAGATCTGAATGTCTTACGCGGTCAAGAGGAGAGGGAAAGAGGGCGAGAGCTTTTTCGGGAAGCCCGTCGCGAAGGAAGAGCCAGGCCGCCGCCGTCGCGAGGCCCTCATTGGCCGGAAAGGCGCGAAGGGCGGCATCCGCCGTCTTCGAGCCACGCTTCGCGTCGCCGCGGGCCTCGGCAAGGGGGCTTCGCTTGGCCAGCGACAACCATTGGGTCGAATCGCGGGCCAGGGTATAGACCCAATTGTAGGTTTTGGCGATCTCCGGCGCGCTCGCCGTTCCAGCGAGAAGCCCGTCGAGCCGGGCCAGTCCGGCAGGAAAGGAAGGGGCGCTTTTCTCGGCGCAGGAGATCAGAAAAAAAGCCGCAGTTGCGATGATAATGGCAAGGGCGAGGGGGCCGCGGAGGGCCCGAAGGTCGCCCCGGCCCAGTCGCCCGCCCCCGGCCCGCTGAGCGCCCCCGGCCCGCGGCTCGCCCCTGCCCTCAGGTCGCCCGGGCTTTCCTGATTCCATCCAGGACTCCGTTGACGAAACGAAAGGAATCCTCGGCCCCGTATTCCTTGGCGATCTCTATGGCCTCGTCGATCGTGATCTGGACGGGTATGTCCTTTTGGTACATCAGCGAATAGGCGCCGATCCTGAGAATCGCAAGGTCCACGCGCTTGAGCCTTTCGAAGGACCAGTTCTGGAGCTGGGCCCGTATCGCCGCGTCGACTTCGCCGATGTTCTCGATGGTGCCCGCGATGAGAAGACGGGCGAAGACGCGATGCTCTTCCTCGTAGGTCTCGAATCGTTCCGGTTCGAGCCAGGAGAAGGACAGGAGTTCGGGGACAGGCGTCCCCGCGGCATCCCAGGCGTAGAGGGCCTGAAAGGCGAGAATTCGAGCCTTGCGTCGTGATGCCATCGCCCGCGCCTAGAAGTTCAGGTTCTCTTCATAGATCTTGACAGTTGCCTGTTTCCGGAGGTCGGCCACGAGACCCTCTTCGATCGAGGTGAGAAGTTTCTGCTGCCTCTCCGCCATGAGGCGCTGGGTGATGAGATCCTGCACGGTCCCCTGCTGCCCAGGCACCGTATCGGTCAGCGCGAGCTGCTTCTGGGGGAGGGATTCGTTGATGCGGACGATCTGTAGACCGGCGGCATTCTCGATGAGATCGCTCACGTCGCCCACCTTCATCTTGAAGACCTGGTCCATGAAGGCCGAGCCGTAGATATCCTGGAACTGCTGGGTTCTCGACACATAGACCGACGGACTGGCCTTGTAGAGGGCGCCCGGATCTGAGGACTTCAGCACGTATTCGTCGAACTTCGACGGGTCGCTTTTGATCTTGGCGGCGACCTGCGCGATGGCCGCGCGCTCCTTGACCTTGTCGTCGGAGGACAGGCCCCGGAAATCCACATAGATCACCGACACGCGCACCGTGTCCGGCCGGACGAGGCTCGCCTTGGCCAACTCGTAGGCCTTGAGCACATCATCCGAGGTCGGGGCCTGGAGGGTCTTGAGATCGGCCTGCCGCCTGGCCTGCAAATAGGACCGGAAGAGTATTTGCTGTTTGAAATAGGTCTTGGCGTCGACGAAGATGCCCTGCGATCGCATGGCCTGTTCGAGACGCGCGTCGTCGGCGCCCGGCCCGAGGCTGGACTTGGCCTGGGCGATGGCGGCGTTGATCTCGGAATCCGAGGCGTAGAATTTTTCCCGCTCGCAATACTGGAAAAAGAGCATGGAGTTGATCTGCGACTCGAGGAATTGCTTTTTTTCGTCCATGGTTAGGCTGCGACCGATGACAGCCTGGACCTTTTCGACATCCGTCTTGAATTGAAGGAGGGAGACGACTTCGAGCTTCGTGAGCCTGAGTGTCGCCACCGGCTTGTCGATGGTCTGTCCAAAGACTGCCATGGCCATGAGGGCGAGAAGTACGAGGACTACAGATCTTCGTTTCATGGTTCTGCCTTGACGAAAGGTATCCTTCCTTCTGCGAACTGGTCGGAAGGAAAGTGAGGCGCGAATATACGATGAGACAAGGCGCCAACCTAGCGAAGGTAACAGAAAGACTCGCGGCCTTCAAGCCGCGACGGCCTTCAAGCCGCGACGGCCTTCAAGCCGCGACGGCCTTCAAGCCGCGACGGCCTTCAAGCCGCGACGGCCTTCAAGCCGCGACGGCCTTCAAGCCGCGACGGCCTTGTTGCCTGGTCAGGATCGCTGGGCCGATGCCCTGCGGCGAAGTGCGGCCAGACCCGCCAGCCGGGGCTCGCGTTCGGCGGCCAGGCCCAGGGCCTCGATAGCCTCGAAGGTCTCCCTGCGCCGAAGATGGACCTCGGCCTTTTTCCGATAGAATTGCGCGATATCCCTCGCGGGGAGCTCGAGCTCGATCGCCTCGCCGAGGCGGTCGATAAAATCCTCCTCATCCAGAACCTTGGGAAGCTTGAGAAGGAGCACTGTCCTGAAACGGAGGGCGACCACGTCGAAAAAGTAGCGAAACCAGGGCTTTTCGGCCTCCATCATGATGAGGCGCTTGTAGTGCAGCCAGGCTTTGAGAAGGCGATCACGGCGCTCGTAGGCCTCCGCGATGCAAAATTCCGCGTCCATGGCTTCGCCCCGATCGAGGTAGCGCTCGAGGCGAAAATCCCCAAGCGAGAGGGCGCGCTCATACACCTCGATCGCCTCATCGTCGAAGTCGTGAAGAAGGTCGTAGACGACCAAGCGCGCCTGGCTTTCCGGATCGTTCGATCGCGACTTCAGGAAGGCTCGAAAATCGAAGCCCCCCTGCTCCGAGGCGCTGCGGCGCAATTGCCGATCGAAGGCCTTTCGACGTTCCGGATGGGAAAGAATCCGGTAGGCTTCGAGAAGAAGGCGCATGGCGCCCTCGGTTGCGCGCTTGCCTTCGCCCTCCAGAGCGGCCTGGGAGCGCTTAGGTGGCGCGATGTCGGGATGGAATTTCTTCGCAAGACGACGAAAGGCGCTTTTGACCTGCGCGGTGCTCGCATCCTGCCCGACACCGAGGATATCATAATAATCCAGCACGCTGATTCCTCTAGCCAGCGATCGGCCGCGCCGCGGCCGACCACTGAGCCAGGGAGGGCCGAAGCCCGCCGTGGCTCAGTCTTTTTTGGCTTCGCCCCTCGCTTTGAGCAGCTTGGTCGCGAAGATGGCGTCACGTTCCCGCTCCTCGAGCGAGGACTCGATAAAGGACTTTCGCGCCCTGGATTCGGGGATGACAATCTTGTCGAGAGCGTTGACGCGCCGCTGGGTCTTTTTCACCTCGCGGGCGAGCCGCCAGACAACCGTGCGGAGGCCCGCCATGGCGACGAGCTTTTCGAGGAGGGTCGTGAACTCCGCCACCGTCTCGTCTGTGTCGACCGATGAGCCGGAAAAAGAGGTCTGCAGCTTGCGCGCGGGCACGACGGCCTCGAGCGAGGGGATTCGCTGGCCGGCGGCCTGCACGAGGGTTTCGCGAAGAATCATGTCGTTCTTCATGCCCTCGGCCTGCTCCCGCGCCCTTTCGCGGCCGATAGTGAGAATCATGCGTCGCATGACCGGATAGGCGCTCAGGGCCTTTTCGTCGATTTCCCTCTCCAGCGCTCGCACCTGGTCGACCCTCTTCATCAACTCCATCATGAGGATTTCACGCTTGCGTTCCAGAAGCTCGTAGCCTTCGACCGCGAGAGCGAGATTTTCCTTCTCTTTGAGGAGGTTGGATTTCGTCGGGGCGATCGTTTGCGTCGGCATCAATGGGCTCCCTGAACCGCGCTCTGGGCCGAAGCCTTGGCGGCCTCGTGTTCCGAGGCGCCGGGCAGATACTTGTCGATGAACTTCCTCGACACGCGGATGAGTTCTTCGCGTGGGAGGATGGCCAGGAGCTTCCAGCCGATGTCGAGGGTCTCGCCGATGCTGCGGTTCTCGTCCTCGCCCTGGGCGAGGAACTCTGCCTCGAAGCGTTCGCCGAAGCGAAGGTACTGCTTATCCAGAGTGGAGAGTTCCTCCTCGCCGATGATCGCGGCGAGGTTGCGAATGCTTTTGACGCGGGCATAGCAGGCGAAGAGCTGGCTCGAGACGTCTTTGTGATCGTCGCGGGTCATGCCTTCGCCGATGCCGTCCTTCATGAGGCGCGACAGGGAGGGCAGAACCGCGATGGGCGGATAGACGCCTTTCTGGGATAGCTCGCGATCGATGGAAATCTGGCCCTCGGTGATGTAGCCCGTAAGGTCGGGAATCGGGTTCGTCACATCGTCGTTGGGCATCGAGAGGATGGGAATCTGGGTGATTGAGCCGGTCGAGCCTTCGATCTTTCCCGCACGCTCATAGAGAGCCGCGAGGTCGGAGTAGAGGTAGCCCGGATAGCCCTTGCGCGAGGGAACCTCGCCTCGGGAGGCCGAAACCTCGCGAAGGGCCTCGCAGTAGTTGGTCATGTCCGTGAGAACGACGAGCACGTGCATATTCTTTTCGTAAGCAAGGAACTCAGCCGCGGTGAGGGCCGACTTCGGCGTGACGAGGCGCTCGATCGAGGGGCTGTCGGCGAGGGAGAAGAACATGACGACGCGCGAAAGGACGCCGGACTTTTCGAAGGAATCCTGGAAATAGCGCGCGACGTCGTACTTGATGCCCATGGCGGCAAAGACAATCGCAAAGGGCTCTTCGCCAGCAGAGCTGGCGTTGAGAGAAGGGCTGGCGCCCTTCTCTCCCCCACCCAGGATGCGGGCCTGGCGGACGATCTGGGCGGCGAGGCGATTGTGGGGAAGGCCGTTGCCCGAAAAGAGCGGCAGCTTCTGGCCGCGGATGAGGGTGTTCATCCCATCGATGGCGGAGATGCCTGTCTGGATGAAGTCCTTCGGGTAGACGCGGGCCGCCGGGTTGATCGGGGCGCCGTTGACGTCGCGGAATTCGCTCGTGAGGATGTCAGGATAGCCGTCGGCCGGCCGGCCGAGACCGTCGAAGACGCGGCCGAGCATATCGGTGCCGACACGCAGTTCGAGGGGCTTGCCCAGATACTCGACCCTCGTCTCGTCGAGGGTGAGGCCCGTGTTGGCGGCGAAGAGCTGGACGGCTACCGCGTCGTCGGAGGTCTCGACGACACGACCGATTCTGCGACCGCCATCGCGGCCGAAAACGGCGACGAGTTCACCATAGCCGACCGGCTCGGTCCGCTTCGCCATGACGATCGGACCCTCGGCATGGACGAGTCCGGTGTGTTCGAGACCTTTCATCGGGCTTCCTCCCCTGCCTTGCGGCGCTGGAGCTCTTCGAATTGGCTGTTCACCTCGCGGATGGCCTGCCTGATTTCCTCGAGCTTTTCATTGGGCACCTCGCTCTTGATTCGCGTGAGCCTCTCTCGGATCGGGAGGGCGACGATCTTGGCGAGGGGCACGCCAGCCCTGACTGCGTCGTCGGCCTTGGCGTGGAATTGCATGATGGCCTGGAGAAGGAGCATCTGCTTCTGCGGGGTGCAGTACTTGTCGATATCGTCGAAAGAGTTCTGCTGGAGAAAGCCGTTCTTGATGAGTTCGGCCGAAATCAGGATGAGGCGCTGGTCGTCGGGCAGGGCGTCGGGACCGATGAGGCGGACGATCTGCTCGAGGCGCTGTTCCTTCTTGAGAAGCTCCATCGTGCGGCCACGGATGTCAGACCAGCCCGGGTCGACCTTGTCCCACCATTCGTGGAGGTCATCCACGTATTCGGAATAGGAATCGATCCAGGAGATGGCCGGATAGTGGCGCGCGTAGGCGAGGTCCTTGTCGAGGCCCCAGAAACAGCGGATAAAGCGCTTGGTGTGCTGGGTGACGGGCTCGGAGAAATCGCCGCCGGGGGGCGACACGGCGCCGATGATCGAGACCGAACCGGCCTTGCCCGAAAGGGTTTCGACGCGGCCGCCACGCTCGTAGAACTCGGCCAGACGGGTGGGAAGGTAGGCGGGAAAGCCTTCCTCCGCGGGCATCTCCTCGAGGCGGCCCGAAAGCTCGCGGAGGGCCTCGGCCCAGCGCGAGGTCGAGTCGGCCATGACTGCCACGTCGTAGCCCATGTCGCGGTAGTACTCAGCGAGGGTGATGCCCGTGTAGATGGAAACCTCGCGGGCGGCCACCGGCATGTTGGAGGTATTCGCGATGAGGATGGTCCTCTCCATGATGGAGCGGCCCGTCCTCGGGTCGACGAGGTGGGGGAACTCGGTCAAAACCTCGGTCATTTCGTTGCCGCGCTCGCCGCAGCCGACATAGACGATGATGTCTGCGTCGCAGTACTTGGCGATGGCGTGCTGGGTCATCGTCTTGCCCGTGCCGAAGGCGCCCGGCACCGCCGAGGTGCCACCCTTCGAGATCGGGAAGAGGATGTCGATGACGCGGAGGCCGGTCATCAGGGGCTCGGTCGGGGGCAGTCGCTTGTTCGTCGGCCGGGGAAGACGCACAGGCCAATGGTGCATGAGGCCGAGTTCCTCGCCCTGGTCGGTGAAGACGATGGGCGTCCGAAGATCGTAGTCTCCGTCGGGCAAAACCTTCGTAACTACGCCCACCTTCGTCGTCGGCGGCACAAGGACGCGATGCACGGTGAGCTGGGTCTCCTGCACCTCGGCGATGAGGACGCCGGGGCCGATCTTGTCGCCCACCTTGATCGTGAGCTTCGTGGGCCATTTCAGGTCGAGGTCGAGGGAATCGCCCTTGACGCCCGACTGGATGAAGGAACCGGAGCTCTTCTTCAGCATCTCCAGGGGACGCTGCATGCCGTCGTAGATCTTGCCGAGGAGGCCGGGACCGAGGGTCACGGAGAGGGGCATGCCGAGGGATACGGCGGGCTCACCGGGGCGCATGCCGGTATTCTCTTCGTAAACCTGGATGGTGGCGCCCTTGTCATCGGTGCGGATGATTTCGCCGACGAGACGGGTGTTGCCGACCTCGACGACGTCATAGAGGCCGGCGCCGCCAAGGCCTTCGGCCTGGACGACGGGACCGGCGACGCGGGTTATGCGGCCTTTGATCATTCTTTGAGCGCCTCCGCGCAGAGGGCACGGGCCAGCTCACCCCGCTGCCTGTCGAACAGGTCGGATTCGATGAGGTCCATGGTCGCCCTGAGAGTCATTTTACCGTCCGCCGAATGGACGACCAGGCCGGTCGCTGCCAGCTTGGGATCCTCGATGGCCTCGGAGGGTTCGGGAACGCCGAGGGCCTTCTGGACCGTCGACATCGCCCGCGCCTTGGAAAGGCCCTTGTACCGGATGTTCACCGCCCTGCCATTGAAAATCGCGGCGCTCGCCTTCATGTGCTCTTCGAGCAAGGTCGCGATGCGATCCTCGCCCATCCCCCCGAACCATTCGCCGAGGGCCTTTCGGACGCGCCCATCGACGAGGGCCGTCCGATAGCGGATCTTTTCGAGCGGGATGCGCGCGAGCATCTCCGCGTGATTGCGGGCGATCCAGACTTCGGAAGCC
>JAJXVS010000145.1 GCA_021782015.1 bacterium | reverse complement strand
AGGGCAATCGGCATTTCGTCCGCACATCGACATCGATCGATCGTCGCGGATGGAGACGGAACGGGGCAAGGATGCACCGAAACCGTCGGTTCGGGATCTGGAAAGATTCCGGATTTTCTACGATCATCCAAGGAGGATGAACATGGTCATCAATCACAACCTGAGCGCAATGTTCGCGAACCGCTCCCTCGGGCTCACCAATGAAGCGCAAACGAAGGACATGGAAAAGCTCTCGTCGGGCCAGCGGATCAACCGCGCCGGCGATGACGCCTCCGGCCTCGCAGTTTCCGAGAAGATGCGCTCCCAGATCCGCGGCCTCAACCAGGCCTCCAAGAACGCCTCGAACGGCATCTCCTTCATCCAGACCACGGAGGGCTACCTCCAGGAGTCCCAGGATATTCTCCAGCGCATCCGCGAACTCGCCGTCCAGTCCTCCAACGGCATTTACACCTCCGAGGATCGCATGCAGATCCAGGTCGAGGTCAGCCAGCTCGTCGACGAGATCGACCGCATCGCCTCCCACGCACAATTCAACGGCATGAACATGCTCACCGGCCGCTTCGCCCGGGCCGGCGGCAGCAATGTCGTCACCGGCTCGATGTGGTTCCATATCGGAGCCAACATGGACCAGCGCACCCGCGTCTATGTCGGCACGATGACGGCCGCCGGCCTCGGCGTCCGCAACGTCGGCGATGGCTCCATCATCAGCCTTGCGACTCCCGACGGGGCCAACCGCTCCATCGGCACCCTCGACGAGGCCCTCAAGAAGGTTTCCAAGCAGCGCGCAGACCTCGGCGCCTACCAGAACCGCCTCGAGCACGCGATCAAGGGCATCGACGTCGGCGCGGAGAACATGCAGGCGGCCGAAAGCCGCATCCGCGACACCGACATGGCCAGCGAGATGGTCAGCTACACCAAGAACCGAATTCTCGCCCAGGCCGGCGGCGCCATGCTGGCGCAGGCCAACCAGAGGACACAGTCGGTCTTGCAGCTTCTCCAGTAAGGCAGTATCCTTGGCGAGGATCGCTTAAGCGATCCTCGCCTGAGGTTTCTAAAGGAAGCTTTGGAAACCTCAAAAAGGGAAGGCCGAGGAGAACTTCGCAGAAGCGATTCTCGGCGCAGCCGAAAACTTTACGCCGAGCCCAATGGCTCGGCAAGGTCTTTGAAATATACCCTCCCGCGCGCACTGGCAAAGAGGGCGCCCTACAGAAGGGGCGCGCTCCTCGCCGCACGGGGACGAACGGAATGGGGACGGCGCGATTTTAGTCCCCACCCCGCTCTGCGTGCGCGCAAGGACGCGGACGGCACGGATTGCCGCTGCGATACATCCTCAAGGAGGGTCACATGGTAATAAACCACAACATGAGCGCGCTGTTCGCCAACAACCAGCTCGGCATCACTCAGGGCAAGCTGGCTACCGACATGGAGAGGCTTTCGTCTGGGCAGCGCATCAACCGCGCGGCAGACGACGCATCGGGCCTGGCGGTTTCCGAAAAGCTCCGCAGCCAGATTCGCGGCCTCAACCAGGCGCAAAAAAACGTGGAAAACGGCGTCTCTTTCATCCAGACTACCGAGGGATATCTCGGTGAGACGCAGGACATTCTGCAGCGCATGCGCGAACTCGCGGTCCAGTCATCCAACGGCATTTACACCTCCGAGGACCGCATGCAGATCCAGGTGGAAGTCAGCCAGCTCGTCGACGAGGTCAACCGCATCGCGTCCCACGCGCAGTTCAACGGAATGAACATCCTTACCGGCGCTTTCGCGAAGAATTCCGCCGTCAACAAGACCATGTCCTTCCAGATCGGCGCCAACATGGACCAGTACAAGACGGTTTTCATCGGAACCATGACCGCACAGGCTCTGGGGCTTTCGGGCGCTCAGGGCGCGGCCGGCATGATTTCCCTGTCGAGCCCCCAGGGTGCGAATTCCGCCATCGGTACGCTCGACTCGGCTCTCAAGATCGTTTCGAAGCAGCGTGCCGACCTCGGCGCCTACCAGAATCGTTTCGAGTCAGCCGCCAAGGGCATCGCGGTCGCTTCCGAGAACATGACAGCGGCTGAGAGCCGCATCCGCGACACCGACATGGCGAGCCAGATGGTCGACTACACCAAGAACCGCATCCTTTCCCAGGCGGGTGGTGCGATGCTTGCGCAGGCGAACGCGAGCTCGAACGGCGTCATGCAGCTTTTGGGCTAAGATAATCCGTTCAACGGCGCGATGACCGCAAGGTTGTCACGTCGCGAGGGTAACGAGAGACTTCTGGACGTCATCTCTCGAATTCCCGAAAATTCTCTGGACGGGGGGGATCGCGCCCCTTCCCGTCTTTTTTTCTCTTTCCCCGTGCCGTTCGGCCTGGCCGCGCGCGCACCATCCTTCCAACAGCATCCACGCGGGAAACGGACTTCCCGTAAGGGGGATGCCGGCGGAGTATCGGGAGGAAGCCCTCCCTTTCCGCCTCGTCGGAGGCAACCATGGCTCTCGACATTGCGGCAATCAATTCCACCCTCTCCTACCAGCAAGGTGATGGCTTGCATGCGACCTTTGTCGCGACGCCGGCGGCGGCTCAGGCAGCACAAGCCCAGCATGCGGCTCAGGCAGCACAGGCCCAGCATGCGGCTCAGGCAGCACAGGCCCAGCATGCAGCCGCGCCCAAGGCCGAACCCCTCATTCCGAGCGACCTGCAGCAGACCATTCGCGAGATGCAGAAGGTATCGGACGCCTTCAACACGCACCTTTCGTTTTCGGTCAACCAAAAGCTCGACTCCATAGTGGTCAAGGTAGTAGATTCTCAAACCGATAAGGTAGTCAGGGAAATCCCGCCCGCGGAGCTCCAGCATGTCTACGAAGCCATCCGCGAGACGATTGGTCTGCTCTTCGACCGCAAGGCCTAGATCGGGGGCCCGCAAGGGCCCGGACCGCGTCGGCGACCAAGAGGGACAGTCGCAGGGGATCGCCCAGGGAGACCGGCGTTGTCCGATATTTCGATCCCAGGGGTAACCCAGAGCAAGTACGGGACCGACAAACTCATCGAAGGCCTCATGAAGATCGAGCGGGTTCCGCGTGACCGCGCGCAAACCCAGCTCGATAGCTTTCAGAAGCAGAAATCGGTCTGGCTCGACCTGATGCAGCAGACTTCGATGCTCCGCGACAATTCCCGCAGCCTGTATTCCTTCCGCAATCCCTTTAGCGATCGCATCGCCACGAGCTCGGACGAAAGCATCCTCACCGCCACCGCGACCCGGGAAGCCCTCGAGCAGACCAGGCGGGTCACCGTGGAAAAGGTCGCCACGGCCGACCGATTCCTTTCCGCGAACCTTAAACCCGATTACAAGGTTCCCAAAGGCGACTATAAATTCGGAATCGGTCCGACCACCATCGAGCTCAATTTCGTGGGGGGCAGCCTCCAGGATTTCGCCGATGCCGTCACGCGCAAGGGACGGGACCTGCTGCGGGCGTCCCTCGTCCCGGTCACACCCGATACGCGGGCTATTGTCATCGAAAGCCTCAAGACGGGCGCAAAGAACCGCCTTTCCTTCTCGGGCGATGCGGAAAATCTTGCGGTCGCGACAGGGCTCGCCGATCGAGCCGCCACCAAGGCCCAGAGCCTCGATCCTTCCCATCCCCTCGCCTGGACCCAGGCCCTCGACCCGGCGACGGTCCACGCGGCCGCGACCGGCCTGTCGCTGGATCCCGGCGGCGAGGCCAAACTCCCTTTGGCCACAGATGCCCCGACCCAGGGCCTCGTCTTGGAGCTGAGCTATCGGCTCACCACGGCACCCACGCCGCCGCCGCCCACCCCGCCGCCGGGGCCGAGCCTGCCCCAGGCCGGAAGCGTCACCTTCCAGGGTCTGACCGTGCAGGGTGCCCCCTCGGAGACGGGCCTCGCCCCCTGGACGCCTCCCCCCACTCCACCACACGTCGACGACAGTCACATGCTCTATGCCCTGGCCGCCAATGGGGGATCGATCAGCCTTCCGGCCCTTGCCGACTCCAGCGACCCGCGGACATTGAAGGTCGACCTGGGCTCCCTGATGCCGGACATCGCGGCCCTTGGCCTCCGCAACCGCGACAGCTCGCGCCATTTGGAGATACTCTCGGCCCGCGTCTACGACCCGAAGGAAACGGGCGGCCTCGTGCCCAAACACCCCCTTTCGACGGCGAGCGATTCGCTTATCACGATGGATGGAGTCGAAATCACGCGCGACACGAATGCCATCAAGGATGTCATCCCCGGCGTCACGCTGAATCTGGTCGACAGTTCGGACAAGCCCGTGAAGGTCTCCGTGCAGCCCGATCGCAAGTCGGCCAAGGACGCCATCATCAACGTCGTGGGCACGTATAACAAGCTCATGGGATGGATCAACATCCTCACGCGAAGCGATCCCACCATCATCGACCAGCTCGACTATTTCACCGATGCCGAAAAAAAACTCGCCACCGCGCGCCTCGGCCTCTACCAGGGCGATTCGACGCTCTCGGTCTTCCGCAACGGCCTCCAGTCGGCGATGATGAACCCACATACGACCAGGCCGGGCAATTCCATCGTCCTCCTCTCGCAGATCGGCATCTCCACGGACACACGAAGGCCGGGCGCGGGGGGGGTGGACACCTCGAGGCTCCGCGGCTACCTCGAAATCGACGAAGGCAGCCTCGACAAGGCCCTGGCCTCGAATTTCGACCAGGTGCGTGACCTCTTTGGCTACGCGACGAACGGTGACTTCATCGTCAACTCCGGCGTCGCCTGGGCCCTCGACTCGACGACCCAGCCCTATGTCGCCATCGGCGGCATATTTCCCACACGCAGCCAGACCCTCGACACGCAGATCGCAAGCGAAAAACAGTCCATCGCCGATCTCAACACGGCCCTCACGGCCAAACAGGATGAATTGAAACAGAAATACGGCATGATGGAAGGCGCGCTCAACAACATGCAGAGCACCTCCAGCGCCCTCGACAATTTCAGCAAGGGTGGCGGATAAGAACGAGCCACCCTGGGGTGGCGGATAAGAGCGAGGCCACCCTGGGGTGGCGGATAAAAGTGCCAATGAAAGGACGACCGAGTGGAAATTTTCGTGAACGACGAGGCCTTCACCATCGAGCGAGCGGGGGGAGAGAGCATCGGCGACCTCCTTTCGAAGGCCGACGCACTCCTCGAGAAGGCGGGCGCCGTCATCGTCGCCCTTTCACTCGACGGGCGCTCCATCGGCCCGGATGAACTGGCCGTCCTCGGCCCGAAACCAGCGACGGAGACCTCACGCCTGGAAATCGTCGCCGAATCCTCTTCGGAGTACCGAAGCCGGGCCACGCGGCTTCTCCTCGACATTCTCGGCGAGGCCCTTCCCCTTCCCGACGAGCAAAAGCGACGCAAGCTGGGCCAATCATTATCGGAAATCGCGGAAAGCATCGGCGGGATTTTCCCCGCCGACGAACTCGCCCTCATCAACAGTCTGGAGGAGGAGGTCCGCATCGCCAATTCGCGGGGAAGCGAAGATGAGACCCTCCTCGCCGAGCAGATCGCCACCATGGAAGGCATCTTCCGCGAAAGACTCGCGGAATTGAGCGACCCCGTCGCCGAATTTCGCCGGGCCTCCGGCGTGTATCAAGGCGCCTCCGAGAAACTGAGGGAGCTTCCGGTATGGCTCCAGACCGGCAAGGAAAAACAGGCGATGCAGGCAGTCTTGGTATTCGTGGGGCTCTTCGACAAGGTCATACGACTTATGCCTTTGTTGGGAAGGAAGGGAGTCGATACGGGGGCCATCCTCGTAGAGGGCCTCGAGCTGCCGGCCTTCTACGCCTCGTTCAACGACGTCCTGGCCGAACTCGCGAAGGCGATCTCCGACCACGATTCCGTCCTCATCGGCGACCTCTCCGAATACGAGGTGGTGCCGAGGATGGAGGGCCTCTTCGCGGCCATAGGCGGAGCCTTGCCGGCATGATGAGCCTCATTCAGCTCAATCCCAGCACCTTCTGGGCCCAGGGGGGGGGGAGCAACAGCAATTCCAATTGGTGGATGTGGGCCATCGCCATAGTCCTGGTCGTCATAGTCCTCGTCGCCATCGGCCAGTCGGCGCGGGGAGCGCCTCGGCCGAAAAGCGCCTTCAACAAGGCCACCTGGAGGAGGGGCGCCCGAGCCTTCGGCCTTTCAGAAGAGGAACTGCGATTCCTCGAGACCTATGCCCGGAGTCTCGGCATCAGCAATCCGGACGCGACCCTGCGCAACAAGACGAAACTGGAAACCTTCTTCAAGGACGTCTACCGCAGCATCGAAAAGAACTCCGATTCCGAGGCCGACGCCGAGGACAAGAAGGCCATGCTCTTTTCGATACGCGAAGGTCTCGCGAGGCGAGCCGCCTCGGGACCCCCGGTCCGCAGCACGAGGCAGCTCGGGAAGAACAACCCCATATCCTTCATAACACCGAACGAAGAAAACTACCCCACCGTCGTGGTGCGATCCGACCAGCAAGGCCTGTTCGTGGAGCCCGTGATCGACCCGCTGGGCGACCCGATCCGCTTTCACCGGGGCACCAAGCTCTCCTGCTTTTTCTACACGAAGGCCCACCAGGGCTATCAGTTTGTCACGAAGGTGGCGGGATTCCAGTCGGACGGCGGTCGCGAGCTGATGGTCCTCGCCCATGCCGACAACGTCGTGGCCCTGCCGGCGCGCCAGCACCAGCGCCGCGCCTCTCGCGTCTCCTGTGTGTACTATCGCGTCGCGGTGACGACGGCCAAGGGGAAGGGAAAGACGGAAAGCTCCGCTCGCGTGGAGAACATAGGCTTTCCCGGCATCGTGACCGACCTTTCCGCGGGAGGAATGGCCATCCAGGCGGCCACCACCTTCCAGCCCGGCGAATTCCTCAAGGTTGTTCTCGACGCGGGCAGCGGCAAGCAGACTGCCTTCGGCAAGGTCGTCCGTCTCAACCATTCGCGGGGCACGGGCGGCATAATGCACATCCAATTCGTCAAGATTTCACGCAAGAGCCTGAATGCCATTTTGTCCTACGTCCACGGCTACGTCGAATAGCTGCGGGCAAGACGGTGGGCCGCGGGCCGAGGGTTTAAGGTGGGCGGCAGCCCGCGCGGCGGCGGGCAGCGGCAGGCGGCGGGCTTTCGGCGGCCCGGCAGCCCCTTCAACTTGACTCCCCCCGGCCTCTCCCCTAGTATTGTCGCATGAAAGTTGTGGAGATCCGCTCGCTTGCCCGGAAGGAAACAGGCCTCTTTTACCGAAGGGAATTCAGCGGCACGGCGGTTCTCGAGACGCGAGGCCAGTCGGGAGAATATCCACTGAGCTTTGTCATCGAATCCAGGCCCATTGGCGCACCCGATATCTCGGTGTATCTCGAAGCCGATCCTGCCTGGCCCCTCGTGCCCGTTGTGACTTCGATCAAGCACCTTGTCCGGGAGATGGACAGGGACGGGAAGCTGCCCTGAAAGAATATTCCCTCCCTTCGGCCGAAGCGACTTTCTCCTTCGGCGAACGCATCGGTCGGGAGGCCCGGGGCGGCCTCGTGCTCGCCCTGCGCGGCGGACTCGGCGCCGGCAAGACCGTCCTCGCCAAGGGCATAGCCCGAGGGCTCGGGATCGACGAGGAAGTCACAAGTCCTAGTTATACCATAATTTCCGAATACGAAGGCAGGCTCCGCCTCCACCATGTCGACGCCTGGCGCCTGGCCGACTCGGAGGAATTCGAGGCCATCGGCGGCCCGGACCTCTTCGCGGACCGGGAGGGCGTCTCCGTCATCGAATGGAGCGAAAAGATCGAGGACATCCTCCCGCCCGACGCGATCTCCATCGAGCTCCAGGTGCGGGAGGACGATTCGAGGCTGGCCCTCGTCGCCGGATCCCTCCCCGAAGGATGGTTCGAGGCATGAACGTGCTGGCGATCGACGCTTCGACGCGAATGCTGTCCGTCTGCCTGGCGATGGATTCGGGGCGGACGGAAAGCCTCCTCGACGTCGGATTGACGCACGCGGAACGCATCATCGACCTCGTCGATTTTTGCGTCACGAGGGCGAGCGTTGAAAAATCCGCGATCGAACTCGTCGCCTGCGCCGAGGGCCCGGGGTCATTTACCGGACTCAGGATCGGCATGGCGACGGCCAAAGGCATCGCCGCGGCCCTCGGCATCCCTTGGGTCGCCGTGCCGACCCTCGACTGCCTCGCCTGGGGCCTCGAAAACACGCGCGGCGCGGTCGTGCCCGTCATCGACGCCCGCAAGGGACGGTACTGGGCGGCTTTCTACCTCCGCGGCGAACGGCAGGGAGACTGGCTCGACATAAGCGCCGAAGGCCTCGCCGCGCTGATGGACCGACACGAGGAAGTCCTCGTCACGGGCCCCAACGCAGGGGATTTCGAGGCCCTCGCGGCCGAACGGAGCGGCATCACCATAGACCCGCGGGCGGGAACGGGAGGTGCCCGCGGCCTGGCGGCCCTGGCGCTGGAGGCATTCGGCCAGCGTGGGGGCTTCCCCGATTCGGCGGGCCCCCTCTATCTTCGGCCCAGCGAAGCCGAGGAAACCGCCCTCGCCGCCGGACGCGGCGCCAAGGCCTAGGGCCGATCCATCGCGAAGATTGAGGCAATTGGAATGGATATGCGCGACCGCGACGTAATCGACCTCGACATGGATGTCGAAGCCGACGAGGGCCGGCCGGAGGAGGAGCTCCGCGACAGCGTCCGCAAAATGGCCCTCCTCGGGGATCGCGCGATAGCAACAATTATGAAGAGCTACGCGTCCTTGCCCGAGCCGGTAGCGATCATCGGCAATGGCCCCGCCCTCGATTTTCTCTACCAGAACCCCCCCTGCAAGGCCCTTCTCGAGAGGTATCACGCTGGAGAGACGCGATCCTTCGCGGCGGCGCTCTGGCGCCAGATGGGCCCCCAGATCCTTGCGGCCATCAAGCATGGCATCTCCGATCCCGCAGGCGGTTTCATGTGGAAGGGGGACATCGCTTTCAAGCGGCGGGACAAGCTGACCCTCGACCTCAAGGCGCACATCTTTCCGCTCTGGATGGAGAGCGAGGGGGGGAACCGTCCACCCCTCTATTCCGTGTACTTCGACGACATGACGACCGATCGGCACGGCTTTCAAAGGCTCTATCTCGATTCCCTGCTCAAGGCCTCGCTCTCGAAGGACAACGAGACAGGCCTCCATGTGCAGCGCGTCAATTTCTACTCGAGGCGCCTCGCCCTCGCCCTTTACGAGAGCGAGCCGGAGGCTTGGCGGGAGATCGATCGCGACTTCATCGAGGACATCGGCTGGCTCGCGGCCATGCATGACGTCGGCAAGATCGGCGTGCCCGAACGCATCCTCTCCAAGAACGGCCCCCTCACGGAGGATGAGTGGGTGGAGATGCGCGAGCATCCGATCACGGGCGCCCTCATTCTCGCGAGTTTCCCCAATCGAATGGCCCAGGACATCGCGAGGTCCCACCACGAACGCTGGAACGGATCCGGATATCCCTTCAACCTTCTCGAAACCGCGATTCCACTTTCCGCGCGCATCGTCGCCATGTCGGATGTCTACGACGCCCTTAGAACGCGAAGACCCTACAAGGAACCCATGAGCCATGGCACGGCCGTTACCATGATCGTCAAGGATGGTGGAAGTCATTTCGATCCCGGCCTGACGAAGACCTTCCTAAGCGTCGCGAGCGACTTCGCCGCCATTCACGACGCGAACAGAGACGAGGAGCGGGCCTAAGGCGAGGTGCCGCGCTTTAGAGAACGGCCGAGCCCGGGATCAAGTCGGGTGTGGGGCCGGTTGTTCGGCGCGGGGTCCTGTCGGGGGTGGGGCCGGCCCACCGGAGGCAGTCGAGCGATAGTCATGCGGCGGAAACGCTGCCC
>JAJXVS010000144.1 GCA_021782015.1 bacterium | reverse complement strand
CGACTTGTCCACGGATTTTTACCAGGCCATCGCCGATGTCAAACAGTTTCTCATAGCGCAGTCGGATTCGGATCTCGCGGCCTATCAGAAAGATCGGGACGACAGCCTGGCCAACCTCGCCACACTTGCGGAGGCGATACAAGGGGCCCACCTCACCCTGTTGTTTTCGGCCGGCGACCTCGAGGAACTCAACGCCAATATCCGCGATAAATTCCTTTATCTCCAGCGTCTCATCGAGCTCCGAACAAGCAGCGATCTGCCGAGCTTCCAGTTGATGTCCATGACGGGGCTCCGCGATCCCCTGGTCGACATCCAGCACCGCATCGGTGCCTGGAGTCGCGAGTTGAGCGACATCGTCGAGGTGAGGTCGAGGGCCCTCAACGCCCTCAACCTTCGGGTCTGGAAGGAGACCATGGCCGGCATCGGCGTGGCGATCTTCTTTCTTCTCGGCGCCTCGGTTCTCACCGCGGTCTCCCTTTCGAGGAGCCGCCGCCTGGCCATCAGCCTCGCGGAGCGCTCGGAAAGGCTCGCAAGGGCCGAGCGCGCCAAGGCCGAATTCCTCGCCAACATGAGTCACGAGATTCGCACGCCGATGAACGCGATCCTGGGCTTCGCCGAACTCCTCCGCGAAAGCCATCCCGAAAAGGGCAAGGAGCGCGCCTGGCTCGACGGCATCGCGACCAGCGGCCGAGCCCTCCTCGCCCTCATCAACGACATCCTCGATCTCTCGCGGCTCGAGGCCGAGCGCATGGAACTCCGGCCGACTCCCGTCGACGTCGGCGCCCTGATCGACGATATCCGCCTCGTCTTCGCGCCGCAGGTCGAAAGAAAGGGCCTCCGCTTTTCCGTCGGGAATTCGGGGGGCATCGACAGGCCCCTCATCCTCGACGAGACGAGACTCAGGCAGATTCTCTTCAATCTCGTCGGGAACGCCGTCAAGTTCACCCACGAAGGCGGGATCACCGTTAGCGCCGGTGCCCTTCCCAGCGATGGGGAAACCGGGAAGATGACCCTCCGCTTCGAGGTCGAAGATAGCGGCATCGGCATTGGGGCCGGCGACCTGGAGCGGATCTTCGAGCCCTTCCGGCAGGCCGACGCCGGCCATTCGCGCAAGTATTCCGGCACAGGCCTCGGCCTGTCCATTTCGCGCAAGCTCGCCGAGGCGATGGGCGGCACGGTAAGCGTGCGGAGCGAGGCGGGCAAGGGCTCGCTGTTCACGGTCGAGCTGCCGAACATAGCCATCGCCGAGGGATGGAGCGCCCAGAGGCTGGAGGGGGCGAGCGGCGAGGCGGTCTTCGATTTCAAGGGAGCCCGCGTTCTCGTGGCGGAAGACGATCGTTTCAACCGGCAGGTCATCAGGGCCTTCCTGGAGGATGCTGGCCTCTCGGTGACGGAATCCGATAACGGCCGCCTCGCCCTGGAAGACATTGGTAAGGTGAAGCCCGACCTTGTGCTGATGGACCTCGTCCTTCCCCTCCTCTCCGGGGCTGAACTCATTCGGATGATCAGGGCCGAAAAGGCCTTCGACGCCATTCCGATCGTCATCCTGACCGGCTCGCGCGATCCACGGGAGGAGTTGCCCGAACTCGACAGCATGGTGCAGGGCATCCTCCTCAAGCCCGTGGGGCGCTCGGCCCTCCTCGGCGAACTCGCGCGGCACCTGGCCGTCCGGACGCGGGGCGGCGTGGACGCGGAACGCGCCGCCAAGGTTGAGTTGGAGAGTTTCGTCGCCATTTTCAGCCGCGAGGCCCTGGCTACGGGGGGAGTCCTGCGGCTTGCGGGCCAATGGGCCGCCAATGTGGCGCCGGTCCTCGCCGAGGCGAGCCGGACCTTCTCCCTCCTCGCCGCCGAGCGGGCCGCGCGATCGATCGTGGCAATTGGTAATAGTTCGGGCATCCCGTCGCTCGGCGCCCTCGGCGAGTACCTGGCCGGCAGCGCCGCGATCGTCGACATCAACGCGCTCAAGAGCGCCCTGTCCGAGGCCAGGGCGATCGGCGACCTCATCGCGGCCGGAGACCCCGAAGGCGCGGGGCCCCAGGCGAGGCGCGGCTGATGGCCGGAGCCTCGGGTTCCGTCCTCATCATAGACGATGAGCCCGCCAACCTGGCCGTCCTCGGCCGAATGCTCGCCGACGCCGACTTCGAGGTCCGCGTCGCCTTGAGCGGCGGGGACGCGGTCGAGACCGCCTCCTTCGCCGCCCCCGACCTCATCCTCCTCGACATCATGATGCCGGACATGGACGGCTACGAGACCATGAGGCGGCTTCGACGCATGGCCTCGACCGCGCAGGTGCCCGTCATCTTCATGACGGCCCTCTCGGACATCGAGCACAAGGTCAGGGCCTTCCAGGAAGGGGCGGTGGATTACATCACCAAGCCCTTCGAGTCGAGCGAGGTTCTCCAGCGCGTCAGCACCCATGTCGAACTCAAGCGCCATCGCGAGCGGCTGGAGGAGGAGGTCCGCGAGCGTTCGCATCAGCTCGAGTTGATCAACTTCGCCCTCGTCTCGGCCCTCGAAAGCGCCAACGCCTGGCGCGACAACGACTCGGCCGCCCACATCCGCCGCGTCGGTATCTATTCAGGCCTGATTGCCGAGGCCCTCGGCCTTCCGCCCCCGGTCGTCGGCGAGATCTCGAGCTACGCCACCATCCACGACATCGGCAAGATCGCCGTGCCCGACCGCATCCTCAAAAAGCCCGGCCCCCTCACGCCGGAAGAATTCGCAATTATGAAGGAACACTGCGTCGCGGGCTCGGCCATGCTGGCCAACCCCGGCGTGCCCGACAGGGCCCGCATCATCGTGCGTTCCCACCACGAGAAGTGGAACGGTTTGGGCTATCCCGACGGCCTCCGGGGCGAGGCCATTCCCCTCGAAGCCCGAATAGTCCCCATCGCCGACGTCTACGACGCCCTGCGGACCAAGCGGGTTTATAAGGAAGCCTTCGATCCGGAAAAGGCCGCCAGGATCATCGTGGACGGTTCGGGCAGTCATTTCGATCCGGCCGTCGTCGAGGCCTTCCGCCTGCGCCGCCGCGACTTCGAGGAAGTGGCGATCAACGTGCCCGACCTGGAGGAAGACGCGGACAGAGGCTCGGGAGGGCCGAATCACAATGGATGAAAATCATGGCAAGGGCAGCGTCCTCATCGTGGACGACCTGCCGCAAAACCTCGCCCTCGCGTCCTCGATCTTGCTCAAGGCGGGCTTCGATCCGCGCCCCGTCACCTCGGGCGCCGAGGCGCTCGACCTTGTCGCGGCTGAGGCCCCCGACCTCATCCTCCTCGACATTTCGATGCCGGGCATGGACGGCTACGAGACCTGCCGACATCTCAAGGCGAATGAGGCCACGCGCGACATTCCCGTGATCTTCCTCACGGCGGCCCAGGTCGAGGCCGAGGACGCGGTCAGGGGTTTTCGCGAAGGGGCCGTCGACTACATCACCAAGCCGGTGATCGACGCCCTCCTCGTGGCGAGGGTCGATACCCACGTGCGCCTTCACCGAAACGCCGCCGAGCTGGCCGCGCACAACAGGTCCCTCGCCGATGCGGTCGAGGCCCGCGATCGGCTCCTCTATATCCTCGGACACGATTTGCGGAATTCCTTTTCGAGCATTCCGGGGGTGGTCGACATCATGGTGAGGGATTGGCGCGGCATGGATCCCGTCGAGGTCCAGGAACTACTCGAGGCGATCGGCGACACCGTGGGCCGGAGCGTCGGGCTCCTCAACAACACCCTCGCCTGGGCGCGGGCCGAGACGGAGAGCGCGCCGATGAAGACCGAAGAACTGGTCGCGGCCGACCTCCTCGCCGAAGCCGCGGCGAGCGTCGAAACGGCGGCCGCCCGCAAGGCCATCGAAGTGATCGTCGCGGCGGAGGGGAAGCCACACAGGCTCCGCGCCGACTCCTTCGCCCTTTCGACGATTCTCCGCAACCTCGTCGGCAACGCCTGCAAGTTCAGCCCCCGCGGCGGCAAGGTCGCCCTTCGTGCCATGGCCAGTTCCGAGGGCATCGAATTCTCCGTCGAGGACTCTGGGCCCGGGATCGAGCCCGCGCAGGCCGCCGGCCTTCAGGGCAGCTTTGTGCGTTCGCGGCGCGGCACGGAGGGCGAGCAGGGCAGCGGCATAGGGCTCGTGATCTCCGGCAGTCTCGCCCGCCGTCTGGGGGCCAGGATCGAAGTCGGGAAAAGCGAATGGGGAGGGGCGCGATTCTCCTTCATCGTGCCCTACGGGTCCTGAGTTAGGATTAATTGGGTCTTTTGCTTCGCGAAGGCCCCTGACCTCAGGGCAGGGAGATCGCGGCGAACGCGTCGCCCGTCGTCCCGACCGTGGCCGTCGCCAAATAGACCGTGCCGTTGCAGTTCGTTTTCGCGGTGTAGGCGCCGCTTTTAAGAAGGGAGAATTGGGCCTGTCCCTGAGGCCAAGCCACATACTGTGTGTCGCTCGTAAAGCCCGACTCCACGAAGGCGCCCGAGGCGTCGTAAAGATAGATCTCCTGGTCGGCCGTCGGGCTCGTTCCGCTCGCGGAAGAGAGAGTAATTGTCAATGTTCCTGTGCTGTACACCGATCCCGGCGCGGGAATCGCGATGATGGCGCCTGACGAGTTCTTCGCGTGGCCCGTGACGAGGTCGAGGGCGCTCTTGACGTTCACCCGCCCGTAGCCGAAAAGGGAGCTGTAGCTGTAGCTGGCGCTGCCGTAGGAGCCCGCGCCGTATGAGGCCGTGTCGCCCACCTTGTCGGCCGACATTTCGATGACGCTTTTCACCTGGTCAGGCGTCAGGGCCGGCGCGTAGGAAAGAAGATAGGCCGCCAGGCCCGTCACAAAGGGCGCCGCCATCGAGGTGCCCGAATCCCACTCGTAATCGTTGTTCGAACCGTTGAAGGTCGAAATTATGTCGAAACCGGGGGCCGAAACCGACATCCAGTCGCCCGTCGTCGAAAAGATCGCCCCTTCGTCGGCGCCGGTCGTGGCTCCCACCGCGAGGACGCCCGTGTAGGCCGCCGGGTATTCGGCCGTCGCCCTCCCGTCGTTGCCCATCGAGGCGCAGACCAGGACGTTCTTCCGGAGGGCGTAGGCGATCATCTCCATTTCGAAGGGGCTCGCGTAGGTGGAACCGAGGGACATGTTGACGGGGAGGGTGATCTGGCTCGTGTCGGCATGCTGCGTCGTTCCGGCGTAGGCCCCGGAATTCGACCACCAGTCCGCGAGGTCCTTGAGGGCCCCGTAGACGGCCCAGTCGCCGCCCGAAGCGCCCAGAGTGTCGCTTTCGTTGTCGGTGAGCACCTTGTAGGAGATGAGCTTGAGCCCCTTCCACATGACACCTGCGACGCCCTTGCCGTTGTCGCCGACGGCGCCGATGATGCCGGCAACGTGGCTGCCGTGGCCGTCATCGTCCCAATTGGTTCCTGCTGTCATCGGCACCAGGGCGTTTCCGTCGCCGACGTAGGTGTAGGAGGTCGCGCCGTTCCGGATGAAGGCGCTCATCCCCCGCGCGACGATGGATTGCGTCGCGGCGGCTGAGCCCGAGCCACTCGCCACGGTCGCGTTGAAGTCCTCGTGCGGAAGGTTGATGCCGCTGTCGATGACCGCGGCGTAGACCGTCGTCGAGCCGCCGCCCGGAGGGTAGGCCGCGTAGGCCTCGAGCGCATGGGTGATGGCGAGATTGTACTCGGCGGAGGCGACGTAGGGATCGTCGAGGAGGGAGGAGCCGAGGGCCCTGGACGAGGAGAGGGACGGCTGCGACTGGCTTCGGGAGAGGGCCTGGCCCCGCTCTCCAGCCGGAATCCGGAGTACGTTTTCCGGCGTCACCGAGATGACGCCTGCGGCGGCGCGGAGAGCGGCCAGGACCGACCGCTCGGAGCCGGATGTCACGGAGACATGGCGCCAGGTTCCATCCGCCACCGCGATGCTCCCCGTTTGCGTGGCGCCGAGGCTCGCGAGGCCGGCCGGATCAAAGGAAGCCGAAGTCTTCAGGATGAGGGCCCCTTGTCTCAGGTCGCCCGAGGCCGAAGCCGCCGTCCACGCCGCCTCGTCGTTTGCCTCGAGCTGCCGGTAGGGGGCCTGCGCGGCGGCCGATGTTTGCGCCGCCAAAGTCGAGGCAAGGCCGCTTCCTCCCGTGGCATTCTGCGCCGAGTAGACTCCCTCCTGGCCCGGTCCCGCCGGCGAGGAGCAGGCCACCATCGCCAGGCCCGTCGCAAGGAGAAGCGCCCACCAAGCCCACGGCGAGGCGCCCGCGTGGGCCTTCCGGGGGCGGCCCTTTTCAATGACCCATTTGCTCCCCCGCATGCCCCTCCGATCAGGCCCCTTCACGTGACCCTCACTGCCAGTCGAATTCGTAGGCGCCATTGCTCGTTCCCTCGCCGCCCGCGTAGGTATTGGCATAACTGTAGGAGCTGCCGTTCATCGCGGTCGATTGTACGAAATAGGCCGAGTCCATCGCGGCCGAAGTCCCTACGTCGCCGTAGCTCGATCCCCACCAGTCGCCGAAGATGTCCCACTCGTAGGCCCTCCCCTCGGAAAGGGCGAGGCCTCCCGCCACATTTCCATCGGCGAAGGAAGCGACGCAGGCCTGGGAAGTAACAATGCTGATGGTTCCCGCGGAATAGGCGATGCCCTTGACGGGGATCGCGCCGGAGGACCATCTGGCCACTCCGGATCTCGACGAATAGCTCGCCGGCGCCTCGAAGATGCCGGAAGAGAAATTATAGCGGTATTCCCCATAAAACACCGGCGTGCCGACCTTCTCGCGGATCAGCAGTGAAAAATAGAAATAGTCCCCGGTGGAAGCCGCCGCCGCGGCGGCCGACCAGATGGAGGGGTTGGAAATCGAGAAGGCGAGGCTGGGCGAGCCGGATGGCCCGAGGGCCGATCCGTTGGAGGGCGAGACGAGGGAGGCGGTGAAGGGCGGGATGAAGGCGGCGCTCGCGACCGGTGAAAAGGCCGAAATCGAGGAGGAGGTGAAGGCCTTCACTTTGTAATAATAGGTTGTTCCCAGGGACAGGCCCGGGTCGGTATCGGAAAAGGAGAAGCTCCCCATCGACGAGGAGGTCGACGTCGGGCTTCCGTAGTTGACGGTCGATATTTCCGAGTAATTGCTCCCGTCGGAGGAACGCCAGACCTCGAAGCCCAAAATGGCCGGCGCGATCGAGGTCGTCGAGCCGAGGGTAAAGCTCAGCAAGGCCGCATAGGAGCTCGGCGAAGAACTCGATCCGAGGGCCCGTGAGGCGGGGGCCCGGGATGCAAGAGCCCGTGAGGCGAGGGCCTGTGAGGCGAGGGCCCGGGCCGAGGGACTCGCGGGGAGCGAAAAGGCCTGCAAGGACCTTCCATAGGACTGCATCTCGACGCTCGGCCCGCCAAAGGTCACGGCCAGGCTTCCCGTAGCCGCCGCTGCGTTCCAATTAAAAGGAAGTAAAAGCTCCAGCCGATCGTTGGCCACGTCGTAGGCCACGAGGTCCAGGTCGTGGCTTCCCGAAGAAAGGGCAGTAGTGGAAACATCGAAGATAGCCGTGGTTTCGAAGCGCCCGGTGCTCGCGTTCAGGACTGATTTTTCCCCGGCGGGGTAGGTGGCGGCGAAACCCGTATCGACCGTGGGCATCCTGTCCATGTCGATTTTGACGCCGAAGCCCGACCAGGATGTCGGTTCGACGGCCGCGACGCCCGCGACGAGGGCCTTGATCTGGATTCCCTGCCCCAAGGAGATCGCGGCCCCGGCCGGGTTCCAGGTAGTCCAGGTGCCGCCCAGGTCGGTCGAATACCAGAGGCCGTCGAGGTTGGGCGCCGCCGCGCCGACATTCGCCATGGCTATCGTGGGGCAGTAGAGGGCTGGGGCCGAGCCCGAAGCAGCCCGGAAGTCCAGCAGGCTCGAACTCGCCCGCCCGCTGGCCGAGGCGGTAATCGTATAGATCGAACCCAGGGTCATCGAAGAAGTTAGATCCACAGAGCCGTCGCTGCCCGTCGTGAAGGTTCCGACCCCCGCCCCCGAGGCGTCGACGACGAGAATTTGCGCTCCCGCGACCGTCGCCCCATTGATGGAATCGAGGACGATCGCCGTGATTCCGCTTCCCTTCGCAGCCAAGGTCGTCGCCGGATCCGAACTTGCGGTGCTCGTGCCGCTGCCGGTCGATGTCGTCCCCGAAGTGGTCCCGCTCGAGCTCGACCCACCCGAGCCGGTGGCCGCGCTCGACGCAGGCGAAGCCTGGGTCGGATTCGAACAGCCGATGAGGAAGGTGAGAGCGGCCGCCGCCGCCGCGATGGTCGAAATAGTTGAAATAGTCGAAATGGCGGCTACCGATCGGCGCCGGCATTCGGGAAGCTCCCTATTCATGCGATCCCTTTCCTGCGATCCCTTTCACGCGATCCCTGTCCTCATTTCATGACGAGCTTGGCCTTCGCACTACATACAATCCAGCGTCCCTTCGGTTCCGGAGCTTCGCCGTTGCGCCTTCACTTTTTACAATACTAACCTTGGAGCTTCCTGCCAGTCAAAGGCGCCGGCCCTCAGCACCGGGGAGTGCCTGCCGTCGACTCAGGCGCCCGGCCCCCCCTGGGCCTTCCCTCGCAGCTCCATCGGCCCCAAACCAGCCCAGCATCCTAAAAAAAACCAGCGCGCACCTTCCTATTTCCTGCAAAGGTTAGGGAATCCACAATAAAAGCCCGGCTACAGAAAGATTTGACAGGCCCGGAAACCATGCTATACTGTTCATGATAGTGGAATAGATTTCCACATAGTGGAATAAATGGAGGGCGTCGTGAAACCCCTGACTCTTATGGTTCCCGGTCCCGTCGAGGTGAGCAGCGAGGTGCTCGATCGAATGTCCGCCACGCAGCTCCCCCATTACAGCGAGACGGCCATCGGCATGTACAAGTCCTGCGTCGAAAAACTCAAGCCTCTTTTCGGTCTCGGCGAGAGCGGCTCGGTCTATGTGTTTCCCGGCTCGGGCAGCGTCGCCAACGAGGTCTGCTCGGCCACCTTTATCAGCCCAGGCGACGAGGTGATTGTCGCCACCAATGGTACCTTCGGCGAGAGGATGCGCGACCAGGCCCTTTCCTACGGGGCGAAGGTCATCGAGATCAAGGCGCCCCATGGCAAGGCGATCACCGCGGCCATGATCGACGAGGCCCTCGCCGCCCATCCCGGCACGAAATTCGTCATGGTCGTCCACCTGGAAACCTCGACGGGCGTCCTCAATCCCATCGAGGCGATCGGCGCTGTCGTCGCGCGGCACGGCATTCCCTTCGCGGTGGACGCCATTTCCTCCTTCGGCACCGAGCGCATCGAGATGGAAAAATGGAATATCGCGATTTGCGCGACCTGCACCCAGAAGGGCCTCGAAAGCCCTCCCGGCCTGGGTGTCGTCGGTGTCAGCAAGGCCGGCTGGGACATTCTCCTCAAGCGAAAGTCGACGGGCACGGGCTGGTACCTCAACCTCCTCCTCTGGAAGAAGGTCCAGGAAGGCAAGGAGATCCGCAAGGGCGTCATGTATCCCTTGCCCGTCACGATGCCCGTGAACAATGTCGGCGCCCTCCTGGCCAGCCTCGAGGCGATCCACGCCGAGGGTTGGGACGCCCGCCTGGAGCGCCACGCGCGGATCGCCAGGGTCGTGCGGGAAGGCCTTCAAAGTCTCGGTTTCGAGCTCTACCCGGAGGAAGGCTGTTACGCCAACGGAGTCACCTCGGCTAAAAGCCCGGCCGGCATCGTGGTCTCCGAGATGATCGAATTCCTTAAGAATTATGTGCATACGGAGATCAGCAACGGTCTCTTCGACCTGTTCGAGAAGCTCGTGCGAATTGGTCATATCGGCCAGACGGCCGAAATCGAGCACATCGTTCCCGTCCTGTTCGGGATCGAGCATTTCCTGAGGAAAAAGGGCCTGAACCCCGGTCTGGGTTCGAGTCTTGT
>JAJXVS010000143.1 GCA_021782015.1 bacterium | reverse complement strand
TCCGAATTGGCCGCATTGGCCGAGGCGCCCGCGGCCAAGAGTTCGCCAATGATTTTGGCCGAATAGCCGACCTGGACAGCGACATGGAGGGCCGTGTTGCCATTTCGGTCCTTGTGTGTCGGATCGGCGCCCTTGGATAGCAAGAGCTCGACTCCAGCCTGGCGGCTCCCCGGCGGAAGGGCGATATGAAGGGGGGTATTGTCGAAGCCGTCGCGGGCATTCGGGTCGGCCTTTCCTGCGAGCAGGATGGCGGCCCCATCGACCCAACCGAGGCGCATCGCCTCATGGAGGGGCGTCGAACCTGAGCCGTCGTGGGCATTGGGATTCGCGCCCCGGGAAAGGAGGAACTGGACGATGCCGCCGGCTTTTATTTCTACAGCCTTGTGGAGGGGCGTCTTTCCGTCCTCGAAGCGGGTGGACGTGAAGTCGGCCGCGCGGATCGCCTGGGCAAACCAGGACCAGTTGCCGATCGAGGGGTTGGCCCCACGCAGCACCAGCGTCTCGGCGATGCGACCGGCTTCTATCCGGTCGGGGTGGAGGAGGGCGAAATCGAGGGCGCTTCTGCCTGAATTGTCCCGAATCGACGGGTCGGCTCCCGCCTTCAGAAGATCATTGACGCCCTGCTCCGAAAGTCGATCGGCCGCGATCATCAGGGCTGTCTTTCCATCGGGGCCCTTGACGTTAAGATTCGCCCCGCCGAAGACCGCAAGGAGCATATCGCCGCCTTTGGCAATGGCTGCCTCGGCGACCGTCGTCCCGCCGGCATCCTTTGCGAACAGATCGGCCCCACGTTGCGCGAGAACCTTGGCATCGCGGGCCTTGCCCTCGTCGACCGCAAGCCTGAGGGGCGTTCGGCCCTGCTTGTCCAGCGGATCGACCTTGGCTCCGAGCACGAGAATCAGTTCGAGAATGTCAGGCGCGTCCTGCTCCACGGCGCTATGGAGGGGATAATTGCCGTTCGCGTCGGGCGTGTCGAGGGCGGCGCGGTTGGAAAAGAATTTGCGCAGGGCCGGCGTGTCTTTCGAACCGATCAGGGCTGCGAGATCGGGGGCTGGTTCGGGTGCGGCGGCCACGGGGGGCGGTGCCGGTTTCGGCGCACTCGCACAGGCCGAAAATGCCAAAGTCAGGACAAGTACGATAAGGCCCGCGAGCGATGCCGAGCGCCCCGCCGCTTTTCCCATGTTCATCAGTGGCTCCTTGAATCTCGCCTGCGCCATTTCGCGCCGGAGGTCTTCTTGAGATTTTCGGGTCTTTTTTCCCATTGATTCATTGTAATATCCGATGAATCGAAGCTTGCCCTAGTTTGCGGGTCGAGGTGGGCCCCCACCATCGAGGTAAGGCCCCTCACCCTCGACGCAGGCCCCCTCCATCGAGGTGGGGCCCCTCACCCTCGCCGCGGGCCCGCCCGCCATCGAGCCAGGGCTTCGGAAAATCGTCCAGTACGGAGGCATCGAATGAAAGTTGGAGCGCTCGTGCCCGCGGCCTCGCGGCTTTGGTCGACTCGCATGAAAGAACTCGCCGAACGCTTCCCTTCGGTCGAAGTCTTCATGGGCGAAGAGGCCACTTCCAGGGAATTCGCCGGAATCGAAGCCCTCGTGGCTTCACGACTGACCACCTTGCAGGCGGAAAAGGCCACCTCCCTCAAGGCGCTCTTCCTTCCGATCACGGGCATCAATGGCATTCCCGCCGAGCTTTTGGCGCGTCGGGGAGTCAGGGTTTTCAATGTCCATTCCAATGCCGAATCGGTGGCGGAAAAAGCTCTCTCGATGATCCTCGCCTGGTTTGGCCGCACCATCGACTATCATAACGACCTAAAGGAAGAGCGTTGGCACGGTTTCTGGGTCGGCAAGGGCAATGAGGACGAATGGGACAGCATCTTCGATCGACGTGTCGCCATACTCGGCACGGGGGCCATCGGAAGCGCCCTTGCTCGCCTCCTCAAGGCCTTTCGCTGCGAGGTCGTGGGGTGGCGCCGACGAGAGGGCCTCCCGGTTCCTCCCGGCTTCGATCGTGTCGAAACCGACCTGAAGGCGGCGCTCCGTGGCCGCGATATTGTCGTCGCGGCCCTCCCCCTCACCTCAGATACCCAGAACATCGTCGATGCCTCGGCCTTTTCCGAAATGGGCGGGGCTTTTTTCGTCAATGTCGGCCGCGGAGCTACGGTCAACGAAGAAGCGCTCTGGCTGGCCCTGCGCGATCGCGTCATCGCCGGAGCCGCCATCGATGTCTGGTACCAGTACCCCGAGCCGGGCTCCACCATGGGCGCCCCCTCCCGATTTCCGATCCACGAACTCCCCAACGTCGTCCTCTCGCCCCATGTCGGCGGTTCGACGCGGCAGGCATCGCGGGCCGCAATCGAGGCGACCTGCCGAAATCTCTCCGACTGGATCGAAAGGGGCGAGGCCTCAGACGAGGTCGACCTCCGCAGCGCCTACTGAGGCCGGATAGAAGCGAAAAATCAGATTGGAAATTCCAGGACGAAGCGAGCCCCCCGCGGGGCCTTCTTTGCGCCGATGGAGCCCCCCAACTGCGAAGCGAGGCCCTCCATCAGCGTCATGCCGAAGCCATCGCTGCCGCCGACGGAGAAATTCTCCGGCAGGCCCTTGCCGTTGTCCTCATACACGATCGAGAGCGAGGTGCCGACCAGCTTAGCCGTCACGGAAATCAGGGGATCGGAAACGCCATCGAAGGCGTATTTCACGGAATTGGTAATTAACTCATTGATGATTATGTTGAGGGCCGAAAGGCGCCCAGCGTCGAGTCTGGTTGCGGCAATATCGGAGACTACGCGAATCGAATCCCCGCGTCCGAAAATGCGGAGCATTTCCCCAATGAGGCCGGGAAGATAGGCGGCAAGCTCCACATCGCCCTTCACCTCGGACTGGTAGAGCCTTTCGTACAGGTATCCCATGCTCTCCACCTGCGAGATCGCCTCGGTGAGCACCTTTTTGGTGAGGGGCTCCTCGCAGGTGTCGGACTTCAGCGCGAGGAGACTGACGACCGAATTCATATTGTTCTTTACCCGGTGATGGACCTCGCGCAAGATCAGATTCTTTTCCTTGAGGAGGCTCGCGACGCGCGCTTCGGCCTCCTTCTGCAAGGTATTGTCGACGAGGGTCGAACGGCTCATGACGATTTCGCCGCCCTCGTCGAAAATCCAGTTTCGCGACACGAGCACCGGAAAGGTCGAACCATCCTTGCGCGTCAGGCGGAGGTCCAGATTCGAGACGGATTCGGGCTTCTTTCCTTCGGGGAAGGTCCGCCGGAACACCTCGCCCCAACCGGTCGCGACCAACTCGCCGAAGTTGACCTTCCCGACGAGTTCCTCCCTCGTATAACCGAGCCAATGGAGTTCGGTGTCGTTGACGATGAGGAACTTCCCGTTTCGGTCGAGGGAGTGATAGCCGCAGGGCGCATTGTTGTAAAAATCCTTGATCGCCTCGGACTGGCCTTGCAGTTTCGCGTTCGCCTCAAAGAGCCTGAGGGCCATCTTGATCGAGGCCTCGAGGACGAAAATACCCGCATTCTTGATGACATAGCCGTAGGGCGAGGTCTTCTCCATCCTCTCGATGGTTTCGAGATCGGTGTGGGAGGTGCTGAAGATGATCGGGATCTTGCGACGACTCAAGATCTCCTTCGCCGTCTCTATCCCGTCCTTGCCTCTTCCCAGCTCGACATCCATGACGATGAGGTCGAAAATCCCGCTTCCCTCGGCGAGGAGGGACAGGGCTTCCTCGCCGCTCGTCGCGTGCATGACGCGGTACCCGAAGCCCTTGAGCTGGGTCTCCTCCACCGAGGCCAGCACGAGCTGGTCTTCGACGAGAAGTATGTGAAAGCTGCCTCGTTCCTGCATGCCCGTACATCTGATACTGGCAGCGGAACCTAGTCAAGCGCGAAGCGAATGGTGAAATGGCAGCCCTGTCGGCGATCGACATCCACCCTTCCCCCGATCTGCGACACCAGGAGGTCGAGGAGCATCATCCCGAAACCCGAGGCTACGCCTCGCGAGAGCCCCCGAGGAACTTTGGACCTATGTCAGTTCTCTTACGGCTACGCTCGGCTAGGCTTCGCGAGAGCCCCCGAGGAACTTTGGACTTATGTCAGTTCTCTTGCGGCTACGCCTCGCGAGAGCCCCCGAGGAACCTTGGACTTATGTCAGTTCTCTTACGGCTACGCTCGGCTACGCCTCGCGAGAGCCCCCGAGGAACTTTGGACTTATGTCCAAAGTTCTTCGGGGGCTTCGACCAGCATGTGACGGAAGTCGGTGTAGATCATGAGGAGTTCGTACAGGCGGTCGAAGGGGAGGGCGTCGCGGTCGAAAATGACGAAGGGGAGCTGCTCCGCCAGGCGGTCGGCGTTGAAGCCGCCTTTGCCGCCGACGACGAGGCAGGTTTCCAGGTCCTGGGCCTCCTCCATCGCCCGGTAGGCGAGGCTCGGGTTGCGCGTCGCGAAGTACATCCGCGTCTGGTAGCCGGCCTGGGGGTCGAGGGAGAAATATCGTGATAATTCATAGTAATGGTCCCGGTAGGCGAAGGCGTCGGCGAGACGCAGCACGAGTTTTTCGCCGGGCACCCGCGAATCGGAGCGCAGGACGATCTGGTAGAGGGCGAAGGGATTGTCGCGCTTGAGGTCGCGGGCGATGCGCGCGAGCCGCGCCATGCCCTCGGGATTGTCGGCGTCGACGAGAAAGGTGATCGAGTTGGCCAGCTTGGCCGGGTTGAGGCGAATCCAGTCGAGGTTCTCCTCCTTCCGCGCGTCGACGAAGGCCCGATAGCCGTTCTCGAATTCGCGGAAGTGGGGGGCGGGAGGGGCCGTCCATTCGACGTCGAAGCCGTCCTCGAAGGCGGCGATCGCGTCCGAAATATCGTCCTGGGAAATCCAGTCTGTGCTCGTCACCCAGTAGGGCGGCCGATCCATGCGCGTCATGCCCCAGTCGTCGGCCTTTTCGCGCACAAGGGTGCCGGGGAGGAGTGAAAGGGGGTAGAGTTCGGCGTCCTGGCCGAGTCCCGTCATTCCGAGGAAATCGAAGGTGGCGATCACGTCCTCGTAGCCGTCGAAGGGAAGGCCGAGGATGAGGCCCGTTTTCACCGTGATGCGGTTTTTCGCGAGAACCTCGGCGCCGCGTTCGAAGGCCTTGCGATCCCAACGGCGATTGACCGCGTCGAGGGCCTTGACGTTGGTCGTCTGGAGTCCCACCTCCGCCGAGGCCAGGCCTGCCGCGGCATAGAGCCGTCCAACTTCCTCGTTGATCGATTCGAGCCTGAGTTCCGCGTGGATGGACAGTCCGGCCGAGTTGGCCTTGGCCAGGGCGATCAGACGCTCGGGCAGATCCTCAGTCGCCTGAAAGGAGGGGTCCATCAGGTAGATTTCCGAGACGCCTTCCTTGCCTGCCCTTTCGACCACACGATAGACATCGTCCCGCTTCATCCGGCGGACCCCGTGGAAGTTCTTGCCGTAGTAGCAGTAGCCGCAATTGGCCGGGCAGCCGCGCATGGTCTCGACATGGACGGGAATTTCGGCCTCGAAGGGAATGATGCCCTCGAGGTAGGGATTGGGTAGCTCTCCGAGATCGAAGTCCCCTCCGGATCGATAGACCTTTTCGAGGGGTTTGCCGCGCCTGATATCGTCGAGAAGTTGGGCAAAGGGCAGTTCGCCCTCGCCCTCTACAAGGACGTGGAAGGGCGAGCGGGCGAAGAGGGAGGTGCCCCGCACCACCTCTGGTCCTCCCGCGACCAGGCGCGCCCGCGGAATCACCCTGCCGAGTTCCATTGCGAGCCAAAGACTCCGCTCGAGGTTCCAGAGGTAGAGCGAAAAGGCGATTAGGTCGGGGGCGCCGGATTCGCCCGTCGCCGCGTTCTCGGCAAAGGCCGATGCGATGGCCTCGACCAGGGCCCGGTCCGAGGCGTAATCGACGACCTTGCGGGGCAGAATTCGCCACTCGTCGCGGCCAAGGAGGCCGCACTTTTCTGCCCAGGCTGCGAGATAGCCTGCGGCGAGGGGGACATTGGACCGGGTGCCCTCGAAGGAGGGTTCCTGAACGGGCAATTGGACGAAAAGAATCTTCATGAAGGGCGCGGTTGCTTCCGTGAGGGAGAATTTCCCGCCGGTTCCTTCATCCGTTCCGCTGCATCGGAAAAATCGGGAAAGAGACTTCCCCAGTTTCCCCGTTTCGTCGGCGCGTCAAGGGCCCGTGCAAGGAGGGCGAGGTAGCTTTCGCGACTCGTCTCCCCGGCGCCGAGACCGGCAAGATGGTCAGTATACACTTGCGAATCGACGAGGGTGAAGCCCTGGGCCTCGATAAAGCGGACAAAGGGGATAAAGGCGACCTTGGAAGCGTCGTCGATGAGGCTGAACATCGATTCCCCGAAAAAGACCGAGCCGAGGGAGACGCCGTAGAATCCTCCGACGAGTCTTTCCTCGAGCCTCAGCTCCACGGAATGGGCGAAGCCCCGCCGGTGAAGCTCGACATAGGCCTCGATCATGTCGCGGGTAATCCAGGTTCCCCTCTGCCGCTTCCGCGGAATCGCCGAACACTGGCGGATCACCGCCTCGAAGTCCCGGTCAAGGGCCCATTCCCAGGGCCGGCGCCTGAGCACCTTGCGCATGGTCGCGGACACATGGAGGCGCGGGACTTCCAGCACGAAGCGCGGATCTGGCGACCACCACAGGATGGGCTCGCCCTCGCTGAACCAGGGGAAGAGTCCCTGGCGATAGGCTGAAAGCAACATCCCCGGCGAGAGATTCCCGCCCGAGCAGACGATGCCCTGCTCGTCGGCGCTTCGGGGGTCCGGAAAGGGAAAGGAATCGTCTTCGTCGAACCAGGGGAACTCCGGGCGCCGATGTTTCATGGGCCGCCCCCCCTCGTCGCATCGCCAGAAGCGGAAAGGTGATTTGCCATCCCGCCCCCGAGTCGCCTGGCCAGGCGAGGGTACAGGCGCCAGAGGAAAGGCTCGAGGAGGAGGGTCACGGCCATCCCCCCGAGGATGTCGGTGAAATAATGGGCATAGATATACACAGTCGCGCAGGCGATGAGGATGAAGGCCGGCACGTAGAGCCAGAGGAATCGCCTGGACTGTCGAAACGCGAAGATGGTCATGAGCAGCGAAAAGGCCACGTGGGTCGAGGGGAAGGCCGCCCCGTCCAGCCTCGTGTTCCTGAAAACGTTCTGGAAAAAATCGACGAAGATTCCTCCTGAGAATTCCCCGTAGCCCACGCTCCGGAGGTCATTGAACCAGTATTTGGGCCCCTCCACGCGAAAAAAGAGGTACCAGATGAAAATGATCGTCATCATCGAGACATAGACGAAGATCTCCCTTTCGGCGGTCTCTCGGCGTCCGAGCAGCCAGGGGATCCAGGGCGTGACGGCAAAAAGGACATAATACAGAAAATAGGCGCCGAACATGAGTTCATTGATCGCCGGAATTCCCGCGAGGCTTTCATGAAAGCGCCGGGATGGCTGGAAGCCGAAGAGGGTCTTGTCGATTCGGGCGATCAGGCCGTCGAAGGCGAGTCCCCTCATGACCTCCGCCGAAAGGATGATGCTCTCCTCGAAAAAGAGGGGAAGGAGGAGTTGTGGATAAAAGGTCCGGAAAAAGCGGAAGAGGGCCGGAGCTTCCGGCTTTAGAAAGGGCAAGAGGAGGGCCAGGATGGCGATGGCGAGAAAGAGAAGTCCCATGAAGGTTCCCCGCGCCAGAGAGGCGAAGGGTGAGAGGCCGGTGTCGGGAAAGGCAAAGGAAAAACCGGCGAACACGATCGAAAGAAAGACGACGACGAAGTCCTGCGGCAGGGGCCGCCAGGACTTCATCCCGCCGCTTTCGTCCTCCGGACTCTCCATTGCGAGCACATCCGGCCCCGAACCTGGCCTAGCCGATCTCGATCGAGACTTCGCCGTCCTTGATGTCGGCGATGGCCGTGCCGCCCTCGGTGAGCTTGCCGAAGAGGACCTGATCGACGAACCAGGTCTTGATCTTGTCCTCGACGAGGCGCGAGATGTTGCGGGCGCCGAACTCCTTCGAGTAACCCTTTTCGGCGATCCAGCTGACGAGGGCCGGCGTCGTCACGAGGGCCACCTTCTTGTCGGCCAGCTGGGTCCGGAATTCGTCCACCGCCTTTTCGACGATGCGCTCGATCACCGTCTTCGGCAGGTTCTCGAAGTGCACCACCGCATCCAGGCGGTTGCGGAATTCGGGGGTAAAGGCCCGCTCCACCGCCTCGTTCAAGGCGCTGTCGGTGAGGGTCCGCTCGCCGAAGCCGATGAGGCTCTTGCCGATGTCGCGGGCCCCGGCGTTGGAGGTCATGATGAGGACGACATTGCGGAAGTCAGCCTTGCGGCCCTGGTTGTCCGTCAGGGTCGCGTAATCCATGATTTGCAGGAGAATATTGTAGACATCTGGGTGGGCCTTTTCGATTTCGTCGAGAAGGACCACGGCATGGGGAGTCTTTCGGATCGCGTCGGTGAGGAGACCGCCCTCCTCGTAGCCCACATAGCCGGGAGGTGAACCGATCAGTCGGCTGACCGTGTGCTTTTCCTGATATTCCGACATGTCGAAACGATGGAGGGACACGCCCAGGCTTTTGGCCAACTGGCGGGCGAGTTCGGTCTTGCCGACACCCGTCGGGCCCACGAAAAGGAAATTGGCCACGGGCTTGTCCGGGCTGCGGAAACCTGCCCTCGACCGCTTTACCGCCTTGACCACGGCATCGACCGCGAGGTCCTGGCCGAAGACCTCATGTTTAAGGTCGGCGTCGAGACTCGCGAGCTTGTCCTTTTCGCTGGTCGACACCGAACGCTCGGGAATGCGGGCGATCTTCGCGACGACAATTTCGATTTCCTTGCGGCCGATGTCGAGGAGGGCCTCCTCGGGAGGCTTCGGAGCATCCTTCATGCCCTCCTTCATGCCTTCCTTCTGCCCATCTTTCCCGCCCTCTTTTTGTCCCGGTCCAGGCTCTCCCGCCCTGGATTCAGCTCCCAATCCCGACGAATCAGGCTTGGTCTTCTTGCCCATCGCGTCCTGCGCGTCGATGCGATCAGCTTTTTCGAAGGGACCCGCTCCGGCGGAACCCTCGGCGCCCTGGCTGGAGGCCTCGGCCCGCTCCGCAGACGCTCCAACCTCGGCCGCGGCCGTAGCGATGGCCTCGCTCAAGGCATCTTCAGATTCGGCCTTCCGGGCCGCCTTCTTGGCAGCATCGTCCTCGATCTTCTTGGCTTCGGCTTCGGCGGCAAGTCTTTCGGCTTCGCCGTTCTTGAACGCGTTGATCCGCGCCCAAGCCCCCGCCTCATCGATCACGTCGATAGCCTTGTCCGGCAGCCGGCGCTCGGTGATGTACTGGGCCGACAGGGTGACGGCGAGATCGAGGGCTTCGTCCGAATAATGAACCTTGTGGTATTCTTCGTATTTGGTCCTAAGTCCGCGCAGAATCTCGAGGGCTTCCGCCTGGGTCGGCTCGACGATGTCGATTTTCTGGAAACGCCGCGACAGGGCTCTGTCCTTTTCGAAGTACTTGTTGTATTCATCGAAGGTCGTCGATCCGATGCAGCGGAGCTTGCCCGAGGTCAGGGCCGGTTTGAGCAGATTGGATGCGTCCATCGAGCCGCCCGAGACAGCCCCTGCGCCGATGATCGTGTGGATCTCGTCGATGAAGAGGATGGCCTTGTCCTTTTTGAGGAGCTCGTCGACCACTCGCTTCACCCGTTCCTCGAAGTCGCCGCGGAACTTGGTGCCGGCCAGAAGCGCTCCCATATCGAGGCCGTAGATCGTATAGCCGAGGAGTCGGGGCGGCACCGTGCCCGCGACGATGCGCTGGGCGAGCCCCTCGGTGATTGCAGTCTTTCCCACGCCCGCGTCCCCGACGTGTATGGGATTGTTTTTGAGACGCCGACAGAGGACCTGGACGGTGCGCTCGATCTCGGCCTCGCGCCCGATGACCGGTTCGAGCTTGCCCTCGCGGGCGAGTTTCGTG
>JAJXVS010000142.1 GCA_021782015.1 bacterium | reverse complement strand
CTTCGAGTGCTGGCTCTGCCTGGGAGAGGGGAGGGCACCCTTGGGCGGCGCCACCCCATCGCGTTTCACAAGTGCTCGCCGCGCCGATGTCATGGACGCGCTTTCATGGCTCGGCGAAATCGGCGAGGGCGATCTTGGTCTCCTCGTCGCGTCCAATCACGGCGATCGTTCCGGGCTCTGCCTCTGGGGTCCCGACATCCTGAGCCCGGAGGAGTTCGGAGCGTCTATCGGTGAGACGAAGGCAACCCTCGCCCTTGTAATGGGCCAATGCAATGGCGGGGTTTTCGGAACCCTTGCGGGCCCCCGGACAGTGGTGCTGAGCGCCTGTTCGGAGGATGAGCGATCCTGGGCCTGTTCCTATCCACCGGGGCCAGCCTACAACGAATTTCTTTACCAACTCGGTACGGCTTTTTTCGGTGCTCCGGATGATGCCCCGCAACGGGGACCCTCCCAAGGTCCAATTACCCTTGAGGATGCCTTCCAATGGGCTCGATTGATGGATCGGCAAAAGGAAAGTCCCAGGCTCTTTGACCCGGCCGGACTCGCGAAGGGAATCGTGATCGGGCGAGGCTGAGGCGCTCCCGGAAAGTGACCTGGTTGAGAGATCGTCGGCTAGAATGACCGAGAAAGGAGATACCGATGCTAGCTCGCTGTTCCTGCGGTCGGGTCGAGTTCGAAGCCAAGGGCAAGCCCATACTGGCAAGCGCCTGCTATTGTGACGATTGCCAAAAAGCCTCGCGGCAATTGGAAGCGCTTCCGGGCGCCCCTCGTCTACTCGGGGAAGATGGAGGGACTTCTTACGTCCTTTACAGGAAGGACAGGCTCGTCTTTCTCAAGGGCAGGGAACTCCTCCAGGATCACCGCGTGGAGGGAGAGGCCTTCACCAAAAGAGTCGTGGCCTCCTGCTGCAACTCGGCGATGTACCTCGAGTACGAGAAGGGGCACTGGTACTCGCTCTTTCGAGACAGACTTGCCGGTCCGCTACCGGCGGTAGAGATGCGTCTCCAGACTCGTTTTAAGCCCGAGGCCGCGACCCTTCCCAAAGACGCGCCCGCCTTCAAGGCCTTTCCGCCCCGATTCATCCTCAGGCTTCTTTGGGCGAGGCTTGCGATGCTCGGAACTGCCATAGCGGGGACGACCAACCGTCGGTATACTTCAAAAAGAGGAGATACGGATGCAACTTGACTCCGCGACGAGAAGGGCCATCGATGTTCTCGCGTATGAACAGTCCGTCTTCGAGCGTTGCGCTTCCCGTCGCAACTCCTTCGAGAGCGTCATCAAGAACGAGGGGGTGATTCTCTGAGGGACGCTGGCAGCCCAGTGACCTGGTTGGAATACGCCGACCACGACTGGGAAACCGCTCGTACCATGAGCGCGGGCAGTCGACCTCCCTACGAGATCGTGGCCTTTTATTATCAGTAGGCGCTGCGGAAGGGGATGGGCGATCGATGATATTCAATTATAGTCGCCATGCCGTTTCGCGAATGGCTCAGATTCCAAAGAATAGGACGAAACCTTCACGACTAGGAGGGGAAATTCATGAAATGTCTGATTTGCAAGGAAGGGCTCTATCAGGACGGCTTGACTACTGTTTTCTTAACTCGCGGCGAATCCTCCATCATCATCAAAGGTGTCCCCGCCCGCGTCTGTGACCAGTGCGGCGAATACATTCTCGATAGCGCGACGACAAGGGCGGTTCTCGCCATGGCGGCCGATGCTTTCGACCACGGTGCCGAGGTCGAGGTGAGGCGATTCGCCGCCTGACTGGAGATGCCACATTTCGTCACTGAATCCTAAGCACCGCATCAAAACCATGACAACAGGGACGGCCCATGCTGACCGGTGAACTTCGCTCCAAGGTAGACAGACTCTGGACAACCTTCTGGACGGGCGGCATCGCCAATCCGCTGACGGTGATCGAGCAGATTTCCTACCTCCTCTTCATCAAGCGCCTCTCCGCTTCGCAGGACTCCAGCTTCGAGCGCGCGATGAAGGACAATGTCTTCCTCATCCCCAAGCCATCACTCCTCTCTGATGCGAATCCCTCCGGCGCATGAGGTAGGCCTTTCCAGCCTTATTGCCATTCTGGCCGAACCAACGCGAAAAGGATTGTATTGTCATGACTTCTTCACCTGTGCGAAGCGGTCGATCGAGACGGCAATGAGAATGATTGCGCCGGTGGCGAGCACTTGGTAAAAGGACTGAACATTCAGCAGCGTCAGTCCATTTCGCAGAGCCCCCAGTATCAGAGCGCCCAAGATCGTTCCCGTGACATTTCCTTTTCCGCCAGACATCGAGGTACCACCGACTGCAGTCGCCGCTATGGCATCAAGTTCGAAACCACTTCCTGCGATTGGTTCGGCGGCGCCCAATCTTCCTACCATTACCAATGCGGCAACGGCCGTAAATAGGCTGCAGATCGCGTAGGTCAGAATTTTGTACCTGGACACATTGACGCCGGACATTCGGGCCGCCTCTTCGCTGCCGCCGATGGCTTTTATGTATACGCCAAAACGGGTGAAGTTGAGAATGAACATTCCAATGGCGGCGACCAGGATCAGGTAGAAGATGGGGCCCGGCAACCCGAGAATCTGCCCCGCGAAAATCGCCCGGAATTGACGAGAAACCTTGAAGATCGGATCTCCGTGGGAATAAACCAGCGCGGTGCCTCGCAAGAGACTCATGGTACCAAGTGTGACGATAAATGGCTGCAATCCGAGCCGGGAGATCATAGTCCCATTCAGGCCTCCTACCAGCAGGCCAATTCCCAAGCCGAGGGCTATCGCCAAAGGAACGCTCATGCCCTGGACCATGCAGGTGGTCACGACGACACCGACCACCGCTACCAAGGATCCCACCGAGAGATCAATCCCGCCCTGGATAATCACCAAGGTCATGCCTACGGCGATAATTCCATTTATCGAGGATTGAACTACTATGTTGGTCAGATTGTCCACGGTCAGGAAGACAGGGGACAGGACGGTAAATGTTATCATGATCCCAATCAAGGCGAAAAGGATCCCGAGTTGTTTCAGTTGTTTCAGCACGACGTTCATTTCAATTGCCCCCAGTCGCGTATTGCATGATCCGTTCTTCGTCCGCTTCGCTGCGGCTGAGTTCTCCGGTGATCCGGCCTTCCTTCATGACAATTATGCGATCGCTCATAAGGAGAATCTCGGGAAGTTCGGAAGAGACCATCATTATGGATTTTCCTTGGGCGACCAGTTCGCGCATCAGCGTGTAGATATCGGCCTTCGCACCGATGTCGATGCCGCGAGTCGGTTCGTCAAAAATCAACACCGAACTGTTTGCCAGAAGCGACCGCGCAACTACGGCTTTTTGCTGATTTCCGCCACTGAGGTTCGCGATTACCATCTCGGGATCCCTCGGACGGATCATCAGTCGATCGAAGAAGGCCGCCACGGCCTGGGACATCTTTCGACCGCTTAGCAGGCCGAATCGTTCAGCGTTTTTGAGCGAAGAAATCACAATATTATTCTTGATCGACATGAGGCGCAGGATTGCCTGTCCCTTCCTGTCCTCGGGTATAAGACCCAAACCTGCCTTGATGGACTTTTGAGGCGACCTCTTGGCCATATCGCGACCGAGAATTTCAACCTTGCCCAGGGCCTCATCGGCTCCGTAAACGGCCCTCATGAGTTCCGTGCGGCCAGAGCCGACCAGACCGGCCACACCCAGGATTTCGCCCTGATACAGGGAAAAACTTACATCCTTCAATCGACGGTTGGTCAGCCCCCTGGCCTGGAGGACGATTCTTCGGTTTCCGGAATCCTCAGCGACCTTGTTTCCCGCTATGTCGGCTCTTTGGGGCAGGGAGCTGAGGTCCCGACCGACCATTGATTTGACCATTCGGGCCTCGTCGAACTCGGAGGCGGGGCCCGAGATGATGTTTTGCCCATCTCGCAGAATCGAGATTGTATCGGCGATTGCGCCAATCTCTTCCAGGCGGTGCGAAACGTAAATGATTCCGACGCCTTTCTCTTTCAGTTCTTTGATGACTCTGAAGAGTTGATTCACCTCCGCCTTGGAAAGGCTCGATGTCGGTTCGTCGAAGGCGATGACCTTGGCTTTGCCCCATAGAGCCTTGGCAATTTCGATCATCTGGCGTTCAGCGATGCCGAGAGTCTTGATTTTGGCTCTCGCGTCTATCGTCACTCCGATTCTGGCCAGCAATTCCGCGGCCAGGACGGCGCTCCTGCGTCGGTTTATGACAATACGTCCCGGATAATGAATTTCCTGGGCCAAAAACAAGTTTTCCGCGACCGAAAGTTCGGGAACCTGCTGCAGTTCCTGGTGGACCAGGCTGATTCCCATGTGGTGGGCATGGCTCGGGCTCGCAGGGCGGATTTCCTTGCCTTCCAGCTTGACGATCCCGCGGTCAGGAATGTAGACACCGGAAAGGATCTTGAGAAGAGTCGACTTGCCCGCGCCGTTCTCACCCAGGAGCGCATGTACCTCGCCAGCCTTCACCGCGAGGGAAACAGCGCTCAAGGCCTTGACTCCCGGGAACGATTTATAGACATCGATCAATTCAACTGCGTAGGGACTTTCCATTCACTCCATCCTCGGTAGCTCGGGTCCCCCGCAGACGCGGAGGACCCTTCGCCTCTCCGTCAAATCAGAAGCCGGGGGCCAGTACGTTGTCGATGTTCTTGAGGGTGATCAGGTTCTGGGGACTATAGATGACCCGGGGCAGCTTCTGACCTCCAAGAAGTCGCAGGACCACGTCGACGGCTGTCTGTCCCGTGAGTTCCGGGAAAGAGTCGACCGTTCCGGTGAGTTCCCCGGCGCGAATTGAATCGTAGGCCTCACCTACGCCGTCAGTTCCGATAATGGTCAATTTCCCGATCTTGTTTGCGCTTCGTGCGGCTTCGACCACCCCGAGTGCCATGCCGTCGTTGTTGCAATAGAAGCCGAGGAGGTCGGGGTATTGTTGGAGGATTGTCGTCGCGGCGTCCATGGACTTCTGCCTGTCCCAATCGCCGGGGACACTGGCCACTATCTTGAATTTGGTCCCTGCCATCGTATCGGCAAAGCCCTTGGTGCGCTGCTTGGCGGCGTAGGCTCCTGCCTGTCCTTCTATAACTGCGACCTTGCCGCCGGCCGGATATTTGGCAATGAAGTACTTAGCGGCGCGGACACCGTTCTCATATTGCATGGGACCGACAAAGTGTTCGGCATCGGGAAGGACCGCGTCGTCGACGTTGACGACCAAGACTTTCTTGTTGCGGGCGGTCTGGACCGCGGGCAAAAGGTTCGTGTCGCTCTGGGGCGAGACAAGGAATGCCTTGTAGCCCTTTTCGATCATGGTCTCCATGTTCGCAAGCTGCCCGGCCTGGTCCGACTCGCTCTGGGCGGCCTGGACATCGACCTTCAGACCGTACTTGGCACCTTGCTCGGTCATGCCCTTGGCCAGGAGAGTCCAATAGGGGTTGCCGAGGAACTTCATGATGGAACCGAGCTTAAGTCCGGCGGGGGCTTTGGGAACGGCGCCGAACTTGGCCGTCAGCTGATCCCAATTGATGGCGCTCTTTTCATTATCGGGATCGAAGCGGGCTTGGGCCATGCCGATGGGAGCAACAACGAATGCGAATATTACAGTAGCCAGGGCAAAAAAGGAATTCTTTCTCAAAAACATGATGCTTCTCCTCTGTGTGTTGGATATTCTAGACGCTGGATAGGACAAGAGATTGGTGTTCAAGCCATTCTCACCTCCTTGGCTTGAGCCTCGACGCCTTCGGGGCTCAAGCGTTTTTTCATTCCCTCCGGGGAGGAGATGACCATCGCCGCCGCCGCGTTCGCGCAGCTGATGGCTTCGAAAAAAGGTGCGCCACTGAGTTTCCTCACAAGAAACTCGCCGATAAATGTGTCACCCGCCCCCACGGCGCTCACAACGTCGACGGTGTGGGCGGGCAATCGCAGGCTATGGCCATCGGAATCCGACGCGTACACGCCAGAGGAACCAAGGGAGATGATTACGTTCCTCGCATACCTCTTCAGGCCTGAGCAGCATGTCTGCACAGTTTGGAAGTTTCGGCCCAGGGGCAGGTCGGAAAGCATCTCTGCCTCCACCTCGTTGACAATCAGAAAGTCGATGGCGCCTTCCAGCTCCGCGGGTAGCTTGTGGGCGGGCGCGGCATTCAGAACTACAGGTACCTTTAGCCGTCGGGCCAGGTGAATAGCACGGATGGTGCTGTCCATCGGCAACTCGAGCTGAAGCAGGAGCGCATCGGCCCCGGCTACCAAAGACTCGAGCGAGTCGACTTCTGCCGGCGTGAACAAGGCATTGGCCCCCGGCAAGATCACCGACGCGTAGTTGCCGTCGGCTTCCATAATTACATTACCAATACCGGTGCTCGGTCCTGCTGGCGTAAAATGGGCGATATCGACTCCCGCAGCCTCAAGATAGGCGCGGAGCATCGGCCCGAAAATGTCGTGACCGTAGTGGCCCGCAAAAGTGCTCCGTCCTCCGCTCAAGGCCACGCGGACTGCCTGGTTGGCGCCCTTGCCTCCAGGTTGCATGCTGAAGCCTTCACCGGGAAGTGTCTCGCCCCGGAGAGGGAGGCGGCTGGCGTGTGAAATTAGGTCGAAGTTCGCGGAGCCCAAGGTCACGACCAGCGGCGAGGCAGTCACTTGCGGGCTCCCACCAACTTTAGGATCGCCAAAGCGTCATGGGAAGCCCGGAGCTCGTCGAGCTTGGGGCCATCCCAGGTTTCGATGAGGTCGGCGAACGATTCCATCTGCGCTATGTTGCTTTCGGACTCTGCCACAGGGTCTTCGCGAACGGGGAATGTGTCGAAATAGAGTACCCCTCCAAAGCCGTATTTCAGCAGGTAGTAGACCAATTCAAGGGTAGGCCAGGGGGTCGTGCTCCCCACCATCAGACCGTCATCGAGGAATCCGTTGCCGTCGTTCATATGCATGCCAAACAGCTTTTCCTGCCGGAGACAATGGACGGCAGAGAGCGCGGGGTTTTCTCTGGCCATCAAGACGTGGCAATAATCCAAGGTCAGACCGAGGTTCTGGAAACCCAATTCGTTGACGGCCAGCAAGGTGGTCCCTGTAGAGTCGAAGATGCAGCGACGGCGGGGATCGGCTGGCTTGAACTCGATGCTGATCTTGAGGTCCTTCCCGTATTCTGCCACCGCGGCGATGCCTTCGAGTTCGTGCTTCCAGAGTGTCTCAAAATCATTTTGCAGCGGATAATCAAAACCATCCAAAGCCGGCCAGATGACAACCTCGCTTCCGCCCCAGGCGCGGCAATCGTCCACCGACCGCTTGCACAGATCGATCGCCCTAGACCGAATGTTAGGCGAAGGGTTGGTGAAGCCGCCGTCCAGAAATTCTTCGGGGAAGCGGATGTTCCAGCCATAGAATTCCAACGGCGAATCTCTGATCCGTTCTTTGAGAACCTTTCCATCTGGACCTGCAATATGCTCGGGATAATTGACGAACACTCCGCTCAACCCTTTCACCAAATCCATACGATCCATCAGGCCAAGGACAGATCCCTTCCCCTCCTTCCATGAATGGAGGTCTGTCCTCGCTTTGAATGAGTTGATTCGCGTGGCGTACCGAAAATGCTGCTTCACAATGAATGCCTCCCAAAAATGCTCCCGAAATGAGCCTTCAAGCCCTGAGGTTCGTTACGCACTCGATGGTCTTCGTTAGGTTAGCCAAGCACTTCTCATAGTCGTGCTGGGCATAGAGGACAAAGAGAATGTCGAGGATATTCAATTGAGCGATGCGCGCGGCCGCACCTTCGCCATTGATCGGCGATCCCTGAGCCACCGAGCAAAATAGGTGATCCGAGTATTGGCTCAACAAGGATTCCGGCGTGTTGGTGATCGCAACTGTGATGGCATTTTGCGCACGGGCAGCCTTGAACGCCTCCACAACTGCCGTCGTCCTGCCTGAATGTGAGAATCCGACGAGAATACTCTTGCTTGTCATCAGGCTGGCGGACATGACCATCAGATGCGAGTCCGTCGTATATTGGACTCGCCCGCCGATTCGCAGGAACTTGTGATAGGCATCAAGAGCGAGGGCGCCCGAACCGCCTACGCCAACAAAAAGGATCTGCTCCGCAGCGAAGAATTTCTCCGCAACTCTCTTTAATTCCCCGGGATCCAAAACCTGCATGGTTTCTTGCAGGGCAATGATTGAGGTCGTAAAAACCTTCTCAATCACGGTTTTGACCCCATCATTTGGATCGAGCTCCTTGTGCAGATCGTTTTGATTCTGCATGGCATACGATGCCAACGCCGATCGAAGCTCTCGGAAACCGGCGTAACCACAGCGTTTTGCTACCTTCACCACCAGCGCCGATGATACAGAACACCGGTCAGCTATCTCTTTAAGGTCTATTCCATGAATTTTATTTCCTTGATCAATACAATATTGTAAAACTATTCGTTCGCTGTGAGTCAATGTCTTAATAATAAGTCTAAGTTTGGGAATAACTTGGCTTGATTCATCGATTTGGGTATCCAATGATTTCATCAAAATACTCCCTAGGATGATGTGTGGTAACTTCACAAAATATCAATATCTTGTGAAGCAGAATACACTAAACAGCCACGCTGTCAAGAAGAATCTAAGAAAGAAAGCAAGGACCTCACTCCCATTCCCGTCCCTTTGATCGAGTGCGCGGAAGGGAATGGCAAGGTAGCCGGTGGAAGGGAGTAGATTTGAGCACCAGGTCAGGCAGGAGGAAGGCCGGAAGGGAGGAGGGAGGCGACTCGGTTGAGCTCGACCTTCGAGGGAGTAAGGCGCGAGGCATCTCGGGCAGGCTTGTCAGGCGACACGTCGCGCCGGGCACATCAACCGCGGCGCCTTCAACCCGCAGCAGCTCAGGTTCGTGGACAGCCTCGTGGACTGTCTCGTGCGCGACGGCTACGTGCCCCTCGGCGCCCTCTATGAGCCGCCCTTCGACCAGTTCCACTTCGAAGGCCCCGAGGAGCTCTTCGGTCCCGCTGCCGAGCGCATCTTCGATTTCGTCGAGATGGCCAACAGCCTCGCGATGGCGCCGCTTCCCGGGGCTTCGCGGAGGGGCGTCGGTTGACCTCCTGATGCAACCCGGGTCCGCGCACTATGGTCTTGTTCCAAGATGACTCATTACCGTAGTATATTTTAGGTATGAAGAAGGGGGACATTGTGAAGATAAATGCTAAGCGGGACAGGTTCCTGCATGGCTTCGCCTCGGTCTTCGATATGTCGGGGGGGCGTCTGATCTCTATAGATGACCTCAAGAAGGGCCCCAGCCGCGATCGGGATGCCCTGGCTGGGGATTGGGTGAAGGTCGGCCATGACATCGGTGCCGCGATAGACAGGGAACCCTGTGGCCAAGAATAATCCTGCCAGGCCGTCTGCCGGTGGTCAACCGCCTCCTGTCGTTCGTCATCAAGCCGTTTCCTATAGCGGCCCACTTCCGCCTGCCGCTGAGTTCGAACGCTATAACGCCGCGGTTCCTGGTGCGGCTGAACGTATCTTGGCTATGGCTGAGAAGGAGGCTGAGCACCGTCATGGCGCTGAGGATCTTCTCGTCCAAGAAGAGGTTCGTGCCAGCAAGACGGGGCAACTATTTGCCTTCGCGCTTGGAATCGGCAGCCTCGCGGTCGTCGCGGTCAGCCTTTTCCTGAACAGCCCGCTTGGAGCGATAGCTCCTGGCATCATCGCCCTCACCAGCCTCGCGACCGCGCTCGCTGGAGCACGGAAGCCCAAGGGCTGATCGGTCAACAATGGATTAAGCCGAGGAGTCATCCCTCGTCCTCTCATGCATCATTAGTGTTTTTCGATGCCGTATCCGAGGGGGATCGGTTAAGCGGCGGTTTGACGAGCGCATCAACCGCGGCGCCTTCAATCAGCGGCGGCTCTTGACCCCGCGGGGGTCTGACCCTTATTCGTACTCTCCCTTGATCACGAAGAAGGAGCCGCGGATCGTGCCGGCCAGCTTGGACTTCTGGCGGGCGAACTTGAACTTCGGCTCGAGCTCGGCGGGCACTTCCATGCCGTCCGAAAGCTTGA
>JAJXVS010000141.1 GCA_021782015.1 bacterium | reverse complement strand
CTATCCGCGCTCGCGTCGAGCCATCGAATCGGGCGAATTCGCCGGTGGTGCCCAGGGAGAAGATCGCGTCGACTCCTCCAGTTATGACATGGTCGACGAGCCTTGAGAGCCCTTGAATATCGGGGCTTTCATCCTCGAGGAGGGGGCTGGCGAGGGGAACGACGACGCCCTGCAGGCGGGCGGAAAAATCGGTGGCTTTCCGTTTTCGTTCATCATTGGTGAACATTGTTCAACGCTCCTTGCAAAAAAAAATCATCGCCTAATCAGGCCGCGGGAATCCTCCGCGAGTTTCTTCAGCATTGTGGCGAACTCGCGAACGCGCTCGTCGGTGAAACGGGGCGCCGGTCCCGAAAGGCTCACCGATCCGGCCACGCTGCCCTTGATGTTCTTTATGGCCACGGCGACGCAGCGAATGCCGAACTCATGTTCCATATCGTCAATTGCATAGCCCCGGCTTCGAGTCACCGTGAGGTTCTTGCGAAGTCGATCGCCGTCCGTGATCGTATGCTGCGTGTAAGCGACGAGGCCTTGGGCGATGATTTTGTCTATGCGGGCAGGGCCCAATTCGGCCATTATCGCCTTGCCGACCCCCGTGCAATACAGGGGCGCGTCGATGCCGATGATCGAGCGTCCCGAATAGCGCCCCGGCGGATAAATCGCGTCGACGTAGATCGCCTTGTCGTCGTCGAGGGTAGTCAGATAGACATTTTCGTTGGCGGCGGCGGCCAAGTCCTCCAGCCTCGGGCGGAGGAGGTTCCTTAGATCGTGCGACAGATAGAGGCTGTTCGAGAGCCTGAGTATCTTGACGCCGAGGCGGTACTTTCCAGTTGCTTGGTTCTTTTCGACGAAGCCGCAGGCTTCGAAGGTGCTCACCATGTTGTGCACGGAGCTCTTGAGGAGACCGGAGAGTTCGGCTAACTCCGAGATGCCCCTTTCCGGGCATTCCTGCGTAAAAAACTCGAGGAGGCCGAGCGCCTTCCCGAGCGATTTGACTTTGACGTCTCCGTCGGCTTGTTCATTCATGGTGAACATCGTTCACAATCACGATAAGCCCACTAACCCAGCCTGTCAAGGATGAATCGGCGAATGGGAGGCGGGGAAGACCTTAGCGGTGGATGCCGGTCGGCTGAGATGTGCGCGCTGGCGGCCGACCTCCCACGAGCGCAAGCAGCCGGCATCCGCGACCGTCCCTACTTCTTCCCCGTCAACTTGATGATGTGGTAGCCGAACTGCGTCTGCACGACATCGGATGTGGAACCAACTCCTATGTTCTTGCAGGCGTTCTCGAAGGCCGGTACCATCTTGCCGGGGCCGAACCATCCGAGGTCGCCTCCCTGGCTCTTGGAGGGGCAGGTCGAGAACTCGCGGGCCAGGCCCTCAAAGTTGGCGCCCTGCTTTATCTTGATGAGGAGCTGCTGGGCCTGGGCCCTGTCTTTCACGAGGATGTGGCTGGCCTTCCATTCCATACAATTGCCTCCTTAGGCTGCAGGTTCGACCCTGCGAACGAATCTCTATTCATGCGACGCGAAACCGCGCGCCGGTCAAAAGGTCCAATTACGAAATGTTCCTTGTCGCCGTCGCCCGCGCCGTCGCCCGCGCCCGCGCCCATGGGCCTCGTGGTTTTACGCCGCCCGGTCCATTCTCCTCAACGATATCCTGCATGGAAGTCGGCGATGAGTTCGACGACCTCCTTGAGCTGGGCGGTGGGCGGAAGGATCGTCGTTCGGAAATGGGCCGTGCCCGGGTCCTGTCCGAAGCCCGTGCCGGGGACGACACAGATGCCCGTCTTTTCGAGAAGGGCCATGCACCATTCCTCGTCGGTCCTGCCGGCGGGAAGTTTGATTTTCGGAAAGGCGTACATGGCGCCGGCGACCTCGTTGCACTCGATGCCGGGGATCTTGTTGAGGCCGTCGGCGAGCAACTTCGCGCGGGAGCCGAGTTCGGCGAGGATGGCGTCGCGCTCGGCCTTCCAGATGGCGTGGCTGGGGCTGCCCGTCGGCGGAGGACTCACGAGGCACCAGGTCGCGATCTGTCCGGGCAGGTTGGAGCAGAGGCTGACCGACTGGAGCTTGGTGATTTCGGCGACGACATCGGCGGGAATGTTGCGTATTTCCATGTAGCCGCCGCGATGGCCGCACTCCCCGAGATAGCCCTTCGAGCAGGAGTGGAACGAAAAGAGGGAAACCCCCCGCTCACCCTTGTCCGAGAGGACCTTCGCGAAGGAGACGAAGCGTTCGCCCTTTCGGTAGACGTTTTCCTGATAGACCTCGTCGGCGAGGATGGACAGGTTATGCGATTTCGCGAAGTCGACGATCATCTCGATGTTCGCGCGGTCGAGGACCGAGCCCGTGGGGTTGCCGGGGTTGATGACGCAGATCGCCCGGACGCGGGTGCCCTCGCCCGTGGCCTTTGCGAAGGCTCCTTCGAGGAGTTCGCGCGAGAGTTTCCAGTCGTGCTTTTCGTCGAGGTGGTAGCCGACCTGCCTGCCTTCGTAGAGGGTGATGGTGGCGGAATACAGGGGGTATTGGGGAATTGGTATCATAATTCCATCGCCGCCCCCGGCGGTGGAGGGACCGGCGATGAGAAGGCGCAGCGCAGCCTGGACGCCCTTCGAGGCGCCGTCCGTGAGATAGATGGCCTCGGGGTCGGCTTCGATGCCGTCGCGCCGCTTGATGAAATCGGCCACCGCCTCGCGGACAACCTTGAGGCCCTTGGATTCGGAGTAGGCGCCGAGGCCGTGGCTGCCCTTGAGGATCGAATGCGCGGCCTCGACGGCCTCGGCGGGAAAGGCCCCCTTGGCCACCTCGGCGAGCTCGGGCCACTCGCAGAGCGAAATGATCTGACGCAGCCACGTGAGGGGCTTCTGTTCGAGGGCCTGGGGATTGCCGATATTGCACCAGATGATCCTGCGGCCCGATCGCTCCAGTTCCTGGGCGCGGGCGACGAGGGGACCGCGGACGGCGTATTCGGTCTTGCGGACGGCCGAGCCGAGGTCGGAGAGCGATAATGACATGGGGAGCTCCTTGGCGCGTGGCCATTCGCCGCGCGCGCGAAGATTCTAGCATCGCGGGACGAGGAACGGCAATGCGGCCGAAAGAAGGCGCGGATCGACCGCCGACCACCGCGAAGGTTGCACAAAAAAAGGGGAGCCTTTCGGCTCCCCCTCGTGAATGCGCCGGGCTTGCGCCACGGCTGCGATTCGGGTCTCGTTACGCCTTGTATCCGGCTGCTTCGAGCTTGGCCTTGGCGTCGTCGAGGGTCGCCTTGAGGGCGGTGATCTTCGTGTTCGCGTCGGCGATGTTGCCGGCGTCTTCCGAGGACTTCACGTCGGCGAGACCGCTCTTGGTGTCGGCGACGAGGGTCTTGTAGGGCTTGACATCGAGCTTGGCTTTCTTGCCGGCATGCACTGCCTTGGCAAGTTCCTTCTGCACGACGGGAAGCTCGGCGCCGAGGTCGGTCACGGCCTGGTCGAGGCTCGTCTTCATCGTGGCCTTGCCGGCGTCGACCGCGGCGGAGGCTGCGGCGGAAGCGTCCTGGAGGGCCTTGGCATCGGTCTTGGCCTTGGCATAAGCCTTGGACGAAAGATCGGCCTGGAGCGTATCGTTGGCCGCCGAGGCGGTCTTGAAGGCATCGGCCGCGTACACGTCGGCCTGGGCGGTCTTCGCAGCGTTGAAAGCGGCGGTGGCCGCATCGACCTCGGCCTGCGGGAGCTTGGGCGCGCAGCTGAATGCGAGGAGCGCGATCGCGGCTACTGCGGCTACCTTGAGGTACTTCATCTTCTTCTCTCCATGCGGAGCATGCTCCGCGGGCGACGCGGCGAACTTCCACGAAGTCCCCAGTGCGTCTGCCCTGAACGTTTATACGATGATATTTAGTACTAAAAAAACGGGGATCGTGTCAATGAGTTGCGACGGAATATGCGCAATGCTATGGTAATATAACCGGGAATTCGGGCCCGCGACGGGGTTTTCGCGAATTCGGCCGGCCCGCTTGAAACTTTCGTTGATACGGGAGTAGGATCGTCATAACAATAGGGAAGTGTTATATGAAAGAGATGGAAGACACGACGATCCGGCTCGAGCGGAGCTGGCTCGTCGGAATACAGACGGACCGGGTCGGAAAGCACGAATCCGAGAGTCTCCTCCGCGAACTGGGAAGCCTGGCGGCCACCCTCGGCCTGGAGGTCAGGGGCAGCACCCCCGTGAGGGTGCGCGACCGCAATCCGGCTCTTTTCGTCGGCACGGGCAAGGCCGACGAGATCGTCGCGATCGCGAAGGGGGCAGAGGTCGATTCCATCCTCTTCGATCATGTGCTTACGCCCATCCAGCAGCGCAACTGGGAGGAGCTTTCGGGGCTCAAGGTCTACGATCGCTCGGAACTCATACTACGTATTTTTGCCGGCAGGGCCCTGACCAGGGAGGCTTCGCTCCAGGTCGAGCTCGCCGAGCTCGAATACGCCCTCCCGCGGCTCGCCCATTCCTATTCCGCCCTTTCGCGCCAGCGGGGCGGCCGCTACGGCACCAAGGGCAAGGGAGAGCAGAAAATCGAGCTCGATCGGCGCGAGATCGAGCGGCGCATCCATGAGATCAAGGAAGAACTCAAGGTCGTGCGCACCCGGCGCGACACGCAACGCAAGCGGCGCGAGCGCCAGGCCGTGCCGCGGGCCGCGGTGGTAGGTTATACCAATGCCGGCAAATCCAGCCTTCTTAACGCCCTGTGCGATTCCGGCATTCTCGCGGAGGACAAGCTCTTCGCGACCCTCGATCCGACGACGCGGCGCATGACGACCGTCAAGGGCGCCGTCCTCCTTCTCACCGACACAGTCGGCTTCGTGCGCAATCTTCCCCATGGCCTGGTCGAGGCCTTCAAGGCGACACTCGAGGAGGCGGCCCTCGCGGACCTCCTCGTGGAGGTGGTCGACGCGTCCGATCCGGAGTCCGACCGCCACATGGAGACGACGAACGAGGTGCTCCGCGAAATCGGAGCGGGCGACGTGCCGCGCGTCGTGGTCCTGAACAAGGTGGACCTCCTCGATGAGGTAACCGCGGCAGGACTCGCCTCGCGGCACCCGGGGGCGCACCCCGCTTCGATAAGAACCGGTTTCGGCCTGGAGGGGATCAACGCGGCGATCGAGGCGGCCCTCGTCGAGAATGACAGCGTTGCGAATTTCCGCATTCCTGACGCCGAATACGCGCTCGTGGCGCTTCTGCACCGCGAGGCCCTCGTGCTCGGCGAATCGCGGGAGGACAACGCGACGATCGTGGAGGCCCGGGTCCCCGAACGGGTCGGCAAGCGTCTCGAAAAATACATCGTGAGATGACGGGCCGCCCAGGCCTACTTTTCCTCGGTGTCCTCTTTCTTCACGAAGTTCTGCAATAATTGTACCATGTAGTAAATCTTCTTGTAGCTTTCGACAAGCTGGGTCTTGATGTCGCCCGAACTGGCGCCCTCGATTTCCTTCCAATTCATGATGACGACGTGCCTGCCGGTCTTCACCTGGTCCTCGATGAGGAATTTCAGCTGACGGCCGAGCTGGATGAGATTGACGGCCGACTTGGTTACAAGGGCCGCGGCCTTGTCGTTGGCGTCTTTCAGCATTGTGCGGAGATACTTGAGCTGTTCCTTGTCGCGGTCGCTCTTGGCGAGGGCCGAGCGGATCCGCGTGCCGAAATCTGTATCGTCGCCGAGCGATTCGTCGAAGGTCAGGATGTCGCTCGAAACCTCAAGGAGGGCGTGGTAGGAATCGGAGAGCTGCTGCGACTGGACGGTCGTCGACCATTTGCCACGGATCAGGAGGAGGTCGACGATCTCCCTGATGTCCTTCTTGAAGTGATCCATCAGGTAGGCCTTGAGATAGTTGAGCGACTGCACCTGGGTGTAGCCGCCCAGCATCTTTTTCGCGAAGACGACATTCGCCTTTTCCGCGTAGTACTTCATGCGGACCACGACCGAGGTCCCGAAAATCTGGTTCGCCACCTCGTCGATCTTCGCGTTGCGCTTTTCCGCGCTGATCTTGTGGATGAGGGTCTCCACCTGGGTGCGCATCTTCTGCAGGAATGGCTCGACGATGCGCTCGGAGGGATAGCGGGGCTGGGCGTTCCAGTAGGGATCCTTCTTCATAAAGCGGACGAACTGCTCGAGAACCTGGCTGCGTCGCACCTCGGCGGCCGGCGCGAGGATCCTGTTCCAGGAATCTGCCTGGATGATTTCGGTATTGCGATAGGCCTTGAGGGTGGCGAAGACCTGGCTCCATTCGGCGTCGAGGTCGAGGGCGAGGAAGACTTCCAGGAAGTCGGCGAGGTCGTCGGTGACATACTCCGCGTTGATGGCCTCGAACTTGGGCTTGTAGCTGAAATTCCTTTCCGGAAGGCTTGAGTCGAATTTCTTCAGAAGGAAATAGAAATCGAAATTGACGAAATTGGAAAAGGCGACGAGGGTGTTGAAGGCCGCGTCGATTTCGCGGGTCCGTTCCGAATCGAAGAAGGCGAGGAAGGTTGTCAGGTCCGACTGGCAGGCCTCCGCGAGGCTCTTGAGATCACGGGTCTTCGCCTGTTCGAGAATCCACGATTCGGTGAGGCGGCCCGAGAACTTCTTTTGATCGTCGGAGAGGTGGTTCTCTATGACGAAGGACCGCAGCGAGGCCGAGCTGCCCGCGTTCTGTAAAAGGACCTGGGCAGGAGCCGTGATCTTGTAGAGTTCGTAGAAAAAGCGGGCCAGGGCGGGAAGCGCCTCGTTCCCTTTGATTCGTATGAATTTGAAGCGGGAACGCGACAGGTCCCGGCCGATCGCCTTGAGTATCTTCTTCTTTTCGGCGTCTGGATCGCCGATCGAGGCGAAGATCGAGAGGATTTTCTCGACCAGATTCGTGCCCTCGGGACCTGCCTTGGCGGACGGACTCATGTGCGCTAGCTTAATTGGGAAGGGGCAAAGGGTCAACGCGTCCCGGCCGGCCCGAGTTCGGCGGAGAAAAACCGAAGCGGTCGCGCCTCCCTGTCCTCGGCGAGGAGGGCGCCGTCGGCATCGATTCCGACGATCCTGACCTCTGCCCACTCACCCGCGTCGGGAAGGCCCGTGGCGATGCGGACCCTTCGACCCCGCATCCAGAGACGTGCCTCGATCTTCTCGCGCCAGTCCCTCGTCTTTTCGATGTCGGCGAGGCGTCGGAGACAGGCCTCGGCGAGCTCCTCGCGGCTCGTCGTCGCCTTCCCTCCGGACAGCATCGCCAGACTGGTGGCCGTGGCGGCGAGCTCTCCGCCAAACTCACGTTGGGCGACATTGATGCCGAATCCCGCGAGGATTGCGCCGGGTGTCGACTCGCACAGGACCCCGCCCAGCTTGCACAGATTCGCCATGAGATCGTTCGGCCATTTGAGCTCAATCGGGAAGCCGCTTCCACCGATCGTTTCGTCCGGGCGGCCCTCGAGATCGTCTTCCCGACGGGGACCGCCACGGCAATCGTCGCAAGCCAGGGCCAGCGCAAGGCCGACCCGGAGGCTGAGACCGGGAAGATCTTTCCAGGACCGTGGTGCGACAAGGGTGGCCAGGAGCGATTGTCCCGGTTCGCCTTGCCAGCGCCTGCCCTTCGTCCTTCCCCTGCCCGCGCTCTGCCAGTCGGCTATGACGAGGCTTCCTTCCGGACAGCCCTCAGCCGCGAGGCGCCGGGCCTCATCCATGGTCGAGCCGGTCACCGCGAAGTGGAAGACCGGGGCGCCAAAGCCGGAACTGATCTGCATCGGGGCATTTTAGTCGCGGGGCAGGTCGGGGGCAATCGCGGGCTCGAGGAGGCGATGTCGGGCGGCACGGGGACGCTGGACGTCGACCTCGCGGCATGGTAGTTTCAGATAACTTTAGAGCGATGCCTACCTTTCCGAGGTGGCGGCCGGCGTGGACGGACCGCGAGCCGAGGGATCGGGGATCGAAGGAGAGACTATGTGCGGAATCGTGGGCTACGTCGGGCCTCGACGGGCCACCCCCATCTTGCTCGAAGGCCTCAAGCGCCTCGAGTATCGCGGCTATGATTCGGCTGGAATCGCGGTCGGCCTGGCCGGAAGCGCCTCCGAAGAAGGTGGCGCGAAGGGGGCCCCAAAGGCCTCAGGAAATCGACTTCAGGTCATCAAGAAGATCGGCAAGATCGCGGCGCTACGGGCCGTGGTGCCCAAGGATCTTCCCGGCGACTGGGGTATCGGACACACGCGTTGGGCGACACATGGCGGAGTCACCGACGCCAACGCCCATCCGCACCTCGACGCCTCGGGCAAGATCGCCGTCGTGCATAATGGAATAATCGAGAATTACCGCCCGCTTCGGGAGATGCTCGAAAAGGACGGCGTCCGTTTCGCGAGCGAGACCGACACCGAAGTCATTCCCAACCTCATCGCCCGCTATTACGAAGGCGATCTGGAGGCCGCGGTCAAGGCCGCGCTCGGCCACTTCGAGGGAACCTACGGTATCGCCGTCATCCACGCCGACCATCCCGGACTCATCGTCGGCGCTCGCAACGGCAGCCCCCTCGTGGTGGGTGTCGGCGAGGGCGAGATGCTCCTCGCGAGCGATGTCACGGCGATGATCTCCCATACGCGCCAGGTGGTCTATCTCAACGACGGCGAAGTCGTTGTCATCGAGCCCTCAGGCTACCGCACGACGGGCCGCGACGACAGGCCTGTCGACAAGAAGGTGGATCAGGTCACCTGGGAACTCAACAATATCGAAAAGGGCGATTATCCCTGCTATATGGAAAAAGAGATCTTCGAGCAGCCCGAATCGATCGCGCGCGCCTTGTCAGGGCGCATCGATCGCGAGACGGCGAGTGCAAAGCTCGGCGGTCTGAACCTCGACAAGCGCCGGCTTCGGGAGGTCGGCCGCGTTCATGTCATCGCCGCCGGCACGAGCTGGCACGCCGGTCTCGTCGGCGCCGGCCTCCTCGAATCGCTCGCGCGAATTCCTGCGAGTGCGGAACTCGCGAGCGAACTCCGCTATCGCAACCCCGTCGTCGAAAAGGATTCCCTCTGGTTCGCCGTCTCTCAGTCGGGCGAAACGGCCGACACCCTCTACGCGATGCGAGAGATCCAGCGCAAGGGCGGCACCGTTCTGGGCGTCTGCAATGTGGTCGGCTCGACCATCGCCCGCGAGTCTGAGGGCGGGGTCTACGTGCATTCGGGCCCGGAGATCGCCGTCGCCTCCACCAAGGCCTTTACGAGCCAGCTCGCCGCCCTCTACCTTTTCACGCTGCAGCAGGCGAGGATGCGGGATCTTTCGATGGAGGAGGGGCTTCGCTTTATCGAGGCCCTCGAGGCCGTTCCGGGCGCGGTGAAGAAGGTGCTGGGCGGCCGCGACGAACTCCAACGAATTGCGAAGAAATATTCACATGCGACCGATTTCCTCTTTCTCGGTCGCGGCTTGATGTATCCCATCGCTCTCGAAGGCGCGCTCAAGCTCAAGGAAATTTCCTACATCCACGCCGAGGGCTATGCCTCGGGTGAAATCAAGCACGGGCCGATAGCCCTCGTGAGCCCCGAGGTTCCGAGCGTCTTTGTCGTCCCCGACGACGGCCTTCGCGAAAAGACGATCTCGAACATGCGCGAGATAAAGGCGCGGGGCGGCCCCGTCATCGCCATCGGCGTCGAAGGCGATGGCGAGGTAGCCTCCATCGCGGACGATTTCTTCGGCGTGCCGAAAGGCGACCCGCGCTTCTACCCATTTACCATGATCGTGCCCCTCCAGCTCATCGCCTATTTCTGCGCCCTCGAACTCGGCCGCGACGTCGACCAGCCCCGTAACCTCGCGAAATCGGTGACAGTGGAATGAACACCGATTTCGCACGCGATGCCAACGGGCGTCGCGACGGTGACCGTTGAATGAACACCGATTTCGCACGCGACGCCCACAAGCGTCGCGACGGTGCCAACGGGCGTCGCGACGGTGACCGTGGAATGAACACCGATTTCGCACGCGACGCCCGCGTGGCTAAGGTGGAATGGGACTCGTGAGGGGTCGGCGCCCTTGGTTGCTCATCGCCCTCGCCCTGTTCGGTCTGGGGCGGGGGTCGCAAGGGCTTGGGGCGCAAGCCCTTGCGACCGCGCCGACCGCCCTCCCTGTCG
>JAJXVS010000140.1 GCA_021782015.1 bacterium | reverse complement strand
TCATCCTGGGCAACATCATGAGCGACGGCTACGATGAACTCATGGCGAAAGCCGCCCAGAGCCCCCAGGTGCTGATCTGCTACGGAAGCGGTCTCGGTTCTCTCCGATTGCGCCTGGAGGCGAAGGGCTTCGTTTTTCCGGGCAAGACCGCCGACCAATGTTATTTTTGCGACTGGTGCGCTAAAAAGGCCCTATTCTCCGAGTGATTCGGAGGCACAGAAAATCGCCCCCCGTAGGCGCCATTGAGGATAAGCATGAAGAGTACCCTCGCGGTCATCGACAGCCACTACATCCGGCCACGCTTCGCCGCGGTTTTCATCCGCGAGGAGGGCGAGGATGTCGCCATCATCGAGACGGGAACCTCGCGGTCTCTGCCCCTCCTCCTGGCCGCCCTCGAAGAGCGGGCCATAGCTCGGGAGCGCGTGCGGTACGTGATCGTGACCCATGCGCATCTCGACCACGCTGGCGGGGCTGCCGCGCTTATGGGGGTTCTTCCCGCGGCGAGGCTGGTCGCGCATCCGCGTGCAGCGAGGCACCTGATCGATCCGTCGAGGCTCGAAGCGAGCGCGAGGCAGGTCTACGGGGATGAAGCCTTCGAGCGTCTCTATGGAACATTGGAGCCCGTGGTCGCTGCGCGAGTTCTCCAGCCGGAGGACGGGGCACCTCTTCCCTTTGGGGCTGGTGAGTTGAAATTTCTGCACACGCGAGGCCATGCGAAGCACCACTTCTGCGTCCTCGATCCGGCGGCTGACGCGATTTTCACCGGCGATGCCTTCGGTCTGGCCTATCAAGAATTGCAGGCGGACGCCCCCTTCGTCTTCCCTTCCACCAGTCCGACGGATTTCGAGGGGGCCGAGGCCCTGGCCTCAGTCGATCGGGTCGCCGACGCAGGCGCCGGAAGGGCGATGCTCACGCACTTCGGCGAGATCAGGCGACTGGAGGAGGCGAGGCGCCAGATGCGATTCGAAATCGAGTTTGCCATGGAGATTTCCGCGGCCGCGCGCGAACTGCCCGAAGCCTCCCGTCGTGACTTTTTGCTCGACCGGCTCCGTGAACATTTCCGGGACATGCTTGCAAAGGCAGCCTTCATCGAAAAAGATCTCGGGCTCAATGCCGACGGCCTGGCCTGGGCGATTCGGGACAGGGTCGATTCCGCAACCCGGTAACTTCCAGTACCTCCCGGCAATTCCCAGTAGCTCGCCCCGCATTCTCCACGGCGCTCACCCGGGCTGGATCGGGGGTTTCAGGCTGGTGAGCTCAGCCCGGCGTGGCCCCTCGCGCCCATGAGGGAGAGCGCCTCTTCGGCCTTGGGCATCGCGCCTTGGGCCCCCGCCTTTGTCGTCGACAGGGCCGCGACGGCGTTGGCGAATCGGATCGCGGCCTCGAGATTTGAGGGATCGGCAATGGGCGAGGGGTCGGCATAGAGGGCGAAGGCGAGGCCCGCGTTGAAAGAGTCGCCGGCGGCGACCGTGTCGACCACTGTGACCGCGAAGCCAGGCACCCGCCGCGTGCCTCCGACCTCCGCGATGTAGGCGCCCCGAGCGCCCGCCTTGATGACGGCGAAGCCCGCCCCGCGAAGCTTGAGGGCGACCCCTGCCCGGGCGATGCCTTCTTCGCTTTCGGTATCGGCCCCGGAAAGGAGGGCGGCCTCCGTCTGGTTGGGGGTGATGACCGTCAGCAAGGGGTAGAGCTCGTCGGGAAGGGCTCTGGCCGGGGCCGGATCGAGGATGACGGGCACACCGGCTCCGGATGCGATGCGCGCCGCCGCGACCACACTCTCGATGGGGATTTCGAGCTGGAGGAGGAGGGCCGCGGCCCCCTCGATCCTGGCCCGCATCGATTCCACCCTGGCGGGCGTCACGGTCTCGTTCGCACCTGCCACAACTATGATGGTATTTTCGCCTCGGCCGTCGACCTGGATGCTCGCCGTGCCCGTGGGCCTGCCGACGACCGTCTCGACCCCCTCGCGGCCGATGCCGAGTCCGTCGAAGACCTCCTCGTATCCGGCGCCGAGGATGTCGTCGCCGATGGCGCCGATCATTTCGACCCGGGCTCCGAGGCGGGCGAGGGCGACGGCCTGGTTGGCCCCCTTCCCCCCGGGGAGGATGGCGAAGGATCGACCCTGGAGGGTTTCGCCGGGCCTGGGGAAGCGCTCGAAGGTGGTGACGAGGTCCATGTTGATGCTGCCGAGGACGCAGAAATGTTTCATGAGTATGCCTTTCATTTTCTCGGGCTCTTATGCGTTTCAGCCTAGGTTCGCCCGTTTGCCTTGTCAATTCCATTCGCCGCGGTCGAGGCCGCCCCCATTTCGCGATCTCTTTCTCCGTCGCCCTGTCTTCTCCTAATGCCTTGTTCTTGGGTAATATGGCGCCGATTCGCGATCCGAACCCGAGGAGTTTCGATGAATATTGCCCTATTTCTCGATTGCTGGAGCCCGATGAAAAACGGGGTGGTCACGTCCGCGCAGCAGCTTCGCGAGGGGCTCGCGAGGCGGGGGCACCGCGTCGTGGTGGTTTCGGTGCAGGCGAAGGGCTATGCGAGCGACGATCCGGAAGTCCTGTTGATCCCTCAGATCGAGATGGACTTCGGCACTAAGCAGGGCTTCGGCCTCGCTCTTCCCCAACGGCGCATGCTGGTCGAATTCCTGCGCAAGTACGAGGTTGAACTCATTCATACCCACACGGAATTCGGCATCGGCTTCGCGGGCCGATGGGCCGCCCGCAAGCTCGACCTTCCGCGCGTCACGACCACGCACACGATGTTCGAGATGTACTCGAACTACAGTTTCGTCCTCGAGTTCAAGTCGGTATGGCGCGCCTTCTACCGGCATTACATGCGCGGCACGAGCGTCATCGTCGCGCCCTCGCTCAAGGCCGTGAAATACAACCAAATGGTTGTTCCCAAGCTGCCGGTCCAGGTTGTGCCCAATGGCATAGACACGGCCAGATTCATGCACGCGGCCCTGTCTGAAACGGAAATCGCGATCGATCGAGCGCGCTACGGCATCGGAGGCGAGGACAAGGTGCTCATCTTCGTGGGGCGCCTCGGCCCCGAAAAGCGCATCGAGGAATTGGTGTCCTGCCTCAGCCCCCTCCTCAAGCGCCGGAGCGACGCAAGAATGATAATCGTGGGGGACGGCCCCTCCCTTGAGGGCCTGAAGGCGGAAGCCATCGTGCAGGGCATGGCCGACAAGGTCCTCTTCACCGGATTCGTCGACTGGAAGGTTGTCTACCGCCTCTACTGCATCGCCGATATTTTCGTCGCCGCCTCGCTGTCGGAGGTGCATTCGATGACGCTGATCGAGGCCGCCATGTGCGGCCTCCCGACTGTCGCTCGTCGCGACGACAGCAACATCGATCTTGTGATCGATGGGGAGAACGGCTGGCTTGTCGATGACGACGAGGAACTCGCAAGGAAGGTCGAGGCGCTGATTTCAGACGGCGAGGAGCTGGGGCGCTTCTCCCGCCGCGCCCTCGAAATCTCCCTGCGCTTCACCGCCGAGCGCCATGTCGAGCGCATGGAAAAACTCTACCGGAAAACGCTCGCCGCCTTCCCCTACCGCCTCGAGGAGCTTCGCGATCCGAAGCTCCTCGACTAGTCGAGCTATGGTCTTCAGAAGTTTGCGCGGCGACGGGATTGAGCGGGCGGTCTTGCGCGATATCGGGACCTGCCGCCGGGCCTTTGGCGCCCTCGGTCTTTCCGGCGGGCTCGCGCGGCTTTGTGTTCTGGTTGCGATCGCCTTCCTCGTGTCCTCCTTCTCCGCCTTCGCGGCCGGCGACGAGCTCAATCGCCAGAAGATCCGGGCCCTTGACGATCCCCTGTGGACCGACTTGCAGGCTGTCCTCCTCGACGCGGGCCGGGTGGAGCTTTCGCCGACCCCACCCTACTCAGACGCTCGCATTGTCGCCGAGCTCGACGCTGTCGACCCCGGCCGCCTTTCGCCGCCGGCCGAGGCAGCCAGGCAAAGGATCCTCGCAGAGCTGGCGGAGGTTTTGCCGCTGCGATCGGGGCCCCTCGCGGGTCGCATCGGCATAGAGGCGGCGCCGGCCCTCGAATGGCGTTCCTCGAAATCAACGCCATGGATTCTCGGCTACGCCGATCGCGAGCCGCTTTTGTCGATACCCGTAGAACTGGCCTTCGCGAATTCGTTCTATGGCTATTCGGCCCTCGCCCTCAAGGCCGATCCGAATTTGGTCGCGGCGGGGCCCCTGAGCCCCGGCGGCCTCAATGTCGCGGAGCTCGCCGCGGCTCCCATAGGCATCGACGCCACCTTTCCCTTCCGATCCTTCGGCAGCGTGGGCGGCGATTGGTGGAACTTCCAGATCGGGAGGGACCGGCTTTCGTTCGGGAGCGCGGGGCCATGGAATCTCACGATCTCGCAGGCCGCGGAGTTCTACGATTTCGCGAGGCTTTCGCTCTTCTCGCCGGGCTTCGCCTATTCCGGTCTCGTCGCCCAGCTCGATCCCGAACGCAACCTCTACCTCCACCGCTTCGACCTCCGCTTCGGCGGCGGTCTGTCGCTTGGCGTCACCGAGGCCAGCCTCGTGGGAACGGCGCCCCTCGAGCTCCGCTACCTCAACCCCTTCATGATCTTTCACGGTTTCCAGGCGTGGAGCGACTATGCGTCGCAGGGCGTTTCCTCGAAAGAAGGGAGTTCGAACGAGGTCGGCATCGAGGTCGACTGGAGTCCACTTCCCTGGCTCGCCCTCTCCGGCCAATACGTGATGAACCAGATTTCCGACCCGCTCAAGCTCTTCTTCTGGCCCTCGGTGTCGGAAATACCCAATGGCGAAGGCTGGCTCGCGTCGCTCAAATTCCGCGCGCCGTTGGAAAAAGAATTTATAGTTGCTACTATTACCGGGGCCTATACCACGCCGACCCTGTACATTTCGCCCTGGAGCGCTTCCAATACCGCGGCTTCGGCGGTCTTGTCCGACGGTGTCGGCAGCCCGATCAGCTGGGCCTACGACCGTCCGGCGAAGTCAAACTATGCCTCAGGGTCCTCACAGGCCTGGATCGGTTTCTCCGAAGGGCCCGATACGATCCTCGCCGCCCTCTCCGCCGGCCTCGACGCGGGCTCAGCCTGGGCCCTGCTCGGCGACCTCGCCTGGAAGGCGAGGGGGAGCATGGATCGTTTCGGAGCAACGAACAATTGGGACACGCCGTCCTCTCCTGATTCGTCCAATTGGAGCCTTCTGACGCCTTCGGGGATCGCGGAATACGATCTCGTCGCAGGCCTGTCGGCCCGCAAGGCCCTGCCGTCCCTGCCGGCCTCCTTCCGGGGCGGCCTTTCGGGAGCCATCCACTGGACGGGGCGCTGGAACGCAAATCATGTCGCAGGCGCCTTCGATCAATCCTGGGAAATAGACTCAGTTATGACTATTCGATTTCGCTAGAAAAGGGCCAATGACCGCAGCTCCGGCGCCCCGCTCCGGCGCCGGAGCTCCGGGTCACCTCGACGATGGCCCCCTCCCCTTCGCGCTGCGGTCGACGAGGTAGACGATCGATTGGTAGGGAATGCCGCCCGCGAGGCTCAGGCCGATTTCGCAGGTGCGGCTGTTCGAGTAGCCGGCGCGGCAATCCTTGGGCATATTCTCCTTGAGCTCGCCGAGGGCGGAAGCGCTCAGTTCGGGAAAGAGAAAAACCCGGTCTCCGGCGACGCCGCAGCAGCCGACCCCCAGGGGAACATGGACGCGCTCGGCGCAGGCTTCGGCCACCGCCTTGAACTTGCCCGCCAGTCCGAGTTTTCTTGAGCTGCAGGTGACGTGGATCGTCACGGTTTCGTCGATCTTGGCGATGGAGAGGTCGGCGAGAAGGAAATCGTGGATGAACTCGACGGGCTCGTAGAGGCGGAGCCTTCGATCGGAATTCGCCTTCACCGTATAGAGACATGGGCTGGTGTCGAAGAGGATCGGGTATCTTCCGCCATCGCTCGCCTCGATCAGTTCGGCCTCGAGCTCGAGACGCTTTCGTTCCGCCTGGTCGGGAAAACCCTTGCTCGCGAAGGGCATGCCGCAGCACAGTGAATCGAGGCGCTTCGGGAGGATTATCTCCCAACCCGCCTTGTCGAGGAGGGAACGCATCGCCTCGTGGAGGGAACGCTTGTCCTCGTCCTTCGGCGACGCGCCCATCGACCTCACAATGCAGCTCGGGAAATAAACGACCTTTCGCGCTTCATTCTCAACCCTGAGGCCCTTTTCGATTTTGCCCGATCGCCCCGGCATCGAGGGGTTCCATGCGGGAATGCGCTGTCCCGAGAGCCTGCGCGCGCCGAGGGCCATCGCCCCAAGAAGGGGCGCTCCCAGGACGTTTCGGGCGAGGCCGACCGTCGCTAGACCGAACCTGAGCCCGGCGGTGACGCCGCCCATGTGGCCTGCGAGGGCCGAAGCCGCTGCCTTCGCCAAGGGGCCGTTTGCGAGGCGGCGCACTTCCTTGGTGTGCCTGCCGGTGTCGATGGACACCGGGCAGCTGGTCGCGCAGAGGCCGTCCACCGCGCAGGTCTGCTCGCCGAAATAGACATAACTCTTTTCGAGTCGCGCGAGGCGCCCGGCCTCCGCCCCGTCGCGCCTGAGCCGCGCGATCTCTCGCGTCACCGCGATGCGCTGCCTCGGTGTAATTGTGAGGTCTTTGGAGGGACATATCGGTTCGCAGAAGCCGCATTCGATGCATCGGTCGACGATATCGTTCGCCGCCGGGAGGGGCTTGAGATGCGAAATGTGGGCTCTCGGGTCGTCGCTGACGAGGACGCCGGGGTTTATCAATCCCTTTGGATCGAAGAGGGCCTTCACCCTCTTCATGATCGAATACAGGCGCTCCCCCCATTCCATTTCGACGAAGGGCGCCATGTTGCGGCCTGTCCCATGCTCGCCCTTGAGGGATCCATCATATTTGGTCACTACCATTTCGGTGACGGCTTTCATGAAGGTCTCGTAGCGCCGGACCTCTTCTTCGTCCCCGAAATCCTGCGTAAAGACGAAATGAAGATTGCCGTCGAGGGCATGGCCGAAGATGATGCCCTCGGCGTAGCCATGGCTGCCCATCAAGCCCCTGAGTTCGACGGTGGCCTCGGCGAGGCGGGAGATCGGGAAGACGACATCCTCGATCACGACCGTCGTGCCCGCTCGCCTCACCGCTCCGACGGCGGGGAAAAGACCTTTCCGTATGTTCCAGAGAAGACTGTATTCCTCATATTTATCAGTAAAAATGACCGGACGCTCGGTAGCCAGGCCCGCGAGCATTTCCGTGGCCCGCGCTGCTGCGGCGCCGAGCGCGACCGGATCGGCGGCCCTCACTTCCACGAGGAGGGCCGTGGCCGTCGCGGAGACCTCGTCGAGCCAGGCCGGCATGCCCGCCTGGCCCTCCACCGAGCGGAGCGAAGCCCGGTCCATCAGCTCGACCGCCGATACCGGCCCCTCCTTCAAGATCGTGGCCGCCCGGCAGGCACTTTCGATGTCGGGGAAGAGCATCAGCGCGCTCGCCTTGTGCGGGTGTTCTATCACCGTTTCATAGGTGATCTCGGCGATGAAGCCGAGGGTACCCTCGGAGCCGATCATCAGATGTATGAGAATATCCACGGGGTCGACGTAGTCGATGAAGGCGTTGAGGCCGTAACCCGTGGTGTTCTTGATGCGATACTTCTCGGCCAGGCGCGACGCCATCGCCGCGTCTCCCCCGATCTCGTCGCGGATCGCGGCGAGGGCCGAAAGCAATTCTCCGTGGGAAGCGACGAAGGCGGCCCTCGAAGGCGGGTCGGCCGAGTCGAGGAGGGCCCCGTCGTGGAGGACGAGCTTCATGCCGGCGACCGTTCGGTAGCTGTTTTGGGCGGTGCCGCAGCACATGCCGCTCGCGTTGTTGGCCGCGATGCCGCCGATCATGGCCGCGTCGATCGAGGCCGGATCCGGTCCGATTTTTCTGCCATACCCGGCGAGGAGGGCATTGGCCCTCGCCCCGACAATGCCGGGCTCGAGGGCTATTTTCGCCCCTCCCTCGAGGATTCGATAGTGGCGGAATGCTCCCGCGACCACCACGAGGACCGAGTCGCTGATGGCCTGGCCCGACAGGCTCGTTCCGGCCGCGCGGAAAGTGAGGGCTATGCCCAGTTCGTGCGAGGCCTCCAGGAGGGTGACGACCTCGGAGACCGAGCGCACCTTGACGACGATCTTTGGGATGAGCCGATAGAAGCTCGCGTCCGTGCCCCAGGCGAGGGTGCGAAGGGGATCGATGAAAATGCGGCCGACGGGGATGGAACGCGCGATCCTGGCCAGGTAGGCGCGGTAGTTCTCCGGAAGCGCCGCGCGATCGCGGTCATCGAAGGGACGAATCATCGGAACCCCTTTGCCCGGCAAAAGGTCGCGCGAAAGCTGAATGGGGAAAAACCGGACTCTTTCGGGCAAGAGAGAGACTAGGCTAGGTGAACTATTTTTTCAACCTCAGAAGGCCAGCCTTCCTCCAGAACCGGGGACCTCGGTCCTTCGCGGCCCTTGGCGACCCTTCGGCCGGCCTTTAGCGGCTTGGCCGGGGCAGGGATTCCAGCCTCGGCCAGGCCTCGAAGGACCGATTCAATCTCCCCGTCGAAGCGGGGCGAAACGGAAGGAAAGGCTCTCATTCGGGCAGGCCTGAACGCATTTCAGGCAACGAGAGCAAGTATAGCTGTCCGTTGGACGGGAAGCCCCAGGCTTGTAAATGCTTGTATCCGCATTGAATTTCGGAATATAGCAGGCCTTGTCGCAAAGTCCGCAGTCGATGCAGGAGGATGCGTTCCTGGTGATCCTGAAAGGCGAAAAGCGGTTGAGGAATCCACCCGCCCATGCGATGGGACAGCCGAGCTTGTGGTACATGTACTGGCTCTGGGCCTCGTCTCCACCCTTACTGAAAATAAATTCCATTAGGAGCCCGATGGGACAGGCCCAGCGGCAGAAAACCTTGCCGGCGATCACCGATATTCCGATGCCGACGGCCAGAACCCAGAGAATCGGAATGTTGAAGAAGCCGAGGGCCACGAAGACGATTGCGCCAAGGACGATCTGGACCCCGAGTCGGGCGGCGATGACAGGGTGTTTCATGTGAGACTTATTATATAGCGTTTATTGTATGATAACAACCACGATGGGCTGTCCCGAAGCTTTGGGCGGCCAAGACTACCTTCCCCTCGCGCTTGACAGAAATCATTTCCGGACCGAAGGTGCAGCCAACCCCGATTTCGGAGGCATCCATCGTGGAATATCGCCGTCTGGGCCGCTCAGGCCTATTGGTGTCACCCCTCGTGCTCGGCACCGACAATCTCCTCAACCCGACAGGGCGCGACGAAAGCATGCGCATGCTTCGCACCGCCGTCGACTCCGGCATCAACCTGATCGATTGTTCCGATAGCTACAAGGCGGGGGAGGCGGAGAAGCTCCTCGGCGAGACTCTCGCGGAAGGCGGCCTGCGCGACAAAGTGCTGGTCGCGACAAAGGTACACTATCCGACGGGGCCGGGTCCGAACGATCGCGGCAATTCCCGCCACCACCTCATCGAGGCCTGCGAGGCCTCGCTCCGGCGCCTCGGGACCGACCACATCGATCTGTACCAATTGCACCGGCCAGACATGGAAACGCCGCTGGAGGAAACCCTCGGCGCCCTCGACGATCTGGTGCGCGCGGGGAAGGTGCGCTACATCGGCAGCTCGACCGCTCCCGCCTGGCACCTCGTCGAGGCGGTGATGACCAGTGAACGACGGGGCTTCGCGCGCTTTGTGAGCGAGCAGTCGCCCTTCAATCTCCTCGATCGCAGGATCGAGAACGAACTCTTGCCGGCTTGCCAGCGCCATGGACTCGGGGTACTGGCCTGGTCGCCCATGGCCATGGGAATGCTCGCCGGTCGATATGCCGAAGGTCTGGCCGCTCCCGCCGAATCGAGGGCGGCCCTTCGGGGCGGGATCTATGCCGAGCGGGTGACACCCGAAGGTGTCGCCATGGGGAACCGCTTCGCCGCCATGGCACGTGAACTCGGCCACGATCCCGCCAGGCTGGCCCTCCTTTTTGTGAAGGACCAGCCGGGAATCACCGCGCCGATCATCGGGCCGAAGACCGTGGCCCAACTTGAAGGCCTCCTTCCAGCCCTGGAGATGAGTCTCGGAGCGGAGGAGCGGAGGCTCTGCGACGAACTCGTGGCGCCGGATTCGGTGGTGGCCAGTTTCTTCAATTCCGCCCCCTGGATGCGGTGGAAGAAGGTTTGAGGGAGGGG
>JAJXVS010000139.1 GCA_021782015.1 bacterium | reverse complement strand
GATAGCCACGGGAACGAGCGTGCCGGTCGACCTCGCCGCCGATGCCACGCAGACTGTACCCGTAGGACTCTCGTTCAGCCAGAGCCCGACTTCGGGAGCCTTCTCCCTCCCCATCCAGTGGCCCTTGTCGACGGGACTGGCCTACGTTTCCGCCAGCCTCGACGGCGCGGCCATGACCGACCCGACCGTGAACTCCGACACCACCAATTACTCGGCGACAGTGGCGAAATCGGGCCTTGCGGGCGGCAGCCACACCCTCCGCCTCAGCTTCAAGACATCGAGCGTCGCCACGGCGGTCCGGGGCCAGTATGTCGAGACGGTCAACATCTGGGACGGGGTGACCAGCGCTTCCTGGCTGGATTCCAGCGGAGCCTGCGCGGTTAAGCGGACCTTCGCGCTGACGGACTTCTTCGACACGAATGCGAATCTCGGCGGCCTCCTCGTGCAGGACGGATCGACCGCAGGCGCCGAGATCCCCATCGGCTTCTCGTCGAGTACGACGGCCTATTCCCTCTACGCGGCGCCCTCCACAGGGAGCATCGTCTTCACGCCGACAACCTCGATCCCCGGTCAGTACATCAGTTATTCCTGGACGGGCGGCGCCACATCTTCGGGCGAACAAGCCTCGGGGACAAGCTCATCGGCACTTTCCTTCTCCCCCACCGTGGCCGATATCCTCACGATCACGGTTCGCGCGCCTGACGGGACGACCTCGAAAACCTATACGATAACCTGGTATTCCTCGGCGACGGTTTCCATCGGCGTTACTGCGCCGAGTTATCAAGGCCTCTCTTTTCCCATATCGACGCCCATCATCCAAGGCCAGGCTTTCTGGGCGGAAACGGACAACCCCGTTCTCGACGCCATCACGAGCGGCTGGACCTGGTACATCGATGGCGTCTCGCAGAGTCAGACTTCGCAGCGCTTCGTCCTTTCGCCTACCGATACCACTACCATGCTCGGCACCTATCTTATCGCCGCGACGGTGACGAGCGGGGGAGTGAGCTACTCCGGGCGCCTTTCCCTGACGGTGACGAGGATGGCCGACCTCGGCATTAACCCGGCGAGCGCGGTCGTGAAGACCCTGGCAGGCTCCGGGACGGTCGGGTCAGCCGACGGCATAGGAATCTACGCGAGCTTCAATTTCCCGGGCGGTGTCACGACGGACGGCACGAATCTCTACGTCGCGGATTGTAACAATGGCTTGATTCGCAAGATCGTGCTCGCCACCAAAGCGGTGACGACGATTCCTGTCTCCACTGTGGCCTACGGCATCGCGACGGACGGTACAAATCTCTATGTCGCGGACATACCGAAGAACGAAATCCTAAAGATTGTGATCGCCACCGGAGCGATGACTGTCCTCGCCGGTTCTACGACGCCAGGGAGCGCTGATGACATCGGAACCGCCGCCAGCTTTACCAATCCATATGGCCTCGCAACGGACGGCACGAATCTCTACGTCGCGGACTTTGCAAACAACGAAATCCGCAAGGTCGTGATCGCCACCGGAAAGGTGACGACCCTGGCCGGCTCCACGACGAGCGGATATGTGAACGATATCGGGACTGCCGCTAGATTCAACAATCCAATCGGCATCACGACGGATGGCACCAACCTCTACGTCACCGATTACGCCAACCACGCAATCCGCAAAGTCGTGATTGCGACCGGAACGGTGACCACCTTCGCCGGAACTGGGGCGGTGGGGAGCGCGGACGGCACCGGAACCGCCGCGAGCTTCAACTATCCTTACGGCATCACAACGGACGGCACGAACCTCTACGTCGCGGATCATTTCAACCATGAGATCCGCAAGATCGTGATCGCCACCGCCGCCGTGACGACCCTGGCCGGCACCACCACGAGCGGTTACTTGGACGGAATCGGGACCGCCGCTCGTTTCAATTGTCCATCGGGCATCGCGACGGATGGCACGAACCTCTATATCGGCGAGCCATCAAACAACGTGATCCGCAAAATCCAACCATAAGAGGAGGAAAGGCGCAATGCATACTAGATTCAGCTATCACCGTCGCGCGGCCCGCCTCTTCGCAACGCTTGGCCTCATTCTTGGATGCCTGGCCTGCTTCGTCGCCTGTCCCGTTCCGTTTACCCAGCCCTCCGCCTCATCGGGCGGTGCTTCGAGCCTCAAACTCTCCGTGGGCCCCCAGTCGTCTCGTACTATCGTGGCAGGAAGCTCGGACTATTCCAGCGCGATAGTCGCCTACATGGTTACCATCTCCAATGTCGACCACACGTACACGAGCACTACAGTCACCGCGGGAGTCTGTACTATCACTGACATGATCGCGGGAAGCTATACGGTCACCGTGCAAGCCTACAGCGACGCGGGCCGGACAACTCAGATCGCCCTGGGAACGACGACGGTCGCCCTTTCCTCCGCGGCGACGAAAAACGCCTCCGTCACCCTCTCCTTCTTGCAGAGCGCGAACAGCGGGGGGTATTCGCTGCAAGTTGCGTGGCCGGTGGGCACGGCTCTGCCCTATGTCTGCGCCCGGCTCGATTCGACCGTGGCCGCGTACACGCCGGTCCAGGGAACGAGCGACGGCACGAACTATCGCGCCACTATCGCCGCATCGAATCTGTCGGGGGGCGCTCACGTGCTCTACCTCTATTTCAAGGCTTCGAGCGCTTCGACGACCCTCTATGGTCCTTACGTTGAGTCGCTCAACGTCTGGGACGGCGTGACGGACAAAATGTGGGCAGACCCGAGCGGCAACCTTTTTTCGACCTTGAGTCTCGGCGCCGGAGATTTCTTCAACCCTGACGCGACGCTGGCCGGCCTGAGCATCTCGGGCGGCCCCAGCCTCACCACGGCCTTCAGCCCAACGACCTACGCCTACAATTTCACCGGAGGTTCCTTGACCACCGGCACGAGCTATCCCTTTGCGATAGCGACCCAATCGGCGAGCCAGATCGTGGCCGTCGCCCTGAACGGCACCAATTGCCCCCTTTCCGCGACTTCCCCGACTACGCTGACCGGCAGCTTCACGGCGGTCAGCGGCCTCAACACGCTGGCTGTAACCGTAATGGCGACCGACCGGAAGACGAGCAGGATCTACGCAGCTACTACGGGACTGATCGCCAGCAGCGCCGATCTTGCGATAATGGCGACGAATCTAACGTGCAATTATGCTCTTTCGGCCGATATCGACACGACGACCTCGGGAAACTGGACACCGATAGGATCGACCACAGCAGAGCCGTTTACCGGTACCTTTGACGGCGCCGGCCACACGATTACAATTAGCATACCTAGCTATAGCGGCGACGGCGCGGCCTTGTTCTACCAAATCGGGTCTAGCGGGCTCGTAAAGAACGTAAAGGTCGCGGGAACCATCAAGAGCACGGGCAACCACTGCGCTGGCATCGTGGGTGAGAACTCCGGCACCATTATCGGGTGCACAAGTGCAGTCAACATAACTAACCCTGGTTCCAGCCATACCGGCGGCATTGCCGGAGCCAGCAATGGAGGGACGATTTCTTACTGCGTTTCCACCGGCAGCATCGCGGGCAATTATCATACCGGGGGCATTGTCGGAGTCGACAACGCCAACGGCATCGACCACTGCTACACGACGGGAACGATCAGCGGGAATTATGGCGTCGGCGGCATTGTGGGGGAATGGGCGCATGGCACGATCGATCAATGCTACTCCGTCGCGTCCGTGACCGCGGGCCAATATGGCGGCGGCCTAATCGGCGATCTGGCGGGTACTGGTCTCGGCTGCAGTGACAGCTACGCTCGGGGAGCCGTAGCCGGAGGTAGCTGTGGAGGCGGATTCATCGGAGGATATTACAGTGGTAAGGCAACCTTCACGAATTGTTACGCAACGGGAACCGCAACGGGTTACGTGAACGGGTATTTCGTCGGAAGCGACCCTGGTAACACCTATGCCTTGTGCTACGTCGCGAATTCGGCAGGTGGCAGCTTTTATCTGAGCACGCTGAACGCCGCTGTTCCCGCGGGCTGGAACGCGGGCGTCTGGGGCTGGAACGCTACGATCAACAACGGCTACCCCTACCTCCTCTATTTCGGGAGCGGCACGCAGGTTCCCTGAGCAGCGGAATGGAGCACGAAATGGAGCACGAAATGGCATCGAATGAAACGAAGTCCAAGCGCGTCAAATATCCCCTGGTCGTCAAACTCATCGGTATTGTCTCGATCATCGTCGTGGTGTCGATGGCGACGATCACGGGATTGTCGTCGTACTTTTTTTCCGAAAACTCGCGGGCCCAGGCCGAGGAGAGCAACCTGACTATGAGCCAGGTTCTGGCCTCGCAGGTAGAGGCCAAGGTGAACGCCGTCCTTTCGAGCGCCCTCTCCCTCCTCGATGTCCTCCGCGAGAGCGGAGGCAGTCGCGCGCTCGAGAAAACCACGGTGGCGGACTATTTCGACCGGAACGTCGAGATCGCCTACCTCGCTGTGCCGGGGAAAAGGGAGGTCGTCAACCAGAAGTTTTTCACGGCGAACGAACTCGAGTCGCGCCTCGTCGCGCCCTTTCTCAAGTCGCGGGCCGACCTGATCGAACGCGCCAGGGGCGGCGAGACCCTCGTGTGCAACGCGAGCGTCTCGATGGGCATTCCCGCCGCCGCCCTCTTCGCCCCATATCGGGATCTCGGCACCAGGAACGCGATGATCGTCCTCTTCTCCACCGAGGAGCTCGAGAAGATGGTGCGGACGAGCTCGACGGCCTTGAGTTATGTGGTGGGCTACGACGGGAGCCTCATCGTCCATCCCGATTTCGACCTCGTGAAGGGCGGGGTGAGCTACGCGGACAAGGAACTCGTGAGAAGGCTTCTCACGAGCCCCGCGGACAATATGCTGATCCGCTACCGCGACACGGACAAGAGGGAATATTTGGGCGCTTTTCGCAAACTGTCGGTGGGCTCACTCGCGGTCACGACGTCGACGCCGACGGCCCTGGTGTACAAGGCAGCGGACGATCTCACGCGCCGGAACCTCTACCTCACCGGCGCCGTCCTCCTGGTATCGATCCTCGCGGTCTGGTTCTTCGCCCGCTCGATGTCGCGACCGGTCCTGAAACTGGTGAAGGCTTCGAGCCTCATCGAAGGCGGACATTTCGAGCTGGACATGAAGAGCGAAACCCGGGACGAGCTCGGACTTCTCACTGAGAGCTTCGTGCAGATGGGCAGGGGCCTAGCGGAGCGCGAGCGCGTCAAGGAGACCTTCGGCAAATTCGTCAACAAGACCATCGCCGAGCAGGCCCTCAAGGGGCGGCTCGAGCTCGGCGGCACCCGGAAGACCGCCACGATCTTCTTCGCGGATATCCGTTCCTTCACCGCCATATCCGAGAAGCTTTCGCCTGAGGCGGTGGTCGAGTTCCTCAACGACTACATGACCCGCATGGTGACCTGCATCGACAAAACAGGCGGCGTCGTCGACAAGTTCATCGGAGACGCGATCATGGGCGTCTGGGGAGCTCCCGCCTCGGCGGGCAGTCCGAAGGAGGACGCCCTCGCTGCCATCCGTGCCATGCTGATGATGCGCTACGCCCTTCTGGACTTCAACGCAGGGCGGGGCTCCGAGGACAGGCCCCTCATCCATAACGGCTGCGGGGTGAACACCGGTCCCTGCATCGCGGGCCAGATCGGCTCGGTCGAGCGCATGGAGTACACGGTGATCGGGGACGCGGTCAACCTGGCGAGCCGCATCGAGGCCCTCAACAAACCCTTCGGTACTGACATCCTCATCTCGGAATACACCTTCGACCTCGTGAAAGACGAGGTGATCGTGGAGGCCATGCCTGCCATCAAGGTGAAGGGCAAGGCCGATCCCCTGACGATCTACGCGGTCATCAAGCTCAAAGGCGGCGAAGGGCCGGAAACCCTTGCGGAGTTGCGGGCCTTCCTCGGAATCGTCCCTCCGGGGAAGACCGTCGACGTAGACAAGGAAGAAGTCAAATATGAGATTATCGAGAAGTGATGTCGCGGTGAGCGCGGCCTTGCTCCTCGGCGCCGCCGGCCTCATGGGCCTGTTCGTGGCGGACATCAATGCCGTTGCGAACCGGAGCGGCGAGAAGAAACTGGGCACGGTGGTGTTCAAGAAACTCACGGCCACGCGCAAGGCATCCGATGGCTTCGATTGGGAGCAGATGCGAAACGACGGCCCGGTCTACAACGCGGATACCCTGCGCACGGGCGGCCTCTCCGCGGCGACGGTCCACTTCGACGACGGGACGAGCCTGGACATGCTCCAGGACTCCATGCTCAAGCTCGACTTCGGCGGAAAGACGAAGAACGTGGAATTCATTTCCGGAGAGATCGGGGTCGGATCGTCGAAAAAAGCGACTAGTTACACAATCTCGTCGACGGCCGGAAAAATCAGCGTCGACAAGGGCGCGAAGGCCACCTTCAGCCGCGAGGCGGGCAAGCTGAAGGTCGAGGTGAATCAGGGCGGGGCGCGCCTCGTGAAGGCCGACGGAAGCACCCAGGCCATCGCGGCGAACCAGGAACTCCAGGTCGACGTGAAGAGCGGCGAGGCGAACCTCGTCGTTCGCCCGATAATCCCGCTCTCGCCTGAGCCCAACGCCAGGCTGCTTGCCTACCTGGAGGGAGGGAATGGCGGCGACAAGACGGCCGTCGGCCAGGTCGCCGTCGGCAAGGTCGCCGCCGGCAAGCTCGCCGTCGGCAAGGTCGCCATCGGCAAGGTCGCCGTCGACTTCGCCTGGCAATTGGGCTCCGCGGCGGGGGATGGCAAGGCCGTCTCCGCCGATCGCTCTTGCACACTCGAGGTATCTTCCGCCCCTGATTTCGCGGCGGGCGGAGTCACCGCCCTCGAAGTCCCCGATCTCGCCGCCCGCATCGAGTTGGGATCGGGCAATTGGTACTGGCGCGTGCGCGACTCAGCCGGCAAGGAATCGCAGGTGCGAAGATTCAGTCTCGATCTCGCCGCCCCTCCGAGTCCGGTCTTTCCCTCCGATGGTCAGACCTACACGTATCGCAGCGTCAGGCCCCAGGTGGGCTTCGCCTGGACCGAAATGGCCGAGGCTTCGTCCTATATCTTCGAGGTCGCCGCAGATCCCGCCTTTGCCAAGCCGATCCTGCGGTCGCGGACGACTACGGCGAGCCTGGCCGTGGATAGCCTCGGCGAAGGGTCCTGGTACTGGCGGGTGACGCCAGTCCACGCCTATGCGGTTATCGGCGATACCCCGCCGGCCAGGGTCCGCCAATTCGTCATCGCGAAAAAGGCCGCCATGGGGCCCCTCGCGCTCACCGCCCCCTACGATGGCTCCCTTTATCAAATCCAGGATATCGGCGGCAAGGGCCTCGACTTCGCCTGGGTTCCCGAGATGGAGGCCGTATCCTACGAACTCGTCGTATCCAGGACAAAAGACCTCTCGTCGCCGCTCGTGGATATCACCGCGACGGAGCCCTACCTCAACCTTTCCGGGAGCCGAGCCGAGGCCTTCGCGGCCCCGGGCACCTATTATTGGGGGGTGCGCTGGGTGGACGGCGAGGGCAAGGCCTCGCCCGCAAGCGCGGCCAGGCTCCTTCGGGGCATCGACGGATCGATCGCCGTCAGGCTCTCCTTTCCCCCCGAAGGCTATCGCGTCGCGGACTCCCTCATTCGCGATACCCGCTTCGCCTGGAAATCGAACGTGAGCGCGCGCACGGTTTTCCAGCTTTCCCGCGATTCGGATTTTCGCGATCTCGCCTACGAAGAGACGGTGGGCGCGGACACCCTCCTCGGCGGCGAATGGAAAAGCGGCACCTATTATTGGCGATTGCGCTCTTATAACGCCGACGGTTCCGTATTCATGGAAACCCAGGGGCGGAGCTTCGAAATCGTTCCCGCCTTCGCGCCACCCACCCTCCTGTATCCGACACCGGATTCGAGGCTCTTTCTCCACCAGGGCGACTCGGTCACCTTTTCATGGGCGCCAACCAAGGGCGCGGATTACTACAGGCTGATCCTTCGCCCCGCCGGAGACCCCAACGCCCCGGCCATCCTCGAAAAAAGCTTTCTGGAGGGCTCTAGCCTGAGCTATCCCCTGGGCGAGTTGGCGAGCGGCGGTTATCGAGTATCCGTCCAGGCCTTCGCCGCCGAGGGCGAGAAGACGACGAGGATCATCGGCTACATCGGCGAGTCGAGCTTCACCTACAAGCAGCTTTCGTACCTCAAACTCGAAAGCCCCTCCGATGGGGCGCATGTGATGGGGCTCGACGCCCGGGTGGGCAAGGAGATCTTTGTCTCCAATTATGAAGACCAGCCAGAAGAGGCGGAACTCGTGGTCGCGACCGATCCGGCCGGCGCGAATGTCGTCGCGCGCGTCCCCGACCGCACAGGCCGGGCGAGGGTCGTCGGCCTGAAACCGGGAGTCTATTATTGGACGGTCAGGGGCCGCCTCGCCGGCCTCGATGTCTCCGCCAGGGAAAGCTACCGTTTTGAGGTCGATCCGGTACCACCGCCTCCGGCCGCCAGTCTTATCGCGCCCGTCGAGAACTCCTTCTATCGGATTCAGGATATCGACGAGAAGGGCCTCCACCTGTCCTGGACGCCGGTACCCGAGGCTGTTTCCTACGAACTCGTCATATCTGGGACGAAGGATCTCTCCTCGCCCCTCGTAAGGCTGAATACCGCCCATGCTTCCATCGATCTCGCGGGGCCCGTTGCCGCCTCGCTCAAGCGCCCGGGCACCTATTACTGGAGCCTCAGCTGGGTCAACGCCTTCGGCGACCTATCGGTAGCCAGCCCCGTTCGAAGCCTTCGGGGAGTCGATGTGACCAATGCTGTCGGTCTCTCCTATCCGCCGGACGGCTATCGCTTCGCGGACAGCCTCGTGGCCGAGGCACGCTTTGCGTGGAGTTCCGGCCTTGATGCGCCCAAGGTCCTGATAATCGCCCGGGATCCGGGCTTCAAAGCCATCGTGTTTCAGAAAGCGGCCGGCTCCGGCGAGAGCATCGGCCACACATGGAAGGGCGGTCGCTATTACTGGAAACTAATCACCTACAATGCCGATGGTTCGGAATTCCTTGAGAGCCCGGTCAGGACCTTTGAGGTCATCGAGCCTTTTGCGGGCCCGGTCCTCGCAAATCCGGCTCCCGGCGGCACCCTCTGTCTTCGCGAAGGTGACACAGCGACTCTGTCGTGGAGCCCCGTCGAGGGAGCACAGTATTACGACCTCGAGCTCCGCTCCGCCTCGAACGACTACGCCTCACCCATTTTCGAATCCAGGTTCCTCAAGGCCAGCAGTCTGACCTGCCCCCTCGGCGGCTTGCCGGGTGGCAGCTACAAAGTCTCCATCCAGGCCTTCTCCGACCCGGGCGAAAGAAGCACGAAGGTCGTCGGCGACATCGGAGTGTCATACTTCATCTCAAACAAGCTCTCCCGCATCAAGCTCGAGAGGCCCGCCGACGGGGGCCATGTGCCGGGCCTCGACGCGCGGAGGGGCGCGAGGATCTTCGCCTACGCCCTCAAGGACCAACCCGATGCCGCGGAACTCCTGGTCTCGACCGACCCCGAGGGTTCGAATGTGGTGGCGCGCACCTTCGACCGCTGTGGACGGGCGGGCGTCGGCCCTCTGGCCCCGGGTCTTTACTATTGGACGGTCAGGGGCCGTCTCGCCGGTCTCGACATCTCCGCCACGAAGCGCTTCCGCTTTTCGATCGACCCGATTCCACCCCTGCCCTCGCCGGAGCCCGTCTCTCCCTCTCCGAACCAGAGCATCGGCGTCGCCCAACTCCGCACAACACGAAGCATCCTCTTTTCGTGGAAACCCGTGGCCGGGGCGAACCTTTACCTCTTTGCCCTCTACGCCAAGGGCGGGACCAAGCCCATCGTCGAACGGGGATGTCACAATTCAACCGACTTTAGACTCGAAGACCTCTCCCTTCTGGACAAGGGCCGCTTTTCCTGGACGGTCGAGGCCACCTCCCTCGATGAAAAAGGGGAGACCGAACAGCGGGGCCGCGAAGCCCTCTCCTCCTTCACGATCGACCTGCCCGCGGTGAAAGAGGTCACGATTGACGAGGGGGCAGAGGTCTATGGGTTTTAGGCGGCTTATGGCTGCTGGCCTTCCGGCCGCCGGCCACCTCGCCCTGGCCGCCAGCCTCCTCGCCCTCGCCTCGGGGGCACTGGCCGCGCAATCCGAGGGGCCCCTGGCCGCGCAGGTGGCGCCGTCGCCAACCGCGCAAGTGGCGCAGGCGGCGCCGTCGCAGACCGCTCAAGCCGCGACCGGCACGCCTGCGGCGCCACCTGTCCCCGACTTCTATTTCCGCCTCGACCCGAACGGGAAGCCCCTGT
>JAJXVS010000138.1 GCA_021782015.1 bacterium | reverse complement strand
CAAGCTCTTCCGCCACCTCGACATTTGGAATACCAGCGAGCACCATTTCGACTGCCTGGAGCCTGGACTGCTCAAGTGCTTTGTTGTCAATCCTCATTCCTGCAGTAGCCATAAGGAAATTATATCATATACGGCACTTTACGCAAGCGTCAATAATTGCCTTTCGCAATGCCATTTATGAACAGAACAAGGTTCCTTTCACCATGAATTACAAACCCGCACATGGTGAAAGGCCTATTGATTATCCTCGTAGGTAACTTAAATCAACGCGGGCCGTGATCCCGCCAGATTCCACAATCACTTGAACCCTGTGCTAATATTGCATATGCATTGGAATTCATTTGCTTGAGCATTGCAATTTCCTGGGCCTGCTGGGAACTCGAGACTGCCGAGGAAAGGACGGTTATCCCTGCTCCAACCGCACCAGTTACCTTACCTCCAAAGGCCCATAGAGCTGTGCTGTCATCGCCGATGGTAAATTGCCGGAATTAGCCGACGAGAGTTTGCCGGTTCCTGTCCAAAAATAGGGGCCAACCTCTGGTAGCATGGTGGTAGTCACACACGCCAGCACTGAAACGCCTCATCGACAGTCCGCTCGTCCGATACCTCGCTACGATCCCCGCCCATTCGCCTTGTGTTCTCCGCATGGTGATACCTCCGGGTATCAACCATCGCCATGCGGAGGCTCAAGGGCGAGATGTGTGTGCAAGAATTGACGCTTACCTTTTTCGAGTCGCTTGAAAAGGCCCGCTCCTGGTATGCCGATTTCATCAACTGGTACAACAGCGACCACCAACATTCTGCCCTTGGCTATGTCACGCCCATGGAGCGGCGCAGGCGAGGCAACTGCCATCCATGCGCGCAGGAACCAAACCCTCCAAGACGCCTTCGTCAAAAATCCCCTCCGCTGGCGACAGAGGAAAGTCCAGCTATACCAGTGCAATCCAGCATTCGCTTTCTACCGATCGGTTAAAAAGACTGCTTGATGAAAATCAGCTCATTCCCTGGCGAAATCTATGTTGACATGTTCCGCAATCTGTTTCGTCAACTTGGTATATATTTTTCATAACAGCTTTACTGCCTTTTGATATATTATCAATTACAGTCTCACGCGAATGCAATAACTCTAATATTATATATCACGTGGAATAAGATGGGGTAGACCAACTTGTTTGTCCTCTTCATTAAGAAATAGCAGTATATTGAAAAGACAAAAGCTGACAAAAATTCGAGCAAATTACCATTATCATAAAAATGCATAAAGGCAAAGAGAATAGAGAAAATCGAAACATCAATCCACCATCGTCCGGTCGACTCGAAAATCATAGGAAGTACTAGACGGAATGACATTTCTTCAGCAATTGGAATCATTATTGCTGAAGTCAACACACTTAAGAAAATAACGGGCATCGGCTTTAGGAAGAGAATACTATATGCAAATCCGGGCAATTCGCCGAAAAAGACCAATAATATCGAGAGGATATCCTTTCGTGATCTTGTAAAATTTAATACACTTGTTTCTATTATCCTAGACACACCAAGATCCGTCGAGCAATCGGCCTGGTTCAACACGGCAAAATAAAAACCGGGAATGCAAGTCAAAATGAGCACCACAAACAAAACCCACGATGCAATTGCTATGTCTCCAATTGATCGCATATGATTATACAAATTGATTGGTGTTTCTATTATCAACGGAGCGGCAGCAGCCCATAAAAGTGATATACTGTTATTGAGTAGTCTCTTGTTCTTGTGAATAGGCCGTAGGCAAAGAAAAAGTGAGAAATAGAAAACGGCAGTAACAACATAATACGAGCTATGCATAAAGTCCCTTTCGGCGTTTGAATAGGCAATTGTATTTTTTGATGACCGAATGAGAACAAGCAGTCGCTAGCAAGTACACATGGCTTGCATATTTTTTTGCCCCTAAGATTCACAAAAAAAGGCTTGCCCATTCCACGGCAATATGCATATTCACTAATTCAAAAATCACCGTGCATCGCAAGGTTGCACGATGATTCTTGATCTATCTACAAGTGGCCACTTCTTTATTAGTGCCCAAGAATCTACCAGAACCTGCCATCTATTGCATAGTCGATAGCTCTCGTGATGGTATCTACGGGACTGGCCTGATCTCTTATTTGTTGCATTACATAATGTCCAGCAGCTTGAAGATCCCTGCCAAAGTCTCCCCCAACCTACCCGCCATTCCCATTTCGAACACGGCATCGCTCCAGCCCCCGTCACTTCGGCCATGAACATCACCACCAGAGACTTCAAAGAGCTCATTATCATTTGCCGACAACATTTCTAGCTCCTTCGAAAATAGGCCGGTCGACCGTCTTTTCGCAATAGCCTCGCCAGGCAAGGCGCCTCTCCCGGTTCGCGACTCCTTGGAGTAGCAATTTTAGTATCCCCCCCCCGAAATTCTGTCAAGGTAAATTTTAGCAAACCGTCTAGTTCGGTCTTAAATTTTAGCGAACTGGGCATTTCGAAGTAATTATTTTATCACAGCACTGGTTGAGATCATCACCTGCAGCCTAACCGGAGGTCATTGTTCCAGACACAGCAAACCTCATTAGGGTGCGGATTTATCGCCGCGATTCTTCCTTGTTAATCTTCCCTCTGCCGAATAGCACGGTGCTTCCACGTCGAGCCCGGCGAGGGAGTGGATCGAAGCCTGGGCGCGGCAGAGGCATCACGCAGGGCAAAGGACGCACTTCGCGGAGCCTCAGTCCAGAATCCCTTGCCGTCGCTCTTTCAGCGGTCCCTTGCTTTCGCCTTCCACCAACGCGCGAGGGCGATTCCAAGAGCGCAAATGACGATTACTGCCACGATGATCCACAAGACGTTGATGGAGGGGATTATCAAGTCCGCGAAAAAATGACTCATCCGAGGCTCCTCCTACCCAAGAATCAATTAACCAGGGCCGCGACCTGTCATCACCGACGGCCATTTCCACTGCTTTCTCACAACCTTCGTCTCGCGCGAGCCTTCGGTCCCGGCTTGTGTAAATCGGGCTGAGACCGAAGGCAGCCTTCATGGGGAGGCCTTCAAAGGGAAGCCTTTATGGCGAACCCTTCGGGAGGAGTTCGAACTTCGCCAATTGTGAAGGATCGAGGTAGCGCTGGGCGGCCATCTTCAGCCACTCGGGGGTCACCGCGGCAAGGGCGGCGAGCTCGTCGCCAGGCACGTCGAAGCCTCTCCCGTGGGCTGAAGCGTAAGCCAATTCGCGGGCCCAGTAGCTGTCGGTGTTCCGGGACACCTCGAGTTCGCGTTTGAAGGCGAGGATGATCTGGTCGATGTCCTTCTGGCTGAGGGCCTCGCTCCTGATGCGGTCCACCTGGGCCTCGGCGAGTCTGACGAGTTCGTCGGCACGCTTGGGCGAGGTGCCGAAATACACCTGGATTGTGGAGTAGCGGCCATCCTCGTCGGTGAGGGCCTCCACGCTCGGGTCGTAGCTGCCGCCCGCCGCGATGCGAAGCTCGTCGCGAAGGCGGCGTTTGAGGGCCTCGGAGAGGACGTCGAGCCCATGGATGGTCGTCAAGTCCGTGGCCGATTCGGGTGTCTTGTAAATCATGACGACCTCGGCCTTGTTCTCGCTGCCGGCCTTCACCGACCCGTTAGATGCGCCGGGCGCCAACACGAGGGGCTGGACGCTGACAGAAAGGCCTTCGCCGGTCGGGAGGGATCCAAGATAGCGGTCGCAATAGTCGCGCATCACGGCCGCGTCGAAGGAGCCGGAGAAGGCGAAGGTGAATCCCTTTGTCGCGCCGAAAAATGCCATGAATTGGGTCTTTATCCTGGCGGGATCGAGGAGGCCGATGTCATCGACCTTGGAAAAGAGGGCGACCTTCGGGTTGTCGCCGAAGAGGGCGCTGCCGATTTGAAGGGAGAAGAGGTTCTCGGGCGAATTGGCGAAGGTCGCGGCCTGGTCGTGGAGCCTGTCGCGGATGAGCTTGAAATAGCCAGGGTCGACGAGTGGATCGGTCATCGTGCGATGGATGAGTTGGAAGAGGGTTTGAAGTCCTGCGCGATCGGCTCCCCCCGAAAGCCTGCAGTCATCCTGGCCGATGCCCGCTTTCAAGGAGGCGTTCTTGCCGGCAAGGACGGCCTTGAGCGCGTCGGCGGAGAGGCCCGCGAAGCCGCTCGCCGGTATCAGTGCGGGACTCGCCTCTGCGTTCGCGCAATCTTCTAACGAGAGGGAATTGAGGCCCCGAAGCGCGATGGCGGAGAAGGCTATGTTGTCGGGCTTGAAGCTCGTTTTCTTGAGGAGGACGCGGATGCCGTTCGGGTAGACGAGCTCCGTGACGCCACTTTGCGGGTTGTCGGTCGCGGACAGGGGCGCGACGCGGGCGGGTGCCGAGGACATCACGGCGGAGGGCGGGGAGGCGGCCTTCCATGGCCCCAGGTCCTTCGTCGGAGCCGCGATGGCCGCCTCGAGTTCCTTCGTCGTGGGAGGAGCACCGGCGGAATCCGGAAGGGAGAGGAGGACGAGGCGCTCGGGTGCATCGGAGAAATGCCCCACATACCTCGATATGTCGCCTGCGCCGAGATTTTGAAAGGCAATCTTGTACAATCCGATGCGGTCGTCGATCGAGACCGGTACCGAGCCCTTGACGAAGGCCTGGTCGAGCCTCGAGACCCATTCCGACGAATGTAGGCCGTTCTTCTTCCACTCATCGAAGGAGGCGAGATAGTCCTTTCGCATTGTCTCGATTTCGTCCTTGCCGAAACCGTAGGTGGCGATGCGAGCCAGCTCGTCGCGCAGGGTGTTCGCCGCGTCGAGCCAGTCTCCGCCCTTGAAGGTCGCGCTGGCGGTGACGAGCCGATAGTCTGAGCCAAGATCGGGGTAATCGAAGGAAATATCGGAAAGGCCCTTTCCGCCGGACCTTCTGAGGACCTCAGCCATCCTTTCGTCGAGGAGGTCGAGGATGATCGATTCCTTGGCATTGGCGATGAATTGCGCCTCGTTCTTCGCCAGCACGAGGGGCTCGCGCGCGGTCAGCTCGATGAGGGAATTGGTGAGCTCGGGGTCTGTGGCGATGGAGGAGCGGAGGCCCGGCCTGGCGGGCACGCTCACGATGGGCAACTCCGGCCCTTGCAGGGCGGCACGACCGTCAAAGGAAGGGAGGACGTCGAAGGATAGATGAAGGGACTTTTCCATGTCGGAGACGGGCAGGTCGCCGACCGCGACCACTTCCATGAGCTCGGGTCTGTACCACTTCGCGTAAAAGGCACGGATCTGATCGACCGTCAATGCCTTTATCGATTCAACCGTCCCGATCGGGTCGCGCCGCGCATAGAGTGAATCGCCGTATATGGCCGGCAGATGCTTTTTCCAGACGCGGTCGTCAGCCCCCCGTCCGCGGCGCTCCTCCTCAAGGATGACCTTGCGCTCGCTCTCGACATCGGCCGCCTGGAAGAGGACAGCATCGGACCAATCGCGCAGTATTGCGAAGGCTGTCGCGACGGCCTTCGGATCCCTGGAAGGGACCTCAAGTTCGTAGGTGGTGGAATCATAGGTGGTCTGCGCGTTGACGTCCGCGCCGAAGCGCATGCCGATGGATTGCATGTATTGGACGAGTCCGTCTTTCGGGAAGCTCTTCGTGCCCTTGAAGGCCATGTGCTCGACGAAATGGGCGACCCCGCGTTCGTCGTCGCCCTCCTCGAGGGAGCCGACCTTGACGACCAGGCGGAGGGAGAGCCTGTCCTTCGGGTCCTTGTTCTCGACGAAGGCATAGTGAAGCCCGCTTTTCAGACTGCCAGAGTCGATCGACGAGTCCGGCTTGAGCGCGACCTGGGCCAGTGTGGCGGCCTGGGCCCGCATGGGGGCCTCGGCCCCTGAAGGGGCCGGCCCGGTGGCGCAGGCGGCGACGAGGAGCGCGAAGAAGGCCGCCAGGAGCGGGGATGGTAAGGCCTTCCTCAATCGGTGAAAGTTACTAATTTGTTGCATTTCGGGCTCCCCAATTCGCGCCTCGCGGCCGCGGTACGATTTGCCCGAGGGTAACAGCTCCATTTTGCGCACGCAAGCCTGAAACGGAGGCGGCAGCCTCCGGATCGCAATGGAAGGTGTAGGCCGTTTCGGCCTCATGAAATCTGCATCTTGCCTGTCCGGCGGAATGGCCCAATAATCGATGTCGGTCCCCTCCCTTGCTCTTGAGGCGGCCGGACCTTCCCATCCACCCAAAAGGAGTCCTTGCATGCTGCTGAACCCGAAAAACCTCGCCCTCACCCACCCCGACCCCGTCCTCTCGGAGATACTCCGCAAGACCGTCGACTTTTTCGAGGCCAAGGGCAAGAAGAAGCTCAAGGAAGATGACTTCAACCGCGTCTGGTACGAGGATTTTATCGCCTTCGTTAAAAAGGAAAGAATCTTCGCCCGCCTTTTGACGCCGGCCGGCTACGGCGGTCAGGGCTGCCGCTGGGACACCTCGCGCAACGCCGCTTTCTCCGAGGTGCTGGGTTTTTACGGTCTGTGCTATTGGTATGTCTGGCAGGTGTCCATCCTCGGTCTCGGCCCCATCTGGATGAGCCGCAACGAAGAGCTCAAGCGCAAGGCCGCCAAACTCCTCGACGAGGGCGCCATCTTCGCCTTCGGTCTTTCGGAAAAGGAGCACGGCGCCGACATCTACTCAAGCGACATGTTCCTCCTCCCCGCTGGCGCAGGGAAGTATGTCGCGCGGGGCGACAAGTACTACATCGGCAACGGCAACGAGGCGGCCATGGTCTCGACCTTCGGCCGCATTCCGCGCGACTTGGGTCCCTCGGGTTCGGGCGAGGGCGCCAAGCCCGGCAAGGACGACGAATATGTCTTCTTCGCCGTGAACAGCAAACACGAAAAATACGAATGTATTAAGAACATCACGGGCACCCAGTCCTACGTGGCCGAATTCGCCCTCCACGACTACCCGATCGGCGAGGCCGACATTCTTTCGCGCGGCCAGCACGCCTGGGACTGCTCGCTCAACACGGTCAACGTCGGCAAGTACAACCTCGGCTGGGCCTCCATCGGCATCTGCACCCACGCCTTCTACGAGGCCATCAACCACGCATCGGGGCGGGGCCTCTACGGCTTCAAGGTGACCGACTTCCCCCACGTCCAGCACATGTTCGTCGACGCCTGGGCCCGCCTCGTCGCGATGCGCCTTTTCGCGCAACGGGCGGCCGACTACATGCGCTCGGCCTCCCTTAACGACCGCCGCTACCTCCTCTTCAACCCGGTGGTCAAGATGAAGGTGACCACCCAGGGCGAGCAGGTCATCGACCTCCTCTGGGACGTCATCGCGGCCAAGGGCTTCGAGAAGGACATGTACTTCGAATCGGCGACCCGCGACATCCGCGCCCTGCCCAAACTCGAGGGCACCGTGCACGTCAACATCGCCCTCATCATCAAATTCATGTCCAATTATCTCTTCAATCCGGCGGAGTACCCCGAGGTGCCCCGCCGCGAGGACGCCGTCAACGACGACTTCCTCTTCGACCAGGGACCGACGCGCGGCCTCGGCAAGATCCGCTTCGCCGATTATCGCAAGGTCTACGACGCCTGGAAACTGCCGAACCTGGAGATCTTCAAGGAGCAGACCAAGCTCTTCAAGGAATTCCTCGCCAAGGCCACGCCCGACGAGGCCCAGCAGAAGGACATCGATTTCATCCTCGCCGGCGGCGAGATCTTCACCCTCATCGTCTACGGCCAGCTCATCCTTGAAAACGCAAAAATGAGCGGCGTGGGCGATGACGCCGTCGACCAGATCTTCGACTTCATGGTGCGCGACTTCTCGAAATTCGCCCTCGCCCTCTATTCCAAGCCCTCGAGCACGGCCCCCCAGATGGAACTCTGCGCCAAGATGATCCGCAAGGCCGCGGTCGACGAAGCGCGCTTCAGCCGCGTCCTCAAGGGCCAGGTCTATTCGCAGAAGGATGTCTACGAGATGTCGGGAGCCTGACGACGAGGGGGCGGCAGGAACCGCCCCCCTGTCGCCTAACGCGCCGCCGCCTCGGCCTCCGCTTCGGCGTAGAGCCCCTCGATGACCTTCCGGTATTTTTCGGTCACGAGGGGCCGCTTGAGCTTGAGGGTCTGGGTGAGGAGGCCGTTGTCGACGGTGAAGTCCTCGGCGATGAAGGCGATGCGCCTGGGGATTTCGTAGCCGCCGAAGCGCTTGCGCAGGTGGTTGCCGATCTCCAGGGTGATGAGTTCCCGCATCTGCCTGTTCTCGAGAAGCTCGTTGACACTAATAGATAGTTTGAGTTCCTTGGCCACCCGCTGCATCACCGGAATCTCGGGCACGATGAGGGCGACGTTGAAGGGCATGCCATCCCCATAGACCAGCGCGTTGGCCACATAGGGCAACAGCTTGAGATCCTCTTCCAGCTCGGCGGGATAGACATACTTGCCGTTGTTGAGCTTGTATTCCTCCTTGAAGCGACCGGTGATGTACAGGAATCCGTCCGCGTCGAGCCTGCCGCGATCGCCGGTGCGGATGCCTCCGTCGGCAGTCATGATAGCCGCCGTCTTTTCGGGCTTCTTGTGGTAGCCCTTCATCACGTGGGGACCGTAGACGACGACCTCGCCCTCGCCGCTGCCATCGGAAACCATTGAGGTATCTATTACAATATCCAAGTGCTGGAGGGCCTTGCCCACCGAGCCGGCCCGGTACTGGCTCGCATGGCTCATCGTGATGGCGGGGCTCGTCTCGGTCAGTCCATAGCAGTCGTACACCGGAATGCCGATGTCGAAGAAGAACTCGGCGATGGAAGGATTCATCTTCGCGCTCGCGGTGAGGGCCCCTTTCATCCTGCCGCCGAAGATCTCGCGAATCTTCGAGAGGACGATCTTGTCGAGGAGGCGATACCTGATGCCGCCCCTGCCCGAAAGCCGCTTTTCATGCGCAGCGGCCACAGCCGCATTGAAGAGCTTCAGCTTGAGGCCGCCCTCCTCGCGCATCGTCTCCACGATCTTCGCGTGGATTTTGTTGAACACCCGCGGCGCGGAGATGAGGATGGTCGGCGCCACCTTGGGCATGTCCTCTGCGAGGGTATCGAGGCTGTCCATCAGGCCGATAGCCCCGCCGAATTGGATGAAGTTGTTGAGCTCGGCGGAAAAGCCGTAGCTGTGCGCCCAGGGCAGGTGGGAAAAGGACACCGTGTGCTCGTCGAGCTCGGAGTAGAGGTGCCAGCCGCCGCGGCTGCAGGCCGTGCAGTTGCCGTGCGAGAGAAGAACGCCCTTGGGCTCGCCCGTGGTGCCGCTCGTGTAGATCAGCACCGCGATGTCGTCGGCGGAGGGATGGATCGAAGGGAGCTCCTTGCCCCGCCCCTTCGCCTCCAGCTCGGCGAAGCTCCCGGGCCCCTCCCCCTCGATGAGGACAACCGCCTTGAGCTGGGGAAGCCTTTCGGAGAATTTCCGAACGCGGTCCAGGACATCCTTGGTCGACACGAAGAGGACCTTGATGGCCGCGTCCCCGACTATGTATTCCCAGGTTGAATCGAGCTCCTTTTCGTACATCGGGACGAAGCGCGCCCCGAGACCGTAGGTGGCGAAGGCCGCCACGACCCATTCGACCCTATTGGAGGCGATGATGCCCACAGCATCGTCCTTGCCGACCCCGAGGCCGCCCAAAGCCGCGCGCATGTCGTCGACGCGCCGCCCGACTTCTTCATAACTAGTCCATTCATAGTTGCCCGAAACCATCTTGGTGCCCAGGAATTTGTTCGCCCCGAAACGCGCGACCGCGCTTTCGAAGGACTCCACCAGATTGTCCGGCTTGTCGTAGACGCCGCTCCATGTCCTTGCCGCTGCCATTCTCCATTCCTCCCGTCATAGCATTGGGAATCGAGGAGCGGGTGCTTTTTCGTGGCGCTCGAGGCCCTTGTCATGTTACCCTCCCCCAATCACCGGATTGTCGGAACCATGTCCACTCCATCACCGCGCGCCAAAGGGCTTGCCAATTCTCAGGTTGGCCAGCTGTTCATCGCACTGGTTCTCATTGTGCTGGCAATTTTCATGGCTGTCACGTGGAATGTTCTCGGAAAAATCGGAAAGGAAAGCCTGGGCACCCGGCGTTTCCTGGAGCTTTGGCTTTCGACGAAGGCCGATTGCATCGCCCTGATCGCCGCTCCGGGCAGCATTCCGACGACGATGGTCCTCGACGAACTCGCCCAATGCGACACTCTCTTCCTCCCCCTCGCGGAAGAAGGCATGGTCGATACCGTTGCCAGAATCAAAAGCGGGCGCATCGCCGAGTTGACCCCTCTCTGGAACGCCCTGCGCGACTCCCTTCGATCCTCTCCGGCCTTCCGGGGACAGGGG
>JAJXVS010000137.1 GCA_021782015.1 bacterium | reverse complement strand
CCCCGGATAGCCCACCTCGTCAAAAAAAAGCTCCTCGGTGCGAAAATGGAGGAGTGCGTACTTGTCCAGCTCGCCGAGGACGAAGGCCATCGCATGCTCGCCCGTGCCCCAGGCGTGCGCGGAATCGAGTCGATTGATGGTATCGACGAGGGATCTGTGCTGATCGTCTATTGTCTGGTCTCCGCTCTCGAAAATGGGGTTCCAATGGATCACGGACATGCAACCTCCGGTTGGCGCACAGGATAGCAGATGCGGGGCCTTTGCGTAATGCGGAAATTACGGACATTGTCCCTTCGGGGCGCCTCGGGCTAGTATCGCCTCGATGGATCCGCGCATCGACATTCTCGGGCTTTCCTTTGCCGATCTCGAAGGGAAGGTTGCCACCCTCCTTCCTGGAGGGCGCGGCCTCGCCGGCAAAGTGTACGCCCGCGCCTTCGAATATGGCCGCCTCGACCTCGAAGGGCTTGGGCTTTCGGAGCGCAATCGGCGCTCCTGGGAGGAGCATTTTCGCGTCGGCCTTCTTGGGGCAGGCCGGCGCGAATCGGAGGAGGGGGACTTCGGTCCGACGGAGAAGGCCGTCCTCATCCTCGAGGACGGTGCCGAGATCGAGTGCGTCCTCATCCCGATGCCCGTGCGCCAAAAGAGCGGCAGTTCGCGGCGGGCGGAAGGGCGGCCCCGTTCGACTCTCTGCGTCTCCTCGCAGGCAGGTTGCAGCATGGGCTGCGCCTTCTGCGAAACGGGGCGCGGCGGCCTTCGACGCAATCTCAGGGCGGCGGAAATAGTCTCACAACTCATTACAACTAGAACATTATTCGGCTGGGACCCGGCCAATATCGTCTACATGGGAATGGGAGAACCCCTCGACAACATCGAAGGCCTCCTCGGCTCCCTCGCCGTCCTCACCGACGCCCGCGGGTCTGCCTTTTCCTGGGAACGCCTCACCGTCTGCACCTGCGGAAAAGCCGAGGGCCTCGCCGCACTTCGCGAGGCGGCCGGCACGCGCCTCAACCTCTCGCTCAGCCTCAATGCCGGGGACGATGCCACGAGAAACCGCATAATGCCCATCAATCGCTCCACGGACCTCGGATGCCTCACCGCCGCCCTGCGGGACTGGCCGCGAAGGCGCAATTTCGTACTTGCTCTCAATTGGTGCCTTCTGCCGGGCATCAACGACAGGCCAGAGGACGCGCGGGAGGCGGCCGCCTTCGCCCGGAGCGTCGGGAGGACGGTTTTCAATCTCATCCCCTACAATCCGGGCAGGAAGCCCATCGCCCCCGCGCCGACCGAGGAGGAGATCGATCGCTTCGAGGCCCTCCTCGTCGGCGAGGGCTGTCTCGTCAAGCGCAGGGCTCGCAAGGGGGGCCGCATCATGGCCGCCTGCGGCCAGCTGGGCGGCCCGGGCGCTGCGGGGGTTGCGAGTGGGACTGCAATGGCTGAGGGAGAGACTGCAAGGGTTGCGGGAGCGGCGAATGAGACTGCGGTGGCTGCGGGAGCGGCGAGTGGGGCGGCTGGCGCGACGGATGCTGCGGGGCCCCTGACTGGCACCGAGATAGGCAACCTCTGACCATCTCCTCCGCCTTCCGTTGTCGTCCCGAAAGCGTTATCATGAGCCACCCGGACCGGCAAGGCGGCGAAGGGAAAGGAAACGCGATGGGTTTACGAGCAAAAGCCTCAGCAAAAACGGTTGTTGCCATCGGGATGGTCTGCCTTCTCGCCCTTTCGTCCTGCGCAAAATCGAAGACCCTCGACCTCGGCGGCTCGGCGCGCACCGTCGATCCCTACGGGCTCTGGGCGGAATTCGCCGCCAGGGACCGCATCGATCCCAAGGTCGAATACCGCCTTTCGGTGCCCAATCTCGTGCTCTCCGTCATCTTCTCGGAAACCATCGTCGTCCCAATTGTTTTGGTCGGTTGGTATCTCTGGGAACCAGCCGGCCCGAAACACTGATCATGGATAATCCAATGAACTACGATGATATTTTGGCTTCATTTCCGAGAAGACGTCTCGCCTTTCTGCCGACGCCCATCGTCGAATTGCCCCGTCTGTCGAGGTTTCTCGGCGGGCCGCGCATACTCGTCAAGCGCGACGACCAGACCGGCCTGGCCTTCGGCGGAAATAAAACGCGAAAGCTCGAATTCCTCGTCGGAGAGGCCCTCGCCCAGGGCTGCGACACACTGATCACCGGCGGGGCCGCCCAATCCAACCATTGTCGCCAAACCGCGGCGGCGGCTTCGGTCGCAGGACTCGAATGCCACCTCGCCCTCGGCGGCGAGGCACCGGAGGTTCCCGGCGGAAATCTCCTCCTCGACGGTCTCCTCGGCGCCACCATTCACTGGGGCGGCCCGAGGCGCAAGGGCGAAGACATTCCCCTCATCGCGGCGGAACTGCGCAAAGAAGGGAAGCAACCCTACATCATTCCCTATGGCGGCTCGAATCCCGTCGGAGCCTTGGGTTATGTCGAGGCCGCCCGCGAGGCCGCCCTGCAGCTCGCCGCCCTCGATCTCGGACCCGCGGCGATAGTCTTCGCCTCCAGCTCGGGAGGCACCCACGGCGGCCTCGAGGTCGGTGCGCGCCTTTTCGGCCTCGGATCGCGCCTCGTGGGCGTCGCTATCGACAAATTCGGTGGAGAGGGCCCAAGCCTCGCCGAGCGCATAAAAGACATAATTGAACGCACATGGGCCCTTTTCGCCGACGCCGCGTCCTCCCCGTCCCGGAAAGGCGCCTCGCCGCCTCAGCCCGCCTTCGAGCCCATTCTCCGCGAGGAGTTCCTGGGAGGGGGTTACGGCGTGGTCGGCGAGGCCGAGCGCGAGGCCATCGGCCTCGCCGCGAGGATGGAAGGACTCCTCCTCGACCCCGTCTACTCGGGCCGGGCCTTCGCGGGTCTCCTTTTGATGATCCGCAGCGGCGAATTCAAGGCCTCCGACAGCGTCATGTTCTGGCACACCGGGGGCTCGCCGGCCCTCTTCCCCTACGCCCGGGACCTCCTGCCCTGACCCCCTTCACGAGCCGCCTTCGAGAGGGGGCGCCTGTCGCGCCAGCGGAAATTCATTTGCATATTTAATATCTGTTGAAACTATTGTAAATATTGTGAGTTTTTTTTATCTCCGACAGCATTGACTCTTCCTTGGCCCGGTGTATGCTTGCTGCCGGGTCAGGTGGATTGGCGACGCGCGAAGGTCGTTCCGCCTCTCCGGGCTCGACAGCGTGCCGGCTGCCTTTCTCTCCATTGCGAGGGAAAAGCGGCCAACAGGCGCGCATGCTTGTCCCAGCCATTCATGAGGAGGAATCGCATGGCGCAAAAGATGGTGGTAGTCTGCAACGGCGAAGAGACCAAGAACATCATGCCGACGCTGATCTTCGCTTCGTCGGGCCTCGCCCTCGATTACGAGGTCCACGTCATCTTCATTCCCGGAGGGGCGAAGTGGACGCTCAAGGGTGAAATCGAGAAGATAGGTATTCTCAAGGGTATGCCCGATCCCGTTCAGCTTTTCCGCGACATCCTGGACCTGGGCGGAAGAGTCGTACTCTGCGAAATCGCGCTGGAGAACAAGGGGATCTCGCCCGAGAACCTCCGCGACAGCCGCATCGCGATCCAAAAGGTTCCTCCGTTTCTCATGGACGCGGAGGGCGCCACAATGAGTTACGTATTCTGATTCGGAATCGTCTCGACCCGCGGGCCGTCGTCGACCCTCGACCCGCGGGCCATCTTCTTCCTTGACCTGCTCGCCCTGAAGTTCTAGCTTTGAGCCATGGCAAACACCCAAGAAGTCAAGGAATGGAAGGCGAGCCTCCAGGCCGAGCGCGAAGCCGTCTGGCTTTATGACAGCATGGCCGACGCCGAGCCCAATCCCGATCTCTCCGGCATCTACCGCCGCCTCGCCGACACCGAGCGCAAGCACGTCAAGGTTTTCGAGACCAGGCTGGCCGGGGCCAAGGTGGAGGACAGGCCTTTCAAGCCCGGCTTTCGGAGCCGCGTGATCAGGATGGTGGCCAAGCGCAACGGGGCCCAGGCGGTCGTGCCCCTCGTCGCGGCCATCGAGGCCCAGGCCGCCAATTCCTACGCGTCATCGAAGACCGCGCCGGGACCTGCGGGCGCCTCATCGGAGGAGGCAAAGATCGATGGCCAGCTCGAAGAAATGGAACAGGAAGAGCGATCCCACGCCCGCGTCTTCGGCTACCTTTCCACGAGCGGCAAGGGGGTGGAGGGGGCCGATCTCGCCCGCTTCGAGGGCAGGCACCGTTCGGGGGGCAACGCCCTCCGTGCGGGCATCCTCGGCGCCAACGACGGCCTCGTGTCCGTCTTCCTCCTGGTGATGGGCGTCGCCGGAGCGGGCGTCGCGCAAAAGCAACTCCTCATTACGGGCGGGGCCGGCCTCATCGCGGGCGCCCTCTCGATGGCCCTCGGCGAATGGCTCTCGGTGCAGAGTGCCCGCGAGCTCTACCAAAACCAGATCGCCATCGAATCCAAGGAATTGGAGACTCTTCCCGAGGAGGAAAAGCAGGAGCTCGCCCTCATCTACCAGGCCAAGGGCCTCGACGCCGAAAGCGCCCGCTCCCTCGCCGACAAGCTCCTCTCCGACAAGGCCAGCGCCCTCGACACCCTCGCCCGCGAGGAACTCGGCATCAACCCAGAGGAGCTCGGAGGCTCGGCATGGGAGGCGGCGCTCACGAGCTTCCTCCTCTTCGCCCTGGGCGGAATATTACCAATTATTCCCTATTTCTTCATAACGGGATGGCAGGGCATCTTCGCCAGCGCGGGGATGGGGGCGATCGGCCTTTTCGCCCTCGGCGCGGCCTCGAGCATGCTCACGGGCACCCGTTTCTGGAAGTCGAGCATCAGGCAGGTCGTCATCGGCCTCGCCGCGGCAGCGGTCACCTTCGGCATCGGCCGCCTCGTTGGCTCGGCGATCGGCTAGGTCGGCCTACCTCTATGGAAACGACGAGGCGCCTGAAGGTCATGGCGCAGGGAGGGTGGACAAAACCCCTCGTCTCGGCCGTCTCGCTCCTCGTCCTTCTCGGGGCCCAATCGGGCGCCGAGGCCCCCCCGGCTGCGGGTGCCCGCCCGGCTGCGGGCGCCCCCTCGGCCCACTCGGCTCCGGCCGAAGCCACGCAGGCCGAGGGCGTCCATCCCGAATGGAATCCTCACAATCCTGCCTTTCGCGCGTTTTACGGCGGCGGCGGGCTGTATTGGAGCTGGGAAATCCTTCGCTCCGGCGAGTACGAGATCGCCTATCACATCTTTCCTCCCCGCGACCAACCCCGTGGGACGGTCTTTCTCGTGCACGGCTTTCTGGAGCACACGGCCCTGACCATACCCTCCGTGAGAATCCTCGTCGACGCGGGCTGGGAGGTGGTGGGCATCGATCTGCCCGGCCACGGCCTTTCGTCGGGGCCGCGCGCCACCATCGATGACTTCGCCACTTACGGCCGGGCCCTTCTCGCCGTCGAGGGCGCCAACGACTGGCCCCGACCCTGGCGAGGCTACGGACATTCCACAGGCTGTGCCGCCCTCGTGGAGGCCGAGGCCCTCGCCCCTGGCCGCCTGGATTCCCTGTTCTTCGAGGCACCCCTCGTCCGTTCCTGGGCATGGGGAGCCTCGGTCTTCGGCTATACCGTCCTCGGCTGGCTCAACCCGAGTCTCCCCTCCGGCGGCAGGGGATCGAGTCGCGACCCCGCCTTTGTCCGCCTTATGGAGGGCGACCCGCTGCGACCGCGGCATTTCCCCCTGTCGTGGTTCAAGGCCCTCGAGGGCTTCCAGGGCGAGATAAAGACGATGGGCCCCTTCGCCCCTTCCCTGACCCTCATCCAGGGCGGCGACGACAGGGTGGTCGACGCCGCCTACAACCTTCCCCTCCTCGCTTCGCTGTTTCCAAAGCACAGCATTCATATGATCCCCGGCGCGAGGCACTACCTCTTCCGCGATCCGGCGAGAGGGCAGGCCGAATCGATCCTCGCCGCCTGGGCGAGCGACGGGGAGTCACCGCTCGACTGACGGGGAGTCACCGCTCGACTGACCTCGTCGAGCTGCCCTCATTCAGCGGGGCCGAGGGGGAAGTTGAGGAGCCATCGCGTGCCGATTTCCACCGGCATCATCCCGAAGCTGCCCCCGATCTGCTTGGCGAGGCCCTGCACGAGGATGAGGCCCGTGCCCCCGCTCGAGGCGAGGCTGAACCCGGGAGGCAGACCTTCTCCGTTGTCGGCGACCTCGAGTCGACCCTCCCCGCCTTCGATTCGCAGAGACAGTCGGATTGTCTGGCCGCCCCGTTTTTCGGGGAAGGCGTACTTCAGGGAGTTTGTCACGAGTTCCGTGGCGATGAGGCCGATGGGAGCGGCGGTCTTCGCGGCGATGGTGAGGGGATCCATCTTCGTCTCCAGGCCGATCGAGCCGGCGAGGGGAGAGAGGGCCGCCACAACCTCCGCGCAATAGGAGTCGAGCCTGATTTCCTCGAAGGATCCGCTTGCGTAGAGGAGGGTGTACAGCCTGGCCACCGACATCACCCGCCCGTCCAGCTCCTCGAGGAGGAGCTTCGATTCTTCCTGGCTCGCCTCGCTGGCCGCGAGACTGACAAGACTGCTGATCAGGTTGAAACTGTTCTTGACGCGATGCTGGAGTTCGCCCAGGAGGTTCTTGTTAGTTGCGAGGGCCTCGTGGAGGGCGGCCAGGGTGGCCTTGCTCTCGGTTACGTCGCGGATCTGCATGCTCGTCCGTGCCTCGCCCCGCCTGTCGACAAAGACGTTCGAGGAGATTTCGCCGGGGAATTTTTCACCATTCGCCCGCCTAAAGGTCAGCTCTCCGTAGAACCGGCCCGAGATCCGGCGCTCCTCCAGGGCGGGGCCCAGTCGCGGATCGGAGCCATCGAGAATGCCTCCCCTGCCCCCTGCGACGATCTGTGCCTCGCTCATTCCGAACATCTGGCAGGCGGCCTTGTTCGCGGTGAGGATCTCCCCACTGGGGGCGGTGAGGAGGATGGCATCGAGGGCCGATTCAAAGAGGCTGCGGTAGCGATCTTCGCTTTCCTTGAGGACCGACTCGACGTTCTTCCGCTCGGTGATGTCCCTCGCCGCGGCGTAGAGGTAGTCGCGCCCCTGGAGGGTGACACCGACAGCGTTGATCTCCACCTCGAAGAGGGAGCCGTCCTTCCGCTGATGGGTTGTTTCGAAAACCTCAGGCCTGGCGATGAGGGATCGCACCCTGGGGGCGAGACTCTCGCCTGACCAGCGACGATCCCAGGCGGCCACATTGAGGCCGATGATTTCATCCCGTCCGTAGCCGAGCATGGAGCAGAAGGCGGCGTTCGCCTCGACCAGGTTGCCATCAGTATCCAGAACGTGGATGCCGTCTGAGGCTGTCTCGAGGAGGCTGTGATACCGGGCGAGGAGGAAGGCTACTTCCTCCTGGCTCTTGCGCCTGTCGGTGATGTCCCGACTGTAGATCGCGAGGCGTTCGGCCCGCCCCTCTTCCCCGACGATGGGATAGAGACTGTTGACCAACAGCCTCCCCTCCGCCTCTTCCTCGTAGCTTGTCGGCCTTCCCTCGTTCAGGGCTCGTTCCAGATGGGGGCGCCGCCTCTCCTCCAGGTCGGCGGGGAAGATTTCGCCCGACCGGTGCCCGACGAGGTCTTTGACCGGCCGCCCGAGCCTGCCCGCCGCGACCGTATTCAGGGCAAGGAGGGTGCCGTCGGAAGCGATGAGATAGATCGATTCCTCCGAGGCGTCGAGGGCCGCGCCCAGGTTTTCACGGCTTTCCCTGAGACTCGCCTCGCTCTCCCTGAGTTGGGCCGTCATCTTCCGGGCCATCGCCCGCGCGTTTTCCTGGGTGCGATTCAGGGAGTAGGCCAGGCCGACGATGAGGAGGGTCAACATGGTCCCGCCGAAAAAGATGAGCCAGACTCGGCGCGATTCGGCCGGCGACAGAAGGTCGCCGGGGCGTTCGAATCGCAGGGTCCAGCGACTTTCGCCGAAGTCGAGGGCGAGACTCAGTGTGGCGGGGGCGGCCCCGACCGAGGCCCCCCTGCTCCTCGGGGCGGAGCCGTAGAGGAGCGAGTCGGGGGAGGTACCAGTTCCATCGAAAATGGCGAGGGTGATGCCCTGGCCCTTCAGCATGTCCTCCATTCCCTTAAGGGAGTTGTCGATGAAATCGGTCATGCGATAGGGGCTGTACACCCAGCCGAAAATGGCCCTTCGCCTCTGTTCGACCGTGTCGATCGGGAGGCCCCGCCTATAGACGGAGACGAACATGAAGAGGCCTGCCTGCACGTCGGTGTCGGTTTCCTGGACGAGCTGTACCTTCCCCGACAGCACTACCCTGTTCTGATCCCTCGCCCTTTCCATCGCGGCGCGCCGCACGGGCTCGCTGAACATGTCGTAGCCGAAGGCCCTGAGATTCCGTCCGACGAAGGGCTCGAGGTAGACGATCGCCGAGTACTGGGGTCTGACCCCCGATGGTCTCACCGAATACTCGGGAAAGCCCTCGGCTCGGATCTTCGCCTCGTGGGCCGCCAATCCGTCACGGGGGATGAGCTCCGAAAAGCCGATGCCCTGGATGCCGGAGAGGCTGTCCCCGAAGTCGAGGCTTGTCGAAAAGACCCGCCAGTCCCTCCGTGAAACGGCATTCGCCGTGTCGAAGAGGGCGGCCCCTGAACGAAGGAACTGGGCAGCGTCCATGAGGCGTTCGTCGAGGGTATGGCGTACCGTGTCGCAGACGACCTGGAAGCGATGGAGTGCGGCGCCGTCGAGCCTCGATTTTTCTTTTTCGGCGAGGAAGGCCGAAAGGCCGAGTCCGACGATGAGGAGGCCGAGGACGAAGAGTAGCCGCAGAGGGAGGCTTGGGCCTTCGTCTGGCTGTGGCCGGGCCTTTTCGGCCCCTGCATCGGTCATCGATTTCTCCCTTCGGAATGGCCCTGTTTTCAATTTCGGCTTCACAACTCGGAGAGACGAGCCGCAGGAGCGCGAACCTGTGCCGCCTAACTCTATTCTTGTCCAGGGGCCCCGGAAAATCCAGCTGCACTGAAAACTCGAAAAGGGAGGGCAAAGCCGGAGGGCGGGCAGACCGGAAAGCCCGCGACCCGAAGTCGGGCGCCACCTTCTGGCCGCCGCGTCTCGTGGGGCTTTCGCGATATTGCGGGCCTGCCCCCCCTTCCCCTACCCTTTTCCCTTTTCGTTTTTTTCCTATACAATCCGCTCACCATGGAATACCAGAAGCGCACTGTCACCTGCGGCGGCCTCGGCGCCGCCGACGCGGGCAAGAACGTCGTCTTGAACGGCTGGGTGCACCGCCACCGCGATCACGGTGGCATCACCTTTGTCAACCTGCGCGACCGCTACGGCGTGACCCAGGTGGTCGTCGACGCGGACGCCCCGGAGGCCCTCAAGAAGGCGGCCTCCGAGCTCAAGTTCGAGTATTGCGTCGCCGTCCGCGGCACGGTGCGCGCGCGGCCCGAGGCCATGGTCAACAAGGACATGGCCACCGGAGCGATCGAGGTAGTTGTTTCCGATATTCAGATCTTGAGCCGATGCGAGACTCTGCCCTTCATGGTCGACGAGAAGTCCGACGCGAAGGAGGACCTCCGCCTCACCTACCGCTACCTCGATCTCCGCTCCTTCTCGATGCAGCGGAAGCTCCGCCTCCGCCACGAGGTGGCCTTCGCGGTGCGCGAATACCTCAACCGCGCGGGCTTTTACGAGATCGAGACGCCGACCTTCATCAAGTCGACGCCCGAGGGCGCCCGGGACTACCTCGTGCCTTCGCGTCTCTATCCCGGAAAGTTCTACGCATTGCCACAATCTCCCCAGCTCTACAAGCAGATTCTCATGGTATCGGGTTTCGACAAGTACTTCCAATTGGCTCGATGTTACCGCGACGAGGACGCTCGCGGCGACCGCCAGCCGGAATTCACGCAGATCGACATCGAGATGAGCTTTGTGAAGCGCGACGACGTCCTCGAACTCGTCGAGGGCATGATGGGCCACGTCTTTGACAAGACCCTCGGCGTCACCTTGCCTGCGAAATTCCGCCGCATCGCCTATGACGATTCGCTTGAATTGTACGGAACCGACAAGCCCGATCTCCGCTTCGGCATGGAGATGGTCGATATCGGTGAACTCGCCTTGCGTTCGGGCTTTACGGCTTTTAAGGAGGCCCTGAAAGAGGGCTCGGCCCGTCAGGCCGCCGCGGCCGCCCGCGGCATCACCCAGGATGGGGGTGCGGTGAAGGCCCTCCTCGTGCCGGGCAAGGCCGATTACAGCCGCAAGCAGATCGAAGAGCTCGAGGCCGCGGCCAAGATATACAAGGCCAAGGGCATGGCCTGGATGAAGGTCGGCCCGACGGGCGG
>JAJXVS010000136.1 GCA_021782015.1 bacterium | reverse complement strand
CAAGTGGACGGCTCAGGCCCAGCCGATCATCGAAAAAGTGAAGCGCGCCCGTGCCGCGCTACCGGAATTACCACCTCTCATTTCCAAAAAACGAAAACGACTCGCTATTTCAAAGGCGGTACACTAGATAGACCTCGAAATAGTCGGTCTTCGCTCCGACACGGGGTGCCTCCCTGCCGATTTGCTCAAGGTTGTCATAGAGCCGATACGCCAGAGCTTGCTGGCCGAAGGTTGCAGCCCCAAGTCCGATATACAAACATAGCATTATTTGCACTTTCCTCATTCCACATCCTTTCGCCATGCCAAATGCTGAGCGACACCACCCTGATCGCCCTACAATATCATGGTGTGCTCGAATCGTCATCATGGGAGGTCGGGGACACGACATCGAAGACCTGTGATTTCAGCATCAAGATCACGAACTCTGGGCAATCGAAAATAACCCAAACCACCGTCTCGGTCTCGGTGACGACCAATGCGCGTACATATTACAAGACCATAGATTCCACGGAGACAATTCTTCCGGGAGGCAGTGTCTTCGCCGATGGGTCTGTAGGCTACGCTTCCGCCACGGAGTCCCTCGCGTCGGGAGGGGTTACGATCGTGGGGCAGTTCTACCAGTAGATTTTTACGACACTTTTTTCGATTCCCCACACGAAACCCCACCTTCAATCGTCGTTATTATCAGACAGATGAGCGACGTGAAAACCGACGAGGCCGCGAGGCGGCACATAGAGCGCGCCTACCGCGAGCGAAGGCGGGGTTTCCTCGCCTGGGCGAGGCGGCACGCTCCCGACCTGGAAACGGCCGAGGACATCCTCCAGGACGCCTTCGGCCGCGCCCTCGCGAACGCGAGCGCCCTCTCCATCGTCGAGGACGTCGGCGCCTGGATCTTCACAGCTATGAGGAATCGCCTCGCCGATCTCTGGCGCGGCGAAAGCGCGAGGCGCAGGGCCGGCGCGGTGGAGTTCTCCCCGGAGCTCTTCGGGGAGATCGCCTCGGAGGCCGGCTACGATCCCGCCGACCGCCTCGTCCGCGACGAGCTCCTCGCCGCCCTCGAGGTGGCCATCGAGGCCCTGCCGGAGAAGCAGCGAGAGGTCCTCAGGGCCCAGGCTCTCGACGGCCTCACCTTCAAGGAGCTGGCGGAACGGACGGGGGAGTCGATCGACACCCTCATGGCGCGCAAGCGTTACGCGATCCGCAAGCTCGCCGCGGCCCTCGACTATTGGATGGAATTCGAAACCTGAGCCGATATCGAGAGTCGTCCGATTTTCGATCGAAGGCCATAATTGTAAGGAGGTTTTTATGACACATGGGGAATTCGGCAATCATCACCACAAGCCCTGGTCGGAATGGTCGACGGGAGCCAAGACGCTGGCGATAGCGGGAGGCATTGTTCTCGTGCCGGGGCTCTTCGCCCTCGTCTCGGCCATCACGATGTGGCTGTGGAACGCGCTGATGCCGGCCATTTTCCGCCTGCCCCAGATCGGCTTCTGGCAGGCCGCCGGCCTCATCGTGCTGAGCCACATCCTTTTTAAGGGTGGGATGGGCGGCCATCGCGGGCGCGGACACTGGCGCAAGGCGAGAATCCGCGAGGCGATGCGCGAAGGCGAGAGCCCCGCCGCCCCCCAAGGTCCGGCAGCCCCCCAGGGTCCGGCGGCATAAGCGTGGCACATCGCATCGATCCGCGGCATATAGCCCACCTCGACAGTCCGCTCCGCCGCCTCATCCTTCCGCCCAAACCGCTTTTAACGAGGCTGGGGCTGCGCGAGGGCGACTCCCTCCTCGACATCGGCGCGGGCTCGGGGGCCTTCAGCTTCCCCGCCGCGGAACTTGTCGGTCCCGGCGGGAAGGTTTACGCCCTCGACATCGAGCCCGTTGCGATCGCCCTCCTCGAAGAGAGGCGGGCGGCCCTCGGAGCGGCGAACGTGGAGGTGCTGCAATCCACCGAGGAATCGCTCGGCCTCCCCGACGGCTCGGCGTCGATAGCCCTCCTCTTCATGGTATTCCACGAGGTCGAGGACAAAAAGGGCCTATTGCTGATGATCATGCGGGCACTTCGACCGGGGGGAAGGATCGTCATCGCAGAATTCCGGAAGAAGGCCTTTGTTCCGGGACCCCCTCCGTCGGAACGGCTCGGCGAAAACGAGGCGCGGGAGCTCCTCGCGGAGGCCGGATTCGTCGGCGCTAGGACGGAAAGGCTCAATTTCGCCCTCTACGCCGCCTTCGCGCACATCTAGCCCAGTGTCACGAAGCTTGTTGCGACCTCCCCTTCCCCCCACTCAGTAACCCTTCATCCTCGGGTTCACGACCTTGTCGAGGCCGCGGCCGACGAGGGCGAAGGAGAGGCCCATCAGGGCGATGGCGAGGCCGGGCGGCAGGATCCACCACCACATCCCGTTGATGACGGCGCCCTGCACGAGGGCGTCATGGAGCATCTGCCCCCAAGTGACGGTGTTGGAGTCGCCGAGGCCGAGGAGACTAACGCCGGCCTCGGCGATGATGATGCCGGGAACCGACATGGCCATCATCGCGAAGGCGTAGGGCAGAAGCTCGGGCAAAACGTGGCGCGTCACGCGCCACCAGCGCCCCGCCCCCACGAGGACCGCCGCCTCGATGTGGCCTTCCGACTTGATTTGCAGGGCTCGCGCATACACGGTCTTGAAGGTGCGAGTCCAGTAGAAGAGGAGGGCGAGGCCCGCGAAGCTCCACAGTGAGGGTTTGTGGATGGCCGAGACGGCGACGAGGAAGGGAAGGAGGGGCATCATCGAGAAGAACTCGTAGACGCGGTTGGTGATGCTCCCGAAAATGCCGCCGTAGCAGGCGGCGAAGGTGCCGAGAAGAAGGCCCGAAAGCACGGTGAGGAAGCTCACGATGACGCCGAGGAGGAGGGCCCACCGGATGCCGAGGACGAGGCCGGTGAAGACGTCGCGCTTGTCGGCGTCGGTGCCGAGGAGGCCGGCGGTCTTTCCAACTATGAATACCGTGGCGTCGCCCGGACGGGATAGGCCTGTCGCGAGATAGAGGGTCGCCGAGATGGCCGAGGCGGTCACGCCGGGGAGCGCGAGGCGCAGGCTCCCGTCGGGAACAAGATCGCGCTCGCCGCGGAAGAGTTCGCGGCCGGGCGCGTCGGCCCTTCCCTCCCGCACGAGGAGGAAGACCCTGCCGCGGCCTCCGGGCAGGCGGAGGACGAGGTCTTCCGGCACGGGGGGCCGGCCCTCCGGGGCCCCTGCCGAGGCGGCGGCGGCGCCATCTCCCGCGGCACCTCGGTCAAGGGCGAAGGTCCAGGTGAGCAGCCTTCCGGACGATCCTTCGCGCAGGAGGGGCGCGCCGGCCGCGACATGGCGCGAAGCCGGCGCGTCCCAACCGTTCCAGGGGCCGTTCGTCCACATCGGAGGCGCCCCCGCCGGGCTATCTTCCCAATAGGAAATATCCCGCCAACGCGTCGAAGCCTCGGGCCAGGGCACGATGAGGGGGCCGAAGAGGGCGAGGAAGCCGATGAGGGCGAGTATCGTCAGGCCCGCGCGGGCTGAGCGGCTTTCGAGAAAATCTTTCACGCCGATCCCCCGAACCTGATGCGGGGATCGAGCCAGTCGTAGGCGAGGTCGAGGGCGACGAGGCCGGCGAGGTTGAGGGCGGTCTGGAGCGAGAGCACGCCCATCAGCACGGGCACGTCGGACTGCTGGACGGCGGCGAAGTAGAGGCCGCCGAGGCCTGGCCAGCCGAAGATGCCCTCGACGAGGATGTTGCCCGACAGGGACTGGAGGAGGCCGAGGAGGATCATCGTGGCGAGGGCCGGCCTGATGGCGGCGGCGACATGGAAGGCGAGCCGGCTTTCGGGCAGCCCCTTGGCTCGCGCGAAGCGGACGAAATCGCTGTGCCAGATGTCGCCGATGAGGTTGCGGACCAGCCAGGCCGGATTCCACAGGTTGAGCGACACCAGAGTGAGAAGTGGCAGGGCCATGTGGTGGAGATAATCGATGGCGCCGGCCCAGCCTCGGGGCGCGGGATTCGCGTGCACCCCTCCCGAAGGGAAAATGGGAAGCACGTACGAAAAGAGCATCAGGGCGATCATGCCCACCCACCAGGTCGGCAGGCCGTTGAAGACCATCGGCAGCACCGAGGCGGCCCGGTCGAGGGGGCCGTTCCGCTTGCTCGCCGCGCGAATCCCGACGAGGCCGCCGAGGAACATGACGAGGAGGGCTTCGGTGCCGAAGAGGGCCAGGGTGTTCGGCAGGGCCTGCAGCACGATGGCGAGGACCTCCCGATCGCCCGTGGCCGAAACCACGCTCTGGGAGCGGCCGAAATGGAAGGTCGCCACATCGAGGGTCCGCCAGAAAATGCGCGAGGGGAGGGGCTCGTCGAGGCGGTACTGGCGGGTTTTCGCCTCGGTGATCGCCGCCCTGAGGTTCGCGTAGTCCGAGGGTCCCAGATTCGTCGACTGGCGGAGGGCGAGGGCCACCTCGTCGTCGATCCGCGCGCGGAGGGCCCCGTCGGCCACGCCGTTGAACACGACGGAATAGGCGAGACACATGAGGAGGTACATCGCGACGCCATGGGCGACGCGCCGCGAGGCGAGTCCCGCGAAGGGAGCCATGGGGAGCCTCAGTCCTTGCCCGCGGAAGCCTCGGGCGGGAGCGCCGCGGGCGGGGGCGCCGCAGATGGTACTGCCGCGGGTGGCGGCGCCGCGGGCTGGACCACCCCGCCCGTGGTGGCCGCGTCCGGATTCGCCGACCCGAGATCGGCCTCCGCCTCGATCAGCACGGCGTTGCCGTCATGGTCCCAGGTGGTCCGCGTTGGCGACCAGAAGAGCGCGTTGCCGAGGGGGGCGAATCCGGCGATGCGATAGCCCCCCGATGCCTCGAGGGCGCCGGCGACGTTGTCGCGAGCCACATTGAAGGAGACGAGGACGTGGCGCATCCTGAAGGTATCGGGGCGCTCGCGGGAAAAGGCGGCGACGAAGACAAAGCCGCTTCCGGTGTCGTAGGGACCGAAAATGCGTCCGTGGTCGTTCTCGCTCAGGAAGGACGCGTCGGAAAAGGTGGCCTTCGAGTGGACAAGGAGCTCCGGACAGGCGATCCCGCCGATCAGGGCGGAGTAGCCTTTGGAGTGACCGCTCCTGGCGGGGAACCCGCTCTCCGCCAGGGCCCTTTCGAGTCGGGCCTTGGCCGTCTCCTCGTCCGGAGATACCTTATCAACTATGATGATATTGATCGGCTCGGCGACCTTCTTCCCTCCGGCCCTGATCCCCAGCCAGTTGGCGACTCCGCCCTTGGCGTCCAGCATCCAGAAGCCGATGGAGGGCAACCCTTCCAGCTGGGTCGATTCCGTGCCAACCGGATCGCCCGCGTGCTCGCTCCGGGGCGTGAGGAGGCCGGCGAGAGGCAGGGGTTCCGGGTATTCAGCCTGATCCGCCGAGGCCGAAAACGAGGCGGCCGCGAGGAGGAGGGCGAGGGGCAAGAGGGCCCGCGCCGCGACCCGGAAGGACGGCGCCGACGCCCCTCCCCTTCGCCCCCTAGTCGGAGAAGCGGGCATCGAGGGCCCCGAGGACGGCGAGGACGCCCTTGTCGGCTTCGAGCTTTAGGCGACGCGCCACGATGGGCTTGATCACGGCCGGGGGGAAACCTTCGAGCACGGTTTCCGCGAAATCGGCGACCGCGGGATCCTTGGACGCGTCCAGAATGGCGTTCGCCGAGGCGTCGCCCGGCGTTTCCGAAAGGGCATAGATAGTACTTCGTTTCTGGTCGGGCGCGAGCTGGGCGGACAGAAGCTCGGCGCCGAGTTCCACCGAGCGGGGGCTGCCCATGTCGGCGAGGGCCTCGACGATGTGGAGCCTGAAGACCGTGTCGTCGGCGGACAGGGCGAAGGCCGAGACCAGCGCGTCCTCGGCGCCCTGGTTGGGGCTCGCGAGAAGCTTGAGGGTGTCGACGGCCTCGGTACGCAGGGCGGGATCGGGATCGCGCGCGACGATCTTGGCGAGGGCCTGCATCACCTGCGCTCGGTTCGCGCCCAATTGCCCCAGCGAACGCACGGCGAACAACCTCAGCATTGCGTACTTGTCGCCCCGCATCTGGGACGTGGTGACGAGGGTCTGCCAGATGTTAAGGGTGGGCGAATCGAAGGCGATGGCGCCCAGGGCGCGCACGGCGTTCACCCGGGTCTCGATCGTCTCGTTCTCGTTGGTGACGAGCTGCTGCAGGGTTTCGCTCACCTTGGGATTGCTGCCGTTGTGAAGACGATAGAGGGCCCAGGCCGCGTTGCGCTTGACTTCCGACTGAGGTTTTTGGAGAAGGGCGAGGAGTGTCGGCAGGGTGCCGGGGTCGGCGAAGGTCGCGAGAAGGGCCGTGCCTTCGGCGAGGAGGTTGTCGTCCGTGGAGGTCGTGAGAGCCCGGGTCACCGCCCCGGATACGGGCGCCTGATTGGCCGGGTAGAGCTTGAGGAGGGCAGCCGAGGCGGCGGCCCTGATGTCGGGCTGGGGATCGGCCAGATCGTCGACGAGGGTCTGGATGCCCAGAACGCCGTTGACGTTCGAACCTACGGCCGCAAGGGTGGCCTTTTCGAGTGAAGGATCGAGGTCCTTTTCCTTCAAGAGTTTGAGGAAGGCGGGCATGATTGTGTCGCTCTTCTCGCGATTGACGGCATTGACCGCGGCCTTGCGCACCGAGGGATCCTTGTCGCTTGCCACGAGGGCGAGGAGGGCATCGATGGCCGGCTGCGAAGAAAAGGCCCCGAGACCCGAGGCGGCGACGGCGCGAACCGGGCCCTGGTCGGAGGTGGCGAGGTCCTTGAGAGCCGCGAGCACGCGGGCGTCGCCATTGCCGCTCAGGGCGATGCCGGCCAGGGACTGGGTTGTCGCGAGGAGGAGGTCGGGCGTGAGTTTTTCCTTCGAACCCGGTTTGATGAGGGCGAGAATCGTGTCCAGGCCGTCGGAACCCCCGATGGCTCCGGTCGCGAGGAGGGCGGCCTTGCGCAGGTCGGGGGAAGTGGCCGTGGCGAGCTGGCGGGCGAGCACAGGGATGGCGGGTTTGTAGCCGATCTCCCCGAGGGCCTTCATCGCGTCGGCAGCGTAATCCCCGCCGGCGGCCAGGGCGACGAGGACGTCGGCCGACTCGGTGGCCTTGATCTTGCCGAGAATCTTGATGGCCACGCGGGTGCGCTGGGGATTCGTCGTCGCTTCTTTCTGGATGATGTCGACGCAGGTCGTCGCGAGCACGGCCCGATCGTCGGGCGGAAGGTCGGTAGGAAGGGGAAAGCCCTTTTCGATGTCGGCAAAGAGTGCGTCGCGGGCCGTCGTGAAGTCCGTTTCGCCCTTGGCGCCTTCATGGCGGTAGGCCGAACTCATCGTGGCCACATAGCCGCCCAGCCGGTCCTGGGCCTCCTTCGTCGCCTGGGGCGTGAGGTAGAGCCCGTCCCCCATGGCCTCGCGTTTTCGCACGACCTCGTCGAGAGACGTCGCGAAATCGATCGCGATGAGCTCTCCAAGGGGCCCCGTCGCCGACTTCACCGCCTGCTGGACGGCCTGGAGCTTCGCGAGAGGGATGAAACGCCAATTCGCCACGATGAAATCGAGAATTTCCTGAGCCTGGAGCTGACCGTCGCGCACCCGCGACTCGGGGATGACCTCGTTGAGATCGGCGTTTTGATCGGCCTTGCCGTTGCCGTTGAAGTCGATGTAGCCGTTGGCTATCTCGGGGAAGATGCCGATCAGACTCTGCGTGAGCGGCGAGGCGACGACCACAATCTTGGTCTGGGCGAAGGACTGGGCGAACAGGAGGACGAAGGCCACCGCGACGACCGGCCGAAGGAGGGTATGGCGCATAGTGGTCCATGGTAGGTGATCGGCGCCGCCCGTGTCAAAGGTCTTGCGGGCATTGGGGCCGCGATCAGCCCGGCGAGGCCTTCCGCCTCTCCACGATCTTCCTGACCCGGGCGTCGAACTCGGGGTATTTGATCCTGAGCGAGTCGAAGTCGGAGCGCGAAAGCTGGTAGCCCGTGCTGTAGGACAGGCAGCGGACGCTGGCGTTCCGCCTCTCGTTCTCGACGAGGGCCGTCTCGCCGACGGGCGAGCCCGAACCGAGTACGGCGATCCGCCCCCCATCGACGGAAATCTCGACCTCGCCCCCGGTGATGAAGTACATGCAATCGCCGATCTCGCCCTGCCTGATCAGGTACTCGTCCGGGAGGAAGACCCTCGGTCGTAATAATTGCACCGATTCGCGGATGAAGAGCTCGTCCGCGCCCTGGAAGAGCTCCACCTTGGCGAGAAGATCGCGGTTCAGGAAGAGGAGAATGTCGAGGGCCAGACTCTTCGGCAGCTCGTCCACGAGCGATCCCTGTTCGACCGTGCGCCTTTCCGCCCAGAGGTAGGAATAGTAATCGCGCACGCGCTCCTGGAGCGATTGGGGGATGCCCTGGGTGCGGAGGAATGCGTTCACCTCGTCGAGCCTGCGCTGGTAGGCGGCTCGGGCGACATCGAGATTCTGCACGAGGGAGGCCACATTCGCGATGAGGTAGGTGTACATGCCGACGCCGAAAACCTGCACGATGATGGCATAGAGTATCTGGGAATTCTTGTCGTGATTGGGCGTGTAGTCGCCGTAGCCGATGGTCGCGATCGTCGTCGTCACCCAATAGAGGGCGCGCAGGTACTGGTCCCGGTGGGGACGGAAGGCCTCGGCCGCGCCGACGACGATCCAGCCGAGGGCCATGAAGTGCACGGCGATCGCGAACCAGAAGCCGAAGGTGATGAGACGCCGCACCGCCGGCGTGAAGCCCAGGACCTCGAAGAGATCGTGGAGGAGGCGCACGGCCTTGAGGAGCTTGACGAGGGTGAGGGCCTGGAGGCTGAGGAAGAGGGGAAAATGCGCGTGATCGGCGGGGATGGAACCGAAGACCAGCACGGGGATGAGCTCGAAGGGGAAGGCCGCAACAAAGTCAACGGAGAACCAGCTCCTGAGATAGGAGCTGCGGATCGCGGCGGGATCCTCGATGCGGATGTGACCCTTCTTGATGGTCGTCCGGAAATTGATGAGGAGATCGACGAGGAAGACCAGATTGAGGAAGTAGTAGAGATTGTCGAGGCGGAAGCCCCTGAAAACCTCGCCGTAGGTGATGATGAAGGCGAAGCCCATGATCGCGACGAGGACGATCGCGTTCCAGACCGCCCGGGGGCGGCTGTCCCAGGGGATGAGGGGAAGAGCCATACGGCCAATATCGGCGCGCGGGGGCCGGGCATTCACCCCTAAATGGCATCGCCACTTTCCCGATGGTCGCTCGACAACCTATACTGATGGGATGATCCCCTTGGGGGCCCTACGAAGGCGCGGCTGCTCTCTGGCCGTCTGCATCACGGCGCCCTTCGCCTTTGTGGGCATCTTCTTCGCCTTGGTCCTCATCCTCGTGGGCTCTTCGGCCCTCTCCCGCACGATCAACCAGGAAGCCAGGCTTTTCTCGGATGAGTTCGGCAAGCGCATCGCGGCCTATCTGGCCGAGTTTTTCCGGGACCCCGTCCAGGCGGGCGCGACGACCATCGAACGTCTCGCCACGGGGAACATCGATACACCTCGGCTCGAAGCCGAACTCATTCCCAAAATTCGCAACTACCCCTGGTTGAGTTCCATCGGGGTCGCCCTCCCCGACGGGCGCTTTGTCGCGGCGGCTCGCTCGCCGGCCAACGCCTCCCTCCTCTTTTTCGAGTCGGGTCCGGCCGGCGCCTTCAGGCAGCTCAGCAGGGCCATCGACGGCACCCACAAACCGGGCGCCCTCCTCGCCCTCGGACATCCCTACGATCCGAGGAAGCAGGAATGGTATGTAGAAGCCGTCGGGCGTGGTTCGGCGACCTGGAGCCAGCCCTACTACATCTCGACCCTCGGAGCCTATGGCATCTCGCTCTCGACACCCCTCTTCGACGAAAAGGGGGCCCTCTCGGCCGTCATCCATGGGGCGGTGGCCCTGCCCCTGATGGCGCAATTCCTCCACGAGAATTTGCCCGAGACCTCCTCCCTTGTCCTCGTCGTCGATCGCAAGGGAAGGCTTCTTGCCTCTTCGAAGGGCCTGGAAGACGACAACACCCTCGCCCCGGAACTCGCGAAGGCCGAGGCGAGCCAGGACCCCCTGATCGCCGCGGCGGGCACGGCGATGAGTCACAATCGCGGAGCCATCGATTGTTTTGCCGCGGAAGGCCGGAACTGGCGCCTCGCAAAACAGGCCTTCCACGGCCCCCTGGGCCTCGAACTCGACATCGGCGTCGTCATCGAGGAGACCCGGCTCGCCGGTCCGCTCAAGGAATTCCGGGACGTGGCCACAGTCCTCATCGTTCTCTCCGCCCTCGCCATGATGCTCGCGGGCTACCTCATCGCCAAGGC
>JAJXVS010000135.1 GCA_021782015.1 bacterium | reverse complement strand
CATCGTGGTTGCTGCCCGGCATGGCGCGGCAAAGATGGGGGCGGATGGTGTTCTTCGGGGGGACGGGGACCGACACGATCAAGGGCTTCGCGACCAATGCGGCCTATGCGGCCGCCAAGACGGGCTTGGGCGTCCTCGCCAAGTCGATCTCGCTCAGCTACGCCGATGAGGGAATCGCGGCCTTCGTCGTCTGCCCGGGACTAGTCGATACCGAGTACCTCGATGACCGGAGGCGGGCAGCGCTTTCCGAAAAGGCCCCGGCAGGGCGACTGATCGCCGTCGATCACATCGCCGATACGATCGCGGCCTTTGTCGCGAGCGATCCCTGCCTCGTTTCAGGATCGGTCATCAGCCTTGACGCCGGACTCGCCTTCGCCCGCCGTTGATGAAGGGAAAGAGCGATACATGGCGCGGCCCCGTCCCCGGCAGCTCTTCCCTCGGGAAGAGTGGACACTTTTCTTGCACGAGCAAGGCTTTGGCGCTACCTTACATTACACGTGTCGATCGATCCGATTGACGCGGCCCTTTGGGGCTCTTACAATATCGTTTAACTGCCGATCCTTACTTCAGATGAAGAGGAGAAGTTAATGCCGGCCAATGACAACAACAGCATAGTCACCGGATTTGATGATGAGAAAGACGATAGTCTCAAAATACGTCTTACGAAAATTGACGACGTCGAAAACTGCGTCATTCTTTCCCTGACCGGCTACATCGATACCTACAACTCGAATTCCTTTCAAAAACGCGTTGGCAAGGCGATCGAAAGCGGCTACACCCGCCTCATTTTCAATTGCGGCGGCCTCAATTATGTGTCCTCCACCGGTATCGGGTCCTTTACCGCCTTCCTCAAACAGGTCAGGCCCCGCGGCGGCGACATCGTGCTTCTGGAAATCCAGCCCAAGGTCTACGAAGTCTTCCAGCTCCTCGGGTTTTCGCAGTTCTTCAATATCAAGGACAACACCGACGAGGCCGTCGGCTTTTTCCGCCAGGGCGAGAAGAGTTCGAGCGCCTCGGTCTTCCCCAAGGTTTTCTCCTGCCCGATCTGCAATCGCAGGCTCCGGGCCGCGAGGCCGGGTCGTTTCCGCTGCGCGGAATGTCGCACCATCCTCGCGATCGACAATTCCGGGCAAGTTTTCCTGGGTTGATACGATTTGCGAACCGAGGAGGCACGAATGGCTGGACTCGACAAGATCGAGACCTACTTGATGGATCTCGGCCTTCCCTACGAGGAAGTGAACGCGAACACTTGGCTTATCGATGATTCGTCGAATGGCAACCCGCCCATCATCGTCTCCCTCGTCGAACCTGTCGTCGTCATCCACGCCTCGGTGATGAAGGTTCCCAAGGCGGCCGACGGCGACGCCGCCCTTTTCCGCGAGCTCCTCAGCCTCAACGGTTCGGGACTCGCCCATGGCGCCTACGCGATCGAGGGCGATGACATCGTCCTCCTCGACACCCTCGAATACGGGGACATGGACAAGTCGGAATTCGAGGCTTCGCTCGATGCGATCAGCATCGCCCTCGGCGAGCATTGGCCCCGACTTTCCCAATTCGCCGCAAGCTAAGGAGGACCCTTCGATGGGCATATTCGACCGATTCAGAACGGTAATTTCCTCGAACATCAACGACCTCATCAACAAGGCCGAAAACCCCGAAAAGATGCTCAATCAGGTCCTCATCGACATGAACGAGCAGATGATCGAATCGAAAAAGGCCGTCGCCATGGCCATCGCCGACGAGAAGAAACTCGAGCGCGAGGTCGGCGAGAACAAGGCACTCGTGGCCGACTGGGAGCGCAAGGCCGTCATTGCAGTCAAGGCCAACCGCGACGACCTCGCCAAGGAAGCCCTCGTCCGCAAGCAGGAGTACGAAGGCTATGCCGCCCAGCTTCAGACCCAGTGGCAGGCCCAGAAGGAGTCGGTGGAGAAGCTCAAGGATTCGCTCCGCCAGCTTCAGACCAAGATAGACGAGGCCAGCCGCAAGAAGAACATCCTCATCGCCCGCGCCAAGCGTGCCGAGGCCCAGGAAAAGATCAATCAGACCATGTCGAGCCTCTCGGGCAACAAGAGTGCCTTCGACACCTTCGAGCGGATGTCGAAGAAGGTCGACGAGATCGAAGCCAGGGCCGATGCCCACAAGGAACTCGAGGAGGCGACCTCGGGCGCCAGCCTCGAAAAGCAGTTCGCCGAGCTGGAATCCGGCGGCGCGGGCGCCGACATGCTCCTCGCGGAGCTCAAGGCCAAGATGCTTACCGACGGATCCGGAAGCCAGGGTGCCAGCGGTGCCGCCGGAACGGGCGTGGCCACGAGTTCAGGCGGCCCTAAACCCTGACCCTCGTCTGCATCGCCGAAGGCGGAGAAAGCCAGGACTCCGCCGTCCCGGGGCGCGGCTCCCTCGTCGCGGCCCTGCGGAACCTGGAAGGGGAGCCATCGCGACTTGCTGAGTCATTACGACTCGCGGGGGCGCGGGACTCCCTTTCTTTTTTTTCGGCGAACCTGTCCACAAACGATCCCTTCCCCGCAGCGGGAATGTATGTCCTTGCCGCGACCGAGTACCTTGCGCGTCCAATCGGACGGCGACCGACACCGGCCATCGTTTGGGGAAGGCTGGATCTCCTCGCCGAGTGCCTCGCCCAGGGCGCCCTCGACTGCGTCGCCCTGCCCGTCGACGCGCCGGAACTCACCGCGCGCCTGCACGGCCGTCTCTCGGCCCTGTCGGCCCTCCTTCCCCCCGATTTGGCCGCCGAACTGGGCCTCGATGCGCGCGAAAACCGGCTGCTGACCCTCCTTTGGCAGGCAGGCGCCTCGGGCCTTTCGCGCGCTGTCCTGACCTGGGCCCTCTGGGGTGGGGAATTCACCGCCTCGCGGAGACTCGACGTCCTCATTTCAGGCCTTCGCAAAAAGCTTCGAAACACTTCGCCCGGGCGAAAGCTCACGATCCATGCTGGGCGTGGCATAGGTTATGCATTGAAAGTGGAACCTGTGGATAAGTTGTGATCAAGCTGGGAAAAAATGGAACATCTTCTCTGTCAAGTAGGAAAGGGAAGCGGCCTTTCTGCACGCCCGTGCGGATTCTCCGTATTTTCAGGGGTATCGATTTACAATTCCTTTTATTAGAACAATTTAATACTGTCCCAGTTTCTCTTCTTGCGCCCCTGACCCACAAAGCGAGGGCGGAAGTACTGTCGGCATAAGGGATACCAAAATCACCTAACAGATGAGTGGTTGTGGATAAGTTGTGCGCTAAGTGCGGGAAATCGGCAGACTGAGGAAAGAAGGCAGTTCGTACACCTCCCCGATCGTGGAAATCAGCAGCCCCCCCATGCCGAGAGCCAGGGCGGGGCGAATGTCCACATCCTCGCGATCGCCGATTGAAATCAACGCGGCAGGCGGGAGATTGAGGCGCCGGGAGGCGAGGGCAAAGGGAGCCGGATCGGGCTTGGAATGGCCCGTGTCGTCCAGCCCGATGACGCAGGAGAAATGCCGCCGCACGCCCAGGGCCTCCAGACTCGAAAGCGCGATCGAGCGCGGATTGTTCGTGACCAGGCCGAGGGGGAAATTCCCGGCGAGGGCTGTCAGGGCCTCGTCCAGTCGCGCATCGGGACCGAGCCACTCCTCCGGGTGAATGAGTTCCTCGCGCCAAGCGACGCTCGTTTCGATGGGAACGCCGAGGGCGAGGGAAAGATTGCCCAGGGAGGTGTCGGCCTCGCCGAGGCGCCTGCGCTCCTCGCGCATTTTGGCGAGAAGGGCCTGGGTAACCTCGAGGGCCTCTCCCCTTTCGGCGGCCAGACGCTCGACAAGCACGCCGGTCTGGAACCGTGCATAGGCAGGATGCTCATAGAGGGTTGAATCGAGGTCGAAAATCAGGCCCCGGGGCCGGGATGGCAAATTCCAACTGCGCATGCAAAGGTGCCGAATCGGCCGGTCAGGGTCGATGATCACTCATCGGCGGCCGGATAGGGCAAGGGCTCCTCGCCCGAGGAAGAAGGTCCATCGGTCTGTTCCTCAACGGCGATCGCCGTATCCAATCCGGCCGAGGCGGAATTTTGATCGTTTGCCATCCCCGGGCGCGGCGAATGGCCGTGGGCAATGCGATCCTGTTGCCGCTTGATGCGCTTGGCGACGAGGTCGCGGGGATCGAGCATCTGCGACAGGGAGCGATTGTGATGCACGAGGCTGATTATCTGCGCGAAAAGGGGCGTGATGTCGGCCTGCACATACCATTCCTTGTGCAAAAGGTCCTTGTGATAGACGGCGTTCGTCCCGATCACTCGTTTGAACAGGCCATTTTGGTAGGCGGCCTCGAAATCGTCGATGGCCGACCCGGAAAAGAGAGGAAGGGAGGCCGCGCAGAAAATTTCCTTGGCCCCCATGTCCTTGATGGTCTTCATGCCCTTGAGAAGGGTGCCGCCCGTTCCGATCATGTCGTCCGCCATAAAGACCGTCTTGCCCTTTACGTCGCCGATAAGGCGCATGTCGGTGATATTCGAATCGGCGGCATTCTTCGTGACCTTCGAGTAGTCGCGCTCTTTATACAGAAGGGCGAGGGGCCTGTGCAGGGTGTTGGCGTAGAACTTGTTGCGGTCGACCGCGCCGGTGTCCGGCGAAAGGACAACGAGGTCGTCGCTGCCGATGTCGATGATGTCGATGAGCTTTTCGATGATCTGCAGCGAGGGATGGAGATTTTCCATGCACATGGTGCCGAAGCCGTTTTCGATCTCCCTGGAATGGATGTCGAGGGTAATGACCCTCTCCACGCCCAGGTTTTCGAACATGCCGCTTATCCTCGCGGCCGTAAGGCCTTCGCGGCCCTTTTTCTTGTGCTGACGCGAGTAGGGATAGGAGGGAAGGACGAGATTGATGCGCCGGGCCCCCGCATGGGCGGCGGCGTCGATGGTGACAAAAAGGGAAAAGAGATGGTCGTTGACCGAAAGAACCCGCTGGGTTGTCCCGTCGTTGAAGGTAATGGGCTGGCGGTTTTCGACATCCTGGAATATGTAGAGATCCTTGCCGCGCAGGGAGTCGAGAATTTCCGTCTTGACCTCGCCGTTGGCGAAAAAGGTGTGCCTCGCGTGGACCTTGAACTTGGGCGCCCTGTAGCCGTTCACATTGCCCGGGACATAGGGCAGGCTCGATTCGATGTCGTGATTGAAATTCATCTTGCGGATCACAAGCTCGTCGGTGATGTGGTAGCGCTGGGCCAATAGCTGGGCTTTGCGGTCGAAACGACGTTTATAGATAGAACCGAGGCGGCGTATCACCTGGTCGGCGAAATGCTCGCCGCCGGGGCACGCGAGGATTCCGAGCGACGTGGGTTCGGAGTAATTCATGGCTGCCTCTTAGGAGAACGGTCGACCTGCTGCGGACCCGATCCGCGAGGAGAGCACGAGGCGAACCGGGCCTTCAAACTACAATCCAATGGGCTTTGAGTCAACCGGAGGAGTGCCGGCCGGGGAGGCGGAAGGGGGCGGACTGGAGGAGGAAGGGCGGCGGCGGGGGGGCGGCGGGGGCCCTCGGCTTGCGATCCTGGCCCCCTGCGACTACCATTTCCGCATGGACATTCGGGACTTCCTCCGTCGCTACGCGCGCGGACCCCTTGGGCTCGCCGGCTTTTTCGTGGGAATCGCCCTCGCCCTGGCTTCGCTCGTCGCGGGGCTCGGCCCGGCATGGGCGGCGCTCGGTTTTGTGGCCGCCCCCGCCCTTACCCTGATCCTCGCCCTCGCCACGGGCGTCGGTCAGCGATCGGCGATAAACGAGGGCGAGCGCGAGGCACGTGAGCGCGCAAGGCTTCGCATGGAGGCCGCGGCCGAAAGCAGGGCCAGGCTAGAGCGGCTCAGGCTGTCGCCCGGCCCCGTCGCCCAGGCCCGGGACCTCCTCGTCCTGGAGGCGGGGCGATTCGAAGAAGGCTTTCTTCAAACCGGAGCCTGGGATCCCGAGGCGGCGGAGGCGGTAAGCGAGGCCCTTTCCCTCGTCGACGCATGGCAAAGGGAAGCCGACGAGAGCTCCGTCGAGCGCCGCTTCGATCTACCCGACGCGAAGGCCTTTCCAGAGGCGGAGAGTCGCATCGTGGCGGCCCTCCGCGAAAAGGCCGCCCTGATCGCGGCGAGGCGGACCGAGGCCGAGGGCGAAATCCCGCCCGTGGACCGCATCGCCATCGACGAGGAACTCGCTCGATGAAGGCGCGCGCATCGACACTCCGACGCCTCCTCGCCCTGGCCTGCCTTTTCGCCATCCGGACGGCGGCCTTCGCGGGCGATCTTTTGTCCGACGAAGTCACGGTCGTACTCCGGCCGGATGGAAAGGCCGACCTCGATTATCGCCTCGAATGGAAGGCTGGCTCCCCCATGCACGGCTTCTACTATCAGGACTCAGCCATCGAGCCCGTGTGGAACCTGGACCGCTGCTGGGCCGACCTTTCGGACGGGACCCGCTCCAAGCTGACTATCACGCGGGCTGGAGACCGTTTCGATGTGGTCCTTGCCGGCGGCAAGGCCTTCACCGGCACGGCCTACTACAACCTGGACTACGGAGCCGACTTCGCGGATCATGGTTTCATCGGGCGCACGACCACGGCCGACGGAAAGAGCCTCGTCTACTTCGACTGGGGCCCGACGACCTGGGACAGCGCCTTCGACTATCGCGCCGTCCGTTTGGTGCTCCCGCGCAAGGTCGCTTCGGAAAAGTTGACCGATGCGGAAAAGGCCGTCATTCCCATGCTCACCGAGCCATCAGTGAACGAGCGCAATCAAATCGACTGGTACGGCAGCAAGGGCGAGGACGGAAGCTACTGGCTCACCGCCCTCTTCTACCAGAAGGGAGTCGCCGCCGAGGAGGAACAGCGGCTCCGGCTCTACTTTCCCGAAGGCTACCTCGACCTGCAGGCCAATCTTGCCGAAATGAGCACCGGGCCCCTGGCCGATGCCGGCCTGGCCGATGCCGGCTCGACTCCCGGCGCCGAGCCGACCCCGCCGGGGCCGGGCATCCGCGAAAGCTTTTCCGAGCGGCCCCTCGTCGCCGTCGGGGTCGGAGCCCTCCTTGTCGCCCTGGCCCTCCTACTCTACGCCATCCGCCTCCGGTCCTACCGCAGGCGCCGCGCCCTCCTCGCCGGCCTTTCCTGGGCCGGAGATTCCTGGTCGCCGCCGAAGATCCTGGTCGGATCGTACCAGGTACCAGGAAAAATCCCCGAGAACCTCCACCCGGTGGAGGCGGCATTCCTTCTCGAACTGCCCTTGCCCCGCGTGGCCGCCATCATGATCGAGGGGCTCCGCCGCGAGGGCATCGTCGAGCTTGTCGAGGAGTCGCCACTCCGGATCAAAGTCCTCACCGCGCGCAAGGCCGAGGGCGAATACGAGGAAGCCTTCCTCGCGGCCTTCGATTCCGAGGGCAGCGTCCTACCCGGACTGATGGCGGACTTCTTCGAGGCGGCCATCAAGCGACTCCAGGAGAAGGTGTGGGATTGCGATCTTGAGGCGACACGGGCCTGGCTCAGGAAGCGGCTCGAAGAGACCGAGGCGCGCGAGGCAAGCGCCGGCAGCCAGGGCCCGTTAGCCGCTGCGACCTCCGATGCCGCGACCTCGGCGGCCGATCCCTGGCGGCACTACTGGGTGGGCTGGGCCGTCATGAACAGCAACACTTCCTATATGGCTGCAGTGAACCTGCCCGGCGAGCTCAATACCAATTACAGCGATTTCATGCGAAGCGCCGCCTGCTTCTCCGGCTGCTTCTCGCCGGCGGGCGGCACCGTCGGCGCCTGCCACTCGGCCTGCCACAACGCCTGTCACTCGGCTTGCCATTCGGCCTGTCACTCCGCCTGCCATTCAGCCTGCCACTCGGCCTGCGTCTCGGGGAGCTCGCATTGAGGCGCCCTAACCGCGGGGCCCTGTCGGCCGCGACGAAGGCGCGCCTTTCGGAAGGCGAGTCACGCTGGCGAGCCCTCCGCCCCTGGCTCCTCGTACGCGACGAGGACGCCGTACTCATCGCCCCGCCGAACCACGTCTTCAAGCTCGGAGGCTCGGCCCTCCCCCTCCTCCGCTTCCTCGAGGCAGGAGGGCGGCTTGGCGACCTCCCAGGCTCGGGCGGCGGCCCCCTCGACGAGGCGCGGGCGGCCGAACTCATCCGATTTTTCGATGAGCTCGAGGCCGCCGCGGAAGGCCGCGCTCCCTCGGGCGGTTTCGACCGAACAGCCTATGATTTCGATTTCTCCCGGCTTCCTATCCTCGGGGAACTAGCCCTCACCTACCACTGCAACGAACGCTGCCGCTTTTGTTACGCAGGCTGCGGGCCGCAAGGCGCCGACGTCGAGGCAGGTGCGGCGGCCTCCGCTCGCGCGATCCCCGCAGGTCCCACCCGCCTCGACGCGGCGGGACTCGGCGAGGCCGAGCTTTCCACCGCGGAGTGGAAATCGATCATCACATTACTCAAGACCGACGCGAAGGTTCCCTTCTTTTCCTTCACCGGAGGCGAACCCCTCCTGCGCCCCGACCTCGAAGAACTCGCCGCCCACGGGCGCGAACTCGGACTCCGCATCAACCTCATAACGAACGGCAGCCTCGCCACCCCGGCCCGGGCCGCGAGCCTCCGCGCGGCCGGCATCGTCAGCGCCCAGGTGAGCCTGGAAAGTCCCGACGAGGGCATCCACGATGAACTCGTCGGCATCGACGGCGCATGGCGACGCACGACGGCGGGTATCGGCGCGCTCCGAGAGGCAGGCATCTCCGTTCAGACCAACAGCACGCTCACGGCGCGCAACGCCGAAAGCCTCCTCCGCCTGCCCCTTTTCCTCCGGGAGCTCGGGGTCCGTCGTTTCTCGATGAATCTCTTCATCCCCGCGGGGCGGGGCCTCGGGCACGAAGAACTCTTCGTCCCCTACTCCGACTGCGGTGAGCAGATCGATGCGATCCGCCGCGAAGCGCATTGGGCCGGACTCACCTTCTTCTGGTACAGCCCAACCCCCTATTGCCTCTACAATCCCGTGGCCCGCGGCCTCGGCAACAAAAGCTGCGCCGCCCTCGACGGCCTCCTCCACGTAAACCCCCGCGGCGAAATCCTCCCATGCTCATCCTGGCCCGAACCGATCGGCAATCTGCTGGCGACGCCATTCGCCGAGCTGTGGTTCTCCGAACGGACGCGGCGATTCAAGCACAAAACCTTCGCACCGGCCGCCTGCGAGGGCTGCGACAGCTTCATGGCCTGCCAGGGTGCCTGTCCCCTCTACTGGCGCTACACGGGGGAAGGGGAGCTCGAGAACAAGGCTCACCGGGCCGGGTTCGCACAGCCGTCAGCCGGCGCACCCTCCATCTCGGCCGCGACGGGCAGCGCCCCCACAGCGGAGGCCGGCGTGGCACCAGCGTCCTCGTCGACTTCGCACAGGGAGGAGTACTCCAATGGATAGGGATTTTCGCTATTTCGCCCTCGGCCAGGCCTCGCGCTTCGTGCTCGCCGGCGGCCTCTTCGCCGTCGGACTCTGCCTTCAGGTTCTCCTCCCGAGCTTCGTCTGGCTCGGCGGCGCGGTCATCGTCGCGGGCTGCGTCCCCCTCGCCCTCCGCAAGGCCACGAACAAACCCGACGACCAGGGGCGCGAGGACTGGCGCGCAGTGAGCGCCGCGGAGTTCGACCGCCTCGACGAGGGGCTCCGCGAAGCGAAAAAACTCCGCAAGCGGACGACGAGCTTCGTCGGCGGATTCGCGATGATCGTCGTGATGCCGATCCTCGCCTTCTTCGCCTTGGGCACCTGGGCCGATGGTCGCGCCGATATCGGACTCGTCGCGGGAGACCTCCTCATCCTCCTCGTGCCCGCCGTCTTCTTCGGCCGCGTGAGCGTCTTCACGCCCGGCGACATCGCCTTCAAGATGCCGAGCTTCCGCGCCGTCCTCGCGGAAACCCCGCCCTCCGGCGTCGCCATCGCACCCTACATCCGCTTCGACAAGGATTCGAAGGGGGGCGACGTGCCCGAGGATCTCCGGCTGATGTTCGAGCTCAAGCGGCCCCCGACAGACTTCGTCGGCATCCAGATCCAGGCCGCCGTCAACAAGGGGCCGAACGGCAACGTGCCCTACCTTTACGCCGTCATCCTCACGCGGGGCAAGGGCCCCTCGTACAGGCTCGCGAGCGCGATCGGCCACGAAGGCTACGAGGTCGAACCCGGCGGCGACGACGACTATGGCGCCGTCGTCGTGCGCCAAAAGACCGGCGGCACGGGCTACCACACGACGCCCGAGGACTGCCACCGGCTTGCCAAGGTGGGGTATCGGATACTCGAGACGCTCAATTAGTGTCACGAAGCTTGTTGTAGTTTGAAGCAAATGGGGGTGGCGCGGACGTTGTGATCTTCGGAGCGATTGAGGCTCCGAAGGAGTTCACCATGTCCCTCCCCCCGTTTTGCCCCTATCCATCCTGTCGGAAC
>JAJXVS010000134.1 GCA_021782015.1 bacterium | reverse complement strand
GGCATCGACCCGACCAACGACTTCGCCTTCAAGAAAATCTTCGGCCAGCCGAGCCACGCGGGGCTCACCCTGAGCCTCGTCAACTCCATTCTCCCGCTCGCAGGAAGAAGGCCCGCTTCAAGCCTCAGCATCCAGAATCCCTTCGTACTTTCGGACTTCGTGGACGGCAAGGAAGTCATCCTCGACCTCAGGCTCAAAGATTCCGAGGGCAGGGATATCCAGGTGGAGATGCAGGTGAAAACCGGCGGTCCCCTCGAAGGCCGGATGCTCGACAACTGGGCGCGGGTCTACGCGGAACAGCTACCCAAGGGCGAGGGCTACGAGGTTCATCGGCCCGTCATTTCCATCTGGATTTTGAAGGAAGAGCTCTTTCGGGACGAGGCTTGGCTTCACCTCGTCGAGGCCCGAGTCAGGCCGGGGGGCGGCATATTCTCCGAGGATTTCCTCATCGTCGCGCTTGGACTCGGAGACTATTGGCGATCCAGGGGGGCTGCGGGCCTGGCCGATATCGACGAAGGGCTGGGGAAGTGGTTATCTTTTCTCTGTGAGGGAGAGAATCTCGATCCTGAAGGGGAGCCGGACGCGGAGCGCAAGGAGGCCTTGAAGATCATGGAAGAGATCAACATGAGCAAAGCCGAACGGGCGATCTATCTGAGCCGCTTCGACGCACAAGCCTGGCGAATCTCGGAAATCCATGCCGCCCAGGCGGTTGGCAGAGCGAAGGGGCTCGAAGAGGGCTTGGCTGAAGGTTTGGCTGAAGGGGCCCGGGCCAAGGCGCTGGAGGACGCGAGCAACCTGAAGCGCCTCGGGGTGTCGGTCGCCGTCATCGCCGAGGCGACTGGCCTCGACGCGGAGTTGGTGGAAGGGCTGTAGGCAGGGGACAGACCCCGCTATACTCGCCCCGTGCGCATCATATTTTCTCTACGCTCCATCATCGTCGCGGCGTCGCTTGCCTTTGCTCTTGTGCAGGCCCTTCCGACTAGTGCCCAGGACGCTCAGCCCAACCCGCCCCCGCCAACCCTCATCCTTCAGTCGGCCTCTGCAAGACAGGGCGACCCGGTCTTCGCCGAATGTATCGCCGCGGAGCCGATCAGCGACCCGGTTTTCGAGCTGCGAAGCCAACGCGGCTCGATTCTTGCCCGAGGCAAGGTCTTTGCTCTTCCCGCCTCGGTGCCCGGCACTCGCTGGGGTATCGTGGCGGGTCTTTCCTGGGATGTCGTGGCAGGGCCGGCCGAGGCGGAGCTTCGGGGGCAGGAGGGCAGCAGGCCCTTCGCGGTCTCCGTCGCGCTTAGTGTAGAGGCCAGGCAGTTCGCCAGCGACACCATTCCCCTCGACGCGGCCAATACTGCCCTCCATGCCCTGCCTGATCCCAAGAAAGTCGCAGAGGCCCTGGCCATCCAGGCTATCTACGCTCGCGTCGATCCGGCAGCGCTCTGGGCCTCGCTTCCCTTTGTCGCTCCCGTCGGCGACGCGCGAAGGTCCGCGGGTTTCGGCGACAAGCGCCGCTATCTCTACGCTGGCGGTGGCACGGATTCGTCCCAGCACAGCGGCATCGATTTCGCCGTGCCCGTCGGCACTCCCGTCCACGCGCCGGCGGCCGGCCGGGTGGTGTTCTATGGAATGCGCATCGTCACGGGCAATACCATGGTGATCGAGCACGCGCCGGGTCTCTACTCGGTGCTGATGCACCTGTCGCAGGGCATCGCGCCGGAGGGGAGTCTCGTGAAGGCAGGCGATGTCGTGGCCTTGTCGGGCGTCACGGGCTTCGCGACCGGTCCCCATCTCCACTGGGAGGTCCGAGCCGGAGACTTGCCCGTGGACCCGGACTTCTTCCTCGCCCCCCAGGTGAAGCCCTTCCCCTGGCTTGACACTCCGACGTCCGCCGGGCGATGATTATGCGATTTTGAAGGGAGGTGATTTCAATCAGGCAAATAGTCGTGGACGAGAGTGAGCCCCTCGAGAAGGCCATCAAGCGTTTCAAGCGCATGGTCGAGAAAGAGGGCATTATCCGCGAGTGGAAAAAAAGGGAATATTTCGAGAAGCCTTCCACCATCAAGAACCGGAAGAAGAAGGCCCTCGCGCGGAAGCTCCTCAAGAAAGCCCGCAAACCCCGCGAATCCAGGGGCGGCTACTGATCCCTTCGAATCCCGAATCGGGTAGAACGACCGCAGGCTCCATGCCTGCGGTTTTTTTTACGGACTGACGGACTGACGGACGGCCGCGGCTAGGGCCCCGGCAGATATTTCAAGGACGGTGATAAATATGCGTATAATTGTTAGAATTATCGTCACCTCGGTCGCGATGGCGGCCATGACCTTTTCCGCCTGCGCCGGCTCGGGCAAGGATGCCAACGGCATTCCCACCTCGCCGAATCCGACCCTGCCAACGGCGACCTTCGCTATCGGCAAGGCCACCATCGTCGCGGAACTCGCACGCACGGCCGACCAGCGCGAAAGGGGGCTGATGTTCCGGAAGTCCCTCGCCGATGGCAGGGGCATGCTCTTCGTCTTCGATTCCGATCAGGTGCTCACCTTCTGGATGAAGAATACCTACGTGCCCTTGTCCATCGCCTGGATCGGTTCAGACGGCTACATCAAAGGCCTCTCCGACATGGATGCCCTCTCGCTCGCCCCGGTGGGCTCGGATCGTTCGGTCCGCTACGCTCTCGAGGTGCCGCGCGGCTGGTTCGACCGGGCCGGAGTGCAGGTGGGCGACAAGGTCGCTCTGCCGGCCGGGCTTTCGGCCCAGCCCTAGGGTTGGTGTCATCCCCGGGTGCGACGATCCCGGGCCCTCCGCACATGACGCGATACCAGCGTTGACCGCCGCGCCGAAGGGCCTGTACCTTTGGCGGAGCGGGCTCTGCCCGCGCACCCGATTCACTCCGGAGTCACCCATGCTCGATATTGTCACACTTGGCAGCGATGCCGAGGACGCCATCCTCCATTCCAAGGCCGAACCGGTCGCCGACATCGATCCCGCCATCAGGACGCTGATCGAAGGCATGCACGAGGCGATGCGGCACGGCAAGGGCATCGGCCTCGCCGGTCCCCAGGTCGACAGGGCCCTGCGTCTCTTCGTCACCCATGTCGAGGGCGACCAGCCGCGGGCCTTCATCAATCCCGAAATCATCATGACCTCGCCCGAGGAAGCGGACTACGAGGAAGGCTGTCTCTCGATACCGGGCCTGTATACCAATGTCAGGCGTCCCGCCTCCTTGCGCATTCAGGCCTGGAACGAGCGGGGCCGCCCCTTTACCCTCGAGGCCACCGATCTTCTCGCCCGTGTCATTCTCCACGAGTACGATCATCTCGACGGCATCCTTTTCGTGGATAGGCTGAGCGCGGCGCGCCGCGAACGCGCACTGGCGGCCTATCTCAAGAAAGTCAGGATGTAGGCGAAGGTGCGCGTCGTCTTCGCGGGAAGTCCGGAAATCGCGGTGCCGAGTCTCCGGGCAGTCTCAGGTGTCACAAAGCTTGTTGCGGTTTTGACCAATCCCGAAAGCCAGAAGGGGAGGGGGCTTGTCGCCTCGGCGACGCCCGTGGCCGTCGCGGCGGCGGAGATCGCGCCGGGCAGCCGCCTCCCCATTCTCGCCTTCGAGCATCTCGGCGGCGAGGCTCGGGAGGCCGTCGCCGCCCTTTCGCCCGATCTTCTGGTCAGCTTCGCCTATGGCCGAATCTTCGGCCCGAAGTTCCTCGCTCTCTTTCCGCTGGGGGGTGTCAATATCCATCCGAGTCTCCTTCCGCGGTGGCGGGGGCCGACACCGATACCGGCGGCCATTCTCCACCGCGAGGCCGAAAGCGGCGTGAGCGTGCAGCGTCTCGCGCTGGCCGGCGCCGACGGCCCCGGTATCGACGCGGGCGACCTATTGGCCGTGGAGCGAATCGTACTCGACCCTCGCGAGACGACGGTTTCCCTTTCGAGGAAGGCCGCCGAGGTTGGCGCCCGTCTCGTGGCCGATTTTCTTGCGGCGATGGTGGAAGGGCGCCACGAGGCGCGTCCACAGGAAGGAACTCCGACCTACTCGACCCTTCTCAAAAAGGACGACGGTCTCATCGACTGGAACCGACCGGTCGAGGAACTGGACGCCCTCGTGCGGGCCTTCGATCCTTGGCCGGGAGCCTTTACGCGATTTCGGGGGCTCAGGCTTTCGATTCTCGAAGCCGTCGCGTATCCGGGGCGGCATTGGGAGGGTGGTGGCGGGGGCTCGATGGGGGCGGGGACCAATCTTGGTATGGGGGCTGGGACCATCCTTGGTATGGGGGCTGGGACCATCCTTGGTATGGACAAGTCCTTGGGGCTGATGGTACAAGGTCATGACGGCTTCGTGGCCCTCAGGCGCCTCCAGCTCCAGCAAAAAAAGGCCCTTGGCTGGCGCGAGTTCGCCAATGGGATACGGGACCTCGCGGGAGAACGGCTCGGTTGATCGAGTCCGGTTCCCGGTCCGCCCCGAAGGCGAGTACGCAAGGTCTTCGTGACGGCAACGCATTCGCTATCCGAGGAACCTTTCGATGAAGATGCCTTTCAAGTTCCCGAAGATCACCTTTTCATGGTCGGGCATCCGCGCGGCTGCCTCCCGGACCTGGACGGCAGTCCGCGAATTCCGGCTTCCCCTCGACCTGAAGGACATCGAAAGCCTCGATCGCCGCTATTACAGGCTGGCGATAGGCGGTCTCGTCGCCCTCATCGTCTTCATGTTTTTCGTGGGCCTCGTCGCCTTCGGCGTGGCGCTGCGCGGAAGTGAACAGACCCTCGTGCCCGACGTGCGCGGCATCGAGCTCGCCCAGGCGCTCGTCACCCTCCAGGAAAAGGAACTCTATCCGAGGATCGCGCTCCGCATCACCGACAACGCGGCCGACCGCGGCACCATTCTCGAGCAGCGCCCCTCGCCCGGTTCCATCGTCAAGGCCGGGCGGCGCATCAATCTCGTCGTATCGAGAGGGCCGATCATCGACCGCGTGGGCAACTACGTGGGCCAGGACCTCGGTGAGCTTCGCGCCCAGCTTCAGACCCTCTACGCTTCGGGGCGCCCCCTCATCACCATACGCGATCCGCCGATCTACGTTTTCGACAAGGCGGCGCCCGGCGTCATCCTCGATCAAAAGCCTCTTCCCGACAGCGAGATCACCGGGCCCATCGAGCTCGAGCTCGTGGTTAGCCGCGGGCCCGAAGCGGCCAAGACCCAGGTGCCCGCGCTCGTGGGGCTGGATTTCGCCTCGGCCTACGCCATTCTCGAGAAGGCGGGGCTGCCGATTGTCGCAACTGTGAGAAATGCGCAGAAGGGCGAGCGGGCAGGCACGATCGTGAGCCAGAGTCCGGCGGCGGGCATCGAGGTGCCGGCGGCCTCCACCCTGAACCTCGTCGCGACCGCTCCCTCGACCGACCAGAACCTCGTCGCGGGAGTCTTCCGCCAGGATCTTCCGGCCTATCCCTACCCGCTCAAATTCAGCCTGGAGGCGGTCAAGCCCACGGGCGAGCGCGGCGTCATCTTCCGAGATGTGACGCCGGGCGGCAAGATCGCCGTTCCCTACGCGGTGCAGGATGGAACGGTCCTCATCATGTCCGTGCTCAACCATGAAGTGGGGCGCCTGGAGGTGCGCAAGCGATGAGCGGCCTCGCCGGCTCGCCGCGAACGCCCCGGCCGCGCAATAGCCCCGTTCCCGCCCATGCCAGTGGCGAAAAGCCGAAGGCCCCGAGGCGCGGCACGGGCACGGCCCGTTCGGCTCAGGCCCGGGGCCGGGCCTCGACCAAACCCGAGTTGCTGTCGGAAATCGTGTTCTTCCACCTGTTCGATGTCGGCCGCTCCGTGGATTTGCGCAAGGTTGCCGCCCTCATCCCCGCCAACGAGGACTTCGATATCGTGAAGCGACGGGACACTCCCGCTTCGCTCAAGCTGCCCAGGCCCCTGACCCTCGCACTCGGCGACGGGGATTGTCTTGAAAACCGCGAGCTCGATTGCTTTTCGGCCCAGGCCAAGATCTACGAGGAAGGCGCCATCGTCCTTCTGGTCCGCGTCAAGCTCCGGGTGGCCTTCGGCGACCTGGCTGCGGTGCGGAACACCATCATCGTCAGCGGAGATCGCCACCTCAGCCTCGATTCATGGGCGGATGAGGGCTTTCGCAAGACCTTCGCCGCCATCAAACCCGCCATCGACAATGCCCGCGACATCTCGGAATGCGATCGCGAGTACTACGCGGCCTGGTGCCTCCTCGAGTGCCCCGGCGATCCGAGCGCCTTCGTCGAGTCACATCGCGAGGCGGCGGCGGCCTTCCTCATCGGCGAACCCGACGGCGCGGACCTCCATCCGAGCCAGATTCTCGAGACCCTCGGCCACCCGCTTTCTTACCATCGCGACGATCTGGCGATCTTCGATCTCGACCGCTGCCTCATCATCGATCCAGGCCGCGACTACGAGGATCTTCTCCTCATCATCGAACATGCCAATTGGCAATTGCTTGAGCTCCGCGTTCTCGACAAGCTCCTCGACCGCTGGCTCGACGAGGCCGAGGACGAGGTGCAGAGCCTCAGGTCGGGGAAGGCGAGGCGAACGAAGGCCCGGGGCAGGGCGAGCGCCGCCCAGGCCAAGCTGGCGCGTCTCCAGTCGCTTCGTTTCGACGCCCTTTTCATCCTCGAAAACCTCGAAAATTCGTCCAAGATCATCGGCGACTACTACCTGGGACAGGTGTATTCGCAATTGTGTGAAATATTCAACACGGACGGCTGGAAATGGTCGGTCGAACGGCGCCTCGACATTCTGGAGAACGTCTACGACATGGTGAAGACAGCCTCCAGCGAACGCGTCATCCTCACGCTGGAGATCGTCTTCATCATCGTGTGCGTCGTCTTTCCCGTCATCCAGATACTGCAGGTCTTTCTCGTCAAATAAACCCCAAGGGAGTTGTCATGGTCGATCCGCGCGTCCGCAAGCTCGCACATATGCTCGTCACCTATTCCGTCAAGGCGAAGAAGGGCGAGAAGGTTCTCGTGCAGAACACGAACGCCGAGGTCGAATTCGTCCGCGCCCTCGTCGAGGAGATCCACGAGGCGGGCGCCCTGCCCTTCGTGACCCTTCGGGACAGGACCGTCGACCGGGCCCTTTTCGAGCGCGCGACCGACGAGCAACTCGAGCTCCAGGCGCGCTTCGAGGCCGATCGCATGAACGAAATGGATTGCTACATCGGTTTCACCTCGCTGCGCAACCAGTTCGCCTGGGCGGACATGCCCGGCGACCGCATGGACGCGTATAATCGCATAATACTGAAGAAAGTGCACCACGACGTCAGGGTTCCGAAGACCCGCTGGGTGGTGCTGCGCTATCCCTCGCCCGCCTTCGCACAGCTCGCGTCGATGGGGGAGGCCGCCTTCGAGGACTGGTACTTCGACGTCTGCACGATGGATTACGGGAAGATGTCCGCCGCCATGGACGCCCTGGTGGAGGTCATGGCCCGAACGGACCGCGTGCGCCTCGTGGGACCCGGCACCGATCTCTCGTTTTCGATAAAGGGGCTTCCGCCCATCAAATGTGATGGCACGCTCAACATTCCCGACGGGGAGGTCTACACGGCACCCGTCCGCGAATCGGTCGAAGGCGTCATCGCGTACAACACGGGTGCCGAGCGGGACGGCTTCACCTTCGAGCGCCTTCGTTTCGAATTCTCCAAGGGCCGGATCGTGAAGGCCACCGCCAATGACGACGCGCGGGTCAATCGCGTGCTGGACATCGACGCGGGCGCACGCTATGTCGGCGAGTTCGCGATCGGAGTCAATCCATTCATAACTAAACCGATGCGGGAGACGCTCTTCGACGAGAAGATCGCCGGTTCGATCCACTTCACCCCCGGCAATTCCTACGACGACTGTTTCAACGGCAACCGGTCGGCCCTGCACTGGGATCTGGTGCTCATCCAGACCCCCGAGTGGGGCGGCGGCGAGATATGGTTCGACGGCCGCCTGGTGCGCAAGGATGGCCGCTTCGTCGTGCCGGAGCTGGAGGGTCTCAATCCCGAGCATTTGAGGTAGGAGCTGACAAGGGATATGGTTATATTGGCATAACTTTCCTTTTGGAGGCTCGTATGCTGGCGATGATGGCGGTCACCGTTCTCGGGCTCGCGCTCTTCGAAACCGTGTCGAGCATCGACAACGCCATCATCAACGCCGAGGTCCTCGGCACCATGGGGCGGAAGGCGAGGAGGTGGTTCCTCACCTGGGGCATTTTCTTCGCGGTGTTTCTCGTCCGTGGTCTTTTGCCGTGGCTCATCATCTGGCTGGCCACGCCCGGCATCGGGCCGGTAGAGGCGCTCATGGCCGCCTTTTCCAGCGACCATCGTGTGCTTGCGGCGGTGGAGGGGGCACGACCTTCCCTCCTCATGGCCGGCGGCGTCTTCCTCGTCTTTCTCTTCCTTCATTGGCTCTTTCTCGAGGAGAAGCACTTCGGCCTACCGGGCGAGAGGTTCATCGCGCGGCAGGGCGCCTGGTTCTACGCGATAGGTTCCGCGGCGCTCCTCGCGCTCGTCTGGTTCGCGCAACGTCGCTCCGGAGGCCTCGCCTTCGCGGCTGTACTCGGCTCCACGGCATTCTTCATAATTCATGGCTTCAAGGAGACCGCCGAGCGGCAGGAGGCGGGCCTCGCCGGATCGGCCCTCTCCGATCTGGCGAAGCTTCTCTACCTCGAGGCCATCGATCTGACCTTCAGCATCGACGGGGTCCTCGGCGCCTTCGCCTTCACCCTTTCGGTGCCCCTCATCCTCGTGGGCAACGGCCTCGGCGCCGTCGTCGTCCGGCAGCTGACGGTCGGCAACATCGAGCGCATCAGGAGCCTCCTCTATCTCAAGAACGGGGCGATGTACTCGATTCTCGGCCTCGGCGCCGTGATGGTTGCCGAGGCCTTCGGCGCCGAACTGCCCGAATGGCTCACGCCCCTCCTCACCTTCGCCATCGTCGGATGGTTCTTCGTCAAATCGCTCAGGGCCGACAAGGCAAGGGGGCGAGGATAGCCGGGGCGTGGCTCAGGCCATCATGCGCGATCCGGGCTTCACGAAGGGAAGGCCCTTCGCGCACAGGGGGCAGGCCGTGGCCTCCCAGTTCTCGGCGGGAATCGCGGCCGCGGCGAAAATGGGCCACTCGACCTCGACGCCCGCGGCCCTCCGGTCGACGACGCAGGCGAGGGCTACCACCTCTCCGCCGGCGGCCTCGACGGCCCGGGCCGACTCGCCCGAGGACTTGCCCGTCGTGACGACATCTTCAACTATGATGATCTTTTGTCCGGGCCGGATTTCGAAGCCGCGACGCAGGCTCATGCGCTGCTCCTCGTCGCGCTCGGTGAAGATGGCGGGAAGCCCGAGGGCCTCGCCGACGACGAAGGCCGGCAGGATGCCCCCCATCGCCGGCCCGACGACGAGGTCGAAGTCCAGACGCCCTGCCTCCCGTTCGGCCCGAAGGCGCCCCGCGACCTCGGCCATCGCCTCATGGGCGAGGGCGGGGTGCTGGAAGAGCCGGGCGCACTGGAAGTAGCGGTCCGAATGGCGGCCCGAGCTCAGGAGAAAATGCCCCTCGAGCATGGCCCCCGAATCCCTCAGTGATTCCACGATTCTCTGCATTGCGATCTCCTTTTTCCCGATTGGCCTTGAGGCGCCGACCCTCGGTCGGTCGCGGCGACAGTCCCGTCGATCGATCGCGGCGACGGCCCTATCGATCGAGACCTATGGCTAGAATTGCGCCTCGCGCGCGGGCAGGACGCGGGGCGCTCATATTTCAGGGGCGAGGCGCGCCCCGCGCCAGGCCGCGCAACTCGGCGATCGAGGCGAAGCCCCGCCTTCGCATGAAGTCCTCGATGCCCGCGACGATGTCGGCCATCGCGAAGGGATTGGCGAAGGTCGCCGTTCCGACTTCGACGGCCGCCGCCCCTGCCATGAGGAATTCGAGGGCGTCGCGTGAGGTTGCGATTCCGCCCATGCCGACGACGGGAATGTTGACGGCCCCGACCACTTCCCAGACCATGCGCAGGGCGATGGGCCTGATGGCGGGTCCGGAAAGGCCTGCGGTGAGATTGTCGAAAACGGGACGGGCCCGCTCGACATCGATGGCCATGGCCTTGAAGGTGTTGACGAGGCTGAGGGCATCGGCGCCGGCCGCCTCGCAGGCCCGAGCCACCGCGAGGAGGTCGGGGGCATTGGGAGAGAGTTTTACCATGAGGGGCTTGGCGCAGCGTCGCCGCACGAGGCGCACCACCTGCGCGGCCACCTCGGGATCGATGCCGAAGTTCATGCCTCCCTGGCGCACATTGGGGCAGGAAACGTTGAGCTCGATGGCATCGACGCCCTCGGCCCCGTCGAGGAGGACCGCGCCTTCTACGTAGGCTTCGAGGCTGCCGCCCGACAAGTTGGCGAAGACGACAGCTCCGAGAAGCCTGAGCGCGGGGAGTTCCTTTTCGATGAACGCGGGAATGCCGGGGTTTTCCAAACCGATGGAATTGATAA
>JAJXVS010000133.1 GCA_021782015.1 bacterium | reverse complement strand
GCCGGGGATCATCCGGCGCCGAGGGCGACGCCAAGGCGGCCCTCGATGACTAAAGGCGATGCGATCGTGGGGAGACTCCCGATCGAAGACGGCGCGATCGCGGGGGGACCCCGATGATCGAAGGTTTCGCCAAGAAGAGGGGCCGTGGCTCCTTCCTCCGCATTTCGGAGGAGGAAATTCCGACGAAGGACGGCAGGGGCGCGGATGCGCCGGACAAGGCAGGGGCGAAGGCCAAAAAGCGCCGGCCTGCCCCGTCGAGGGAAGGGGAGGCTTCTTCCGATGAGGATGCGGCGCTTCTGGAGATAGCGGAGGGCCTTTCGGCGCGGAAGCCGGCGGGACCTTCGGCGCGACGGGCGGCCAGGGCCTCAGCGAGGGCCGAAAGGGCTACGGGCGGCAGGGGCGCGGCCGGCAGGACCGGCCCTCGCCAAGGGAAGCCCTTGGCGCTTTTCCTCGCTCTGGGCACGGGCCTGGTCCTTTTGGCCGCCGCCCTCATCCTCGTGCCCGGCACGATGGTGCTTCGCCGCGTGGTGGTCTCCGGCGCGACGAGTCTCGCGCCGGCCGATGTCGTGGCGGCCTCGGGCGTCGTGCCGGGCACTCGCCTCTTCGCGAACGATACAGCCCTCGCCCGACGAAACCTCGAGGCCTGGGCGCCCATCGCCGCGGCGGAGGCAAGCTACCAACCGCCCGACGCCATCCGGCTCGCGATCGTCGAGCGAAAGGCGGTGGCCCTCGCCCTCGTCGAGGACGGTCCGGATACGGTTCCCGTCTCGATAGACGCCAAGGGCTATGCCTTCGCCAAGGCCCGCATCGCCGAATCGACGGACCTGCCCCTCCTCTCGGGCATCCGTTTCGACGGCTGGAAGCCCGGCATGCGCCTGCCCTCCTATCTCCTTCCCACCGTCGCCTCGATTGCGGTCCTCGAGGAAAGCGACCCGGCCCTCCTCTCGCTCTTCTCGGAGTTCAGGGTCGAAAGAACCAATTGGGGTGAAGTGGAACTCGTCCTCTTCCCCCTCCATCATGCCATTCCCGTGCGGACGGGGCCCAGGCTCGACGCCCCCCTCCTCCGCTCGATAGTTCTCGTGCTCGACGCCCTCGACAAGGGCGGCGTCGCCCCCAAGGTCGGGGAGTTGGATTTCCGGAGCGGCACCATCGTGTTCCGGAGCAAGGAGGGAAGCCCTGGCTGATACAATCATCGTCGGCCTCGACGTAGGGACGTCGCGCACCCGCGCCGTCGTCGGGGAATACAACGAAAGCGGGGTGCTGGAAATCATCGGCGTCGGCACCGCCCCCTCGACGGGGCTGCGTCGCGGCGTCGTCGTCAACATCGAGGCCACTCTGGCCTCGGTGGAGGAGGCCGTGGAGGCCGCCGAACTCATGTCGGGCCGGGAGATCAAGACCTGCTTCGTGGGAGTCGCGGGCGCAAACATCGAGGGCATCAACTCGCGTGGCGTGGTGGCGGTCTCGGGGAAGAACCGGGAGATCACCCGCGACGACATCGCCCGCGTGATCGAGGCGGCCCGGGCTGTCGTGATTCCGATGGACCGCGAGGTCCTCCACGTGATTCCGCAGACCTTCATCGTCGACGACCAGAAGGGTGTGCGGAATCCCCTCGACATGATCGGGGTGCGCCTTGAGGCGGAAGTCCACATAATTACCGGTTCCGTGACTACGGCGCAGAATCTCGTGAAATGCGTGCATCGGGCCGGTTTCCAGGTGGACCGGCTCATGCTGCAGAGCCTCGCGGCCTCGCGCGCGGTGCTCAACGCGGACGAGAAGGAACTCGGATGCCTCCTCGTCGACCTCGGGGCTGGCACCACCGACATCCTGGTCTACGCGGACGGGGCGCCCTACTTCACGAGCGTCGTGCCGGCCGGCGGCGCCCAGGTGACCAACGATCTCTCCATAATGCTGTCCATTCCCATGGACGCGGCGGAGAAGATGAAGCGCGAGGAGGCCTCCTGCTGGCTGGCCTCGGTCGACCCGGCCGAGACGGTGGTCGTGCCGCCCTTCGGCGGGCGCGGCCCCGAGGAGGTGCCACGCAGGCGTCTCGCAGGCATCGTCCAGCCGCGGATGGAGGAGATCTTCCGTCTCGCCCGCGAGCGGGTCGAGAAGATGGGGCATTGGAAGCACGTGAAGGGCGGCGTCGTGCTCACGGGGGGAGGGTCCTTGATGCAGGGCTCGCTCGAGCTCGCCGGCGCGATCTTCGGCCTGCCGGTGCGCCTCGGAACGCCCTATACGGTTGGCGGACTCGTCGAGGAATTCCGCAGTCCGGAGTGGGCGACCGGCGTCGGTCTCGTGCTTCTCGGGGCGGAAAGTCTCGGCGTGGATACGGGCAAGGGCGGCGAGAACCGCAAGGGCGGAAACCGCGCCGACACCCGACAGGAGAGGCAGGGCGGTCAGCTTTTCGGAAGGCTGGTTTCCTGGCTCAAGGATGGCTTTTTCTGATTTTCGAGGTAGGCCGGAGGATGGGGAATCGCCACGGCCATGCCGCGCACGCAGTACGCAATGGGGAGGGGAACATGATGCTCGAAGTCGTGGAAGGGGCGCCGGAGACGGCGAATCCCACGGTAATAAAAGTCATCGGCGCCGGCGGCGGCGGTTCGAACGCCGTAAACAGGATGATCGTGGCGGGACTCCGCAACGTGGAATTCATCGTCGCCAACACCGATCTCCAGGCCTTGTCCCTGTCCAAGGCGCCGATACGCCTCGGCCTGGGCGCGAAGGTGACCCACGGCCTCGGCGCCGGGGGCAAGCCCGAGGTGGGCGAAAAGGCGGCCATGGAGGACCGGGATCTCATCGCCCAGGCATTGAAGGGCGCCGACATGGTTTTCGTCACCGCGGGCATGGGCGGCGGCACGGGCACGGGTTCGGCTCCGGTCATCGCGCAGATCGCCCGCGACCTCGGCGCCCTGACGGTGGGCGTTGTCACCAAGCCCTTCGATTTCGAGGGACAGGCGAAGGCCCGCCTCGCCGAGGAGGGCATCGCGAAACTCAAGCAGTGCGTCGACACTCTCATCACCATTCCGAACCAACACCTCCTCAAGGTGGTCGACAGGCGAACCCCCATCAGGCAGGCCTTCCTCGTGGCCGACGACGTGCTCCGCCAGGGTGTCCAGGGCATCTCGGATCTCATCACCCTGCCCGGCGAGATCAACATCGATTTCGCTGACGTCCGCAGCGTCATGGAGGCCCAGGGCGAGGCGATCATGGGCATCGGGTCGGCCAACGGCGACAACCGGGCCGTCGAGGCCGCCAGCAAGGCCCTCAACAACCCCCTCCTCGAGGATGCGAGGATCGAGGGGGCACGCAATCTCCTCATAAATGTGACGGCCGGCGAGGATTTCGCCCTCGCCGAGTACGAGGAGGTCCTCGCCCTGATCAACGAGAAGGCCGACGAACAGTTCTTCATGAAGCCGGGCCTCATCATCGATCCGGGCATGGGCGACGAGGTACGGGTGACCGTGGTCGCAACGGGTTTCAACCGGGGCAAGAGCGGGGCCCCCGCGGCGAAGAGCGCAACTTCCCACAAGGAATTCGAGGACTACCTTTCCGGCGACGAATGGACGCGCCTGACCGAGAGCGGCGCCTCCAGATCGGGCCAGTACCTCCTCGGGCGCAACGAGGACGGCGATGAGCTGGAGATTCCGACGGTCCTGCGCGATCGGCGCCTCGCCGGAGAAAGGGGCGGAAACTGAACGCGAAGGGGGCCGTCGCCGCTCGCCGGAATCTCGCCGGGCCGAATGCGGCCGACCCAGACGCCATCCTCCTCGCTCGCTTCCGCGGTCACCTCCTCTCGGCGCGGAGACGCTCGCCCCTCACGGCCGAGGTCTACCTGCGCGAGGCCGCCTGCCTCCTTTCCTGGCTTCGGGACCGAGGGCTCCAGATCGCGACGGTGGGCTCCTCCGATGTCCTCGCCTACCTCGTGGCCAGGCAGGGCGGCTCGGCGGCCACGGCCTCCCACCAGGCGAACTCGGCCTCCCATCAGGTGACTTCGTTGACAGCGTCGCAACCGGGCCGTCCAGCAGCCCCGGGCCGCGACGCTGCGACCCCGGGCCATCCAGCAGCAGCCCCGGGCCGCGACGCTGTGGCCCAGGGCCACGGGATGGCGGCCCAAGGCCACGGGACGGTCGCCCCTCTCTCGCGGAAAACGATGGCGCGGGTGATTTCCTCCGTCCATGCCTTCTTTAAATTCATGAGGCTGGAGGCTTTCCGCGTCGACGATCCCTCCGAACTCATCGAGACGCCGAAGCAGGAGCGCAGCCTCCCCTCGGTCCTCGCCCCGGGCGAGGTCGACCGTTTTCTCTCATCGCTCGACGGAGAGGATCCGCGCAGTCTCCGCGACAGGGCCCTCTTCGAGCTCATCTACTCCTGCGGACTCCGGATTTCGGAGGCGGCCTCGCTCAGTTTCGACCAGCTCTATCTGGACGAACGCGTGATCCGCGTCGTCGGCAAGCGCAAAAAGGAACGTATTGTGCCTTTTGGGGCCGAGGCGGCATCCCGCCTGTCGGTCTATCTCGAAAAGGGAAGGCCGTCCCTGGTCAAGGGCGTCCGCAGCGACAAGGTATTCCTGAGCCAGGGCGGACGGGGAATTTCCCGGAAGGGCATCTGGAAGCGCTTCGACTCGGCCCGTCAGGCCGCGGGCGTCGACGCCAAGGTCCACACCTTCCGCCATTCCTTCGCCACCCATCTCCTCGCGGGGGGCGCGGACCTGCGCACCGTGCAGGAACTCCTCGGCCACTCGGACATTTCGACGACGCAGATTTACACCCATATCGAGAGCGAGGCTCTCGGGACCTACCATGACGACTACTTCCCGCGCAAATAGGGGTCGAAGGGCCCGGCCCTCGAAGGTTTCCGGGTCGCGTCACTTCGCGGCGGGGGCCGAGTCGAAGGTCCCCATCGCAACTTTTCGCTTTTTTCTCCCGGCGGATGCAATCGTTCGCGATCGGCGCGCACGTAGTATCTGCGGGGGCAGGCGCGTGGCGACACTCATCCGCAAACTCGCGATTCATCGCATTTCCTTTCTGCGGCCTTTCGAAAAGCAACGGCTCGAGGCGGCCCTCGATGCCGGTGCGGAGCTTTCTTCCCTGTCCTTTTCCGCGATGGAACGCATCGTGGGCCGCCTGATCAGGAGCCGCGCATGGGATCCGGCCCTCCTCCTCCGCCGAGCCGAGGAGGACGCGCGCTTCCTCGAAGCCCGGGGCGCCCGCTACCTCTCCTTCGCCGATCCGGAATACCCGCCCCTTCTCAGGGAAATCCACGATCCGCCCTATGGGCTCTTTGTCCGGGGCGCCGCCCTGCCCAACGGAGGGCCCTCCATCGCCATCGTCGGGACGCGATCGGCCACGGGTCGCGGCGCCTCGCTCGCCTCGATCTTCGGTCGCGACGCGGCCCTGGCTGGCCTTCCCGTCGTTTCGGGCCTGGCGAGGGGTATCGACGCTGCCGCCCACAGGGGTGCCCTCGCAGCCAGGGCCCGCGACTCGAGGGCTGCCCCCACGGTGGCCGTGCTTCCCGTCGGCGTCGATTCGGTTTATCCTCCCTCCCATCGTCCGCTCGCCGCGGCCATTCTCGAAGGGGGAGGCTGTCTCCTTTCCGAGTATCCAACGGGAGAAGGGCCGATGACCTGGCGATTCCCCGAGCGAAATCGCGTGATCGCCGGCATGGCGCGCGCGACCCTCGTGGTCGAGGCCCCCGATCCCTCGGGGGCCCTGATCACCGCCCACCATGCCCTGGACGAAGGCCGCGACGTCTGTATCGCCCTCGGCACCCTCGGCGGGCCGATGAATGCCGGTGCCGACCGCCTGGCCTCGGAAGGGGCCGCAACACTTTCTTCACTTGACGAACTCCTCCGCGAATGGGGATTTTCCATCAAGAGCTCGGGGAAGGCGGCGCCAGGCGGGGTTTCGCCGGATCGAGCGGGAGAAAGCAGGGGCGACGAGGCGATATTTCTCGCCAGGGCCCTTCGGGACGAACTCGGACTGGGGGAATGATGAGCGAGAACTATCCGGCCCGCGGGGCGCAGGACTGCCTGCAGCGGGCTCAAGGGGTGTTTTGAATGGCTGAACGAAAGACCGAAGCGGATGCGTCGCAGGCCGATGTCGCGGAAAAAAAGACCTCCGCGAAGGCGAAATCAGCCACGACCCCCCAAAGGGCGGTGAAAAGCGCCGCGACGAAGGCCGCCCCAGCCGCGGCCAAGACCACCACGACGAAGGCCAAGGCCGCCACGACGAAGGCCAAGGCCGCCCCGAAGAAGGCCGCCGGGACGAAGTCCAAGTCCGCCGCGGCAAAGGCCCCCCCAGCCGCGCCGAAGACCGCCGCGGCGAAGGCCGCCCCAGCCGTGGCGAAGACCGCTACGGTCAAGGTGGCCGCGGCCGCGACGGAGGAGTCGGCCGCGATGGAGGGGGCAGCTGTGCCGAAAAAGGCCCCTCCCAGGAAGGCTGTCGCCCGGAAAAAGACCGCGGCCTCAAAAAAAACCGCGGCCGCGAAAAAAGGCATACTTGTCATCGTCGAGTCGCCCGCCAAGGCCAAGACGATCGAAAAATACCTTGGAAGGGACTACACGGTGCTTGCCTCGATGGGCCATCTCATCGACCTGCCCAAGTCGCGCCTCGGCATCGACACCGACCACGATTTCGAGCCGGAATACCTTACCATCAGGGGCAAGGCCAAGCTGCTCAAGGAGCTGCAGAAGGCGGCGAAAAAATCCCGCCTCGTCCTCCTCGCATCTGATAACGACCGCGAGGGGGAGGCGATTTCTTGGCATATCCGCCGGGCCCTCCGGGACAAGGAACCGGATATACCAATTGAACGCATCGCCTTCAACGAGATCACGCCCCAGGCCATCCGCGACGCGGTGAAGGCGCCCCGCGAGCTCGACGACGGGCTCGTCGAATCGCAGAAGGCGCGCCGTGTCCTCGACCGCCTGGTCGGCTACAATCTCTCGCCCCTCCTCTGGAAGAAGGTGAAGAACGGTCTTTCCGCGGGCCGCGTGCAGTCCGTCGCCCTCCGCCTCATCTGCGACCGCGAACGCGAGGTCGACTCCTTCATGCCGGTCGAGTACTGGACCCTCGAGGCGGAACTCCGCAAGGGCCGCGCGAACTTCGCGGCCGAGCTCGTTTCATGGAAGGGCGAAAAGCCCTCGCTCCCGAACGAGGCCGCGGCGCGGGCCATCATGGAGGCCCTCGGCGAGGCTCCCTGCACGGTGGCGGACATCCGCTACCAGGAGAAGATCCAGAAACCCAAGCCCCCCTTCACCACTTCGAAACTCCAGCAGGCGGCCGCCAATCGTCTCGGATTCACCAGCAAAAAGACGATGCAGATCGCCCAGCAGCTCTACGAGGGCGTCAACGTGGGCCCCACCCGCATCGGTCTCATCAGCTACATGCGCACCGATTCGGTCCGCGTCTCCGACACGGCCCTGGCGGAGCTGCGCGAATGGATCGGGGCGAACCACCCGGCCGAACTCCCGCCTTCGCCCAACGTCTACACCGTGGCCGGCAAGGCCCAGGACGCCCACGAGGCGATACGGCCGACCTTGACGACCTATACGCCCGACGCCCTCAAGGATGCCCTTCCGCGCGACCAGCTCCGCCTCTATTCCCTCATTTGGGAACGATTCGTCGCGAGCCAGATGACGAGCGCAAAATCGCGGGGGACGACCATCGACATCTCGGCGAAATCGGGCTCCGGTGACGAGGCCCTTTTCCGCATGACCTCCTCCTTCCTCGTGGAGAAGGGCTTCTTCAAGGTCATCAAGATTTCCTCCTCCAAGGAGGACCGCGAGGAGAAGCACTTCCCCGAGCTGGCCGTCGGCGAGCTCGTCCATCGCGAGGCCTTCATTCCCGAGCAGCATTTCACCCAGGGTCCATCCCGCTTCACCGACGCCTCCATCATCAAGGCCCTCGAGGAACTGGGCATCGGGCGCCCTTCTACCTACGCGCCGATCATCTCGGTGCTCCTCGAGAGGTATTACGTCACCCGCGACAATCGCCAGCTTGCGCCCACCACCCTGGGACGGATGATCAACGACATGCTCGTCGAGTCCTTCCCCGCCATCCTCGACGTGGGTTTCACCGCAGGCATGGAGACGGCCCTCGATCGCGTGGAGGAGGGCAAGGGCGATTGGCTCGGAATGCTCAGGGATTTCTGGAAGCCCTTCAAGGCCCGAGTCGACGAGGTCAACGAAACCATCCAATCCTATCGCGGCCGCCTCGACGAGCCCACCGACATTGTCTGCGAAAAATGCGGCAAGCCCATGGTCAAGAAGCTCGGCCGCTTCGGTTTCTTCCTCGCCTGCACGGGCTTTCCGGAGTGCCGCAATACCCGCTCGATCCCCCTCGCCAAGTGCCCGAGGCCCGGCTGCACGGGAGACATCGTGGCGCGCCGCAGCTCCAAGGGCCGGGGACGCGAGTTCTACGGCTGCACGCGTTATCCCGAATGCGATTTTATTACGTACTATAAACCTATCAATTCCAATTGTCCCAAATGCGGATGGTTCCTCGTCGAGAAATTCGACAAGAAGTCGGGCGGGACGAAGGCCTGCATCAACCCGGACTGCGACTGGCTCCACGTGCAGGGCGAGGAAGGCGCGCATGGACCGGAGGATTGAGGACTGGCTCGCCTTCCTCGGCGCCGTGCGCGGCCTGTCGGCGAGGACCCTGCGTTCCTACCGCGAGGATCTGGAGCGCTTCACCGCCTTTCTCGGGGCGGCCGAGGGCCTCTGCGACCCGGACGCGGCAAGCGCCGGGGATATCCGTGCCTTCGTGGCCGCCCTCGTGTCGGAGGGACTGGCGAGTTCGAGCGTCAACAGGGCCTTGTCAGCGATCCGGGGCTATTATCGGCATCGGGTCAAATACGGAAGTCTCGCGGTCGATCCGACGAGCGACGTCGAAAGCCTTTCTTCGCCGCGGGGCCTTCCACGCTTCCTGCAGGAAGCCGAAATGGGCGAACTCATTGACCAGGCGAGGGGCGACGATTTCCCTTCGCTTCGCGACCGTGCCCTTTTGGAATTCCTCTATTCGACCGGCTGCCGTGTCGGCGAGGTCTCCGAACTGGATCCCTCCCGGCTCGACCTGGCGACGGGCACGGCCCGCGTCCGGGGCAAGGGCTCGAAGGAGCGCGTCGTATTTCTCGCCGCGCCGGCCAAGAAAGCCCTTGCCGAATATCTTCCCCATCGGGCCGAGCTCCTGCGCACTCGGGCAGGCGCCTCGAAGGCCGCGAAAAAAGCGCCCTCTTCAGCTGACGACGGGTCCGGTACCGAGGCAGGCGTCGCCGGGCCGGGCGTCGCCGCGCCCCGCCGCGATCCCGAACGTCATGTCTTCTTGAACGCCAGGGGCGCTGCCCTCAGCGCCCGCGGCATCGAGTACCTCGTCGAGCGCTACGCCGACAGGCTCGCGCTGCGCCGGGGCCTGGCCCGTCGCGTTTCGCCCCACGCATTCAGGCACAGCTTCGCCACCCACCTCGTCGGGCGCGGCGCCGACATCCGGGTCGTGCAGGAAATGCTCGGACACGCATCCGTCTCGACGACACAGGTCTACACCCACGTCGACATGGAGCGCCTGCGGCGCGTCTACGACCAGGCTCACCCACATGGAAACGGAGGAAAAACACAATGAGGATTCGATCGACGACCGTGCTGGTCGTACGCAGGGACGGCAAGGTGGCGATGGCCGGAGACGGACAGGTCACGATGGGGAACACCGTGATGAAGAGCAACGCGCGCAAGGTGCGTTCGATCCGCGACGGCTCGGTCCTCGTGGGTTTCGCCGGCGCCACGGCCGACGCCTTCACCCTTTTCGACCACTTCGAGGGCAAGCTCAACGAATACCAGGGCGACCTTACGAGGGCCTCGGTCGAGCTCGCCAAGGATTGGCGCACCGACCGCATTCTCCGCAAGCTGGAGGCCCTCCTCCTCGTGGCCGACAAGACCAAGACCCTCCTTCTCTCGGGGACGGGTGACGTCATCGAGCCCGCCGACGATGCGATCGCCATCGGCTCCGGCGGTCCCTACGCCTACGCCGCCGCCATGGCCTACCTCGACGGCACGACCCTCCCCGCACTGGATATAGCCAAGCGCAGTCTGACTATCGCCGCGGGCATCTGCATCTACACAAACGAACGGATTCTCGTGGAGGAAATCGCATGAGCGAGGGAGCCGTCGACCTGACACCGCGACGCATCGTCGAGGAACTCGACCGCTATATCATCGGCCAGGAAAAGGCCAAGCGGGCTGTGGCCATCGCCCTGCGCAACCGCATCCGGCGCCAGCGACTTCCCGCCGAACTCGCCGACGAGATAGCGCCCAAAAACATCCTCATGATCGGGCCGACCGGCGTGGGCAAGACCGAGATCGCCCGCCGCCTCGCCAAGCTCTGCGGGGCCCCCTTCATCAAGGTCGAAGCGACCAAATACACCGAGGTCGGCTATGTGGGGCGCGACGTGGAGTCGATGGTCCGCGACCTCATGGCCTACGGCATCCAGATGGTGAAGGCCGAACTCCAGCAGGGTGTCAAGGAGGAGGCCGCGCGCCGCGCCGAGGAGCG
>JAJXVS010000132.1 GCA_021782015.1 bacterium | reverse complement strand
AGCCGGGGCACGGCACGGCCCTCCAGTGCGGCTACTGCACGCCCGGCTTCGTGATGACGACGCGGGCCCTCCTCAACGAGAATCCCCATCCCAGCCTCGCCGAGGTCAAGGAAGCACTTTCGGGCAACATCTGCCGCTGCGGCTCATACCAGGCCATCGCCCAGGCCGTCCTCCACGCGGCCGAGAAGATCGAGAAGAGGAAGGCCCAATTATGATCGTCCCCTTCACCCCCCGCGTCGACAGGCAGTTCATCGGCAAGTACCGGCCTAAGGTCGACGGCCGCGAAAAGGCCTCGGGCAAGGCCGTCTACGCCGACGACCTCTCGCTCAAAAGCAAATTTCCCGGCCTCCTCTACGCGAAGGTCCTCCGAAGCCCCTACGCCCACGCGCGCATTCGCTCCATCGACGCGACGGCAGCCCTGGCCCATCCGGGCGTCGTCGATATTCTCAAATACACCGATCCCGATGTGGCCATGCTCAAGAAGACGAACGCCGGCTGGACCGACGGGGTCGACACAGTCTCCTACCGCAAGATGATGTGGGGCACCTTCCGCGACCGCTTCGTCCTCGGCGACACCGCCAATTGGGTCGGCGACGAGGTGGGCGCCGCCGTCGTCGCGGAAGGCGAACTCGCCGCCGAGGAGGCCCTCAGGCTTCTCAAGGTCGACTGGGAGGTCCTGCCCTTCGTCCTCGATCCCTACGAGGCGATGAAGCCAGGCGCGGCCCTCGTCCATCCGGACATCACGGCGGACAACATCTTTCCCTCCGACCCCTTCGGCGGCGAAGAGGTCTTCGTAAACAAGGGCGACGTCGAGGCGAGCCTCGCCTCGGCCGAGGTCACGATCGAGTGCCGCTCGGTCTATCACAACGCCACCCAGGGCTCCCTCGACAACTGGTGCTGCGTCGTCGACTGGAAGGAGGAGGAGCTCGTCGTCTGGTCCAATTCCTACGCGGTCGACCAGACGCGGATGCACGTGAGCCAGATGCTCGGCCTCCCCATCCACCGGGTCAGGGCCGTCAGCCCCTATGTCGGCGGCCAGTTCGGCCGCGGCGACACCGGCGACCAGCCCTTCTTCCTCTTCACCGCCATCCTTTCGAAACGAACGGGCCGGCCCGTCAAGTTCAAGCACACGAGGCGCGAGTCCTTTCACGACTCGCGGCAGCCCGCCGACTACTCGGCGAAGATCGGCGCGAGACGCGACGGCACTATCACGGCCATGCACTTCAGGTCGGTGGGCAACGCCGGGGCCTATGCCGACCACACGATGTTCGCCCTTAAATACGCGCCCAAGGAGATCACCGAGGTGGCCCTCGCGCACATACCCAACGTGCGCTTCGAGACCCGCGGCGTCTACACGAACAAGCTGCCCGCCTGCATGATGCGCGGCGTCGGTAATTCACAATTTAACCTTATTTTCGGCCATGTCGTCGACGCCCTCGCGGAGAGGCTCGGCATGGACCCCGTGGAACTCGCCATCCGCAATTTCGGCCACGAGTGGGAGAGCCTTCCCGACGCGAGCCTCGCTAGGGTCCTCGGCGCGGGGGCCGATCGCATCGGCTGGAAGGAAAAGCGCCATGCCCCCGGCGAGGGGCCGATTTTCGGCGACCGCAGGCGGCGGGGGGTGGGCTTCTCCTTCCATCCGGCCTGGCACGCCGAGTGGCAGGAAGTGAGACGGGGCAAGGTCCAGGTCTCCATCACCCTCAATCCCGACTGCACCGTCCTCCTCAACGCGCCGAGCGTCGAGACGGGCAACGGCTCCAACACCTGCAACGTCCTCGGTTGCGCCGAAGCCCTGCGTTTTCTCGGCGTCGCCCTCGAGGACATCCGCTGGGGTTCGACGGTCGACACGGCCATCGGGCTCAAGGACTGCGTCCAGACCGACAGCGCCGTCTCCTTCCTCCAGTCGGAGGTAATGGCGGTGGCCGCCGTCGACCTCAAGGCCAGGTTAGCCGAAATCATCGCCCCCTTTTTGGGCATCGCCGAGTCCGAGGTCGAAATCGTCGCCGGCGAGGCCTTCGCGAAATCGGCTCCCGGCAAGAGGACGGCGGTCAAGGAGATACTCCTCCAGGGAGACCTCGCGCCGATCACGGTGGTGAAGAGCCGGAGCCCCCTGGCCACGAAGACGGGCGTGCCCTACATCGCCAACTTCGCCGAGGTCGAGGTAGACGAGGAGACGGGCAAGGTCGATGTGCTGAAACTCGTCGTCTTGAACGACTGCGGTACCGTGATGTACGCCTCGGGAGCCGAGGCCCAGCAGATCGGCGGCCAGGTCATCGGCCTCGGTGAAACCCTCACCGAGGAGATCGTCTACGACAAGGCCACGGGCGTCCCCCTCAATTTCAACTGGATCGATTACCGAATACCGACGATGGCGGACATGCCGGACATCGAACCTGTCCTCCTGGAAGTGTGGAAAGGCGCCGGCGAATACGGGGCCTGCGGCATCGGCGAGGGCACCGTCACCTGCACGCCCCGCGCCATACTCAACGCGATCTACAACGCGATCGGGGTCAGGGTCGACGAAATACCCGCCACGCCCGAAAAGCTGCTCGGGGCATTGGCAGCACGCGGCCAGGCCGCGAAGGCCGGAAGCGAGGCGCGATCATGACACTAGGTACTTTCGAACACCTGGGCGCCGCCAGCCTCGAAGAGGCCGCGACTGCCTTCGCCGGCGGCCCCTCGTCCCATGCCGCCGACGGCGCCCCATCCCATGCCACCGCCGACGGCCCCTCGGTCTTCACCGCCGGCGGCACGGATCTCCTCGGCATTTTGAAGGACCGGGTCCACAAACGCTATCCAGCCAGGATAGTCGATCTCAAGCGGATACCGGGCCTCGCCTTCATCCGCGAGGAGGGGGGTGACCTCGCGATAGGCGCGATGACGAGCCTCGCCAACGTGGCTTCGAGCCCCCTCGTACGGGGGCGCTACGGCCTCCTCGCCGAGGCCGCGCGTTCGGTCGCCTCGCCGCAGATCAGGAACATGGCCACGATCGGCGGCAATATCTGCCAGGAACCTCGCTGTTGGTACTATCGCAACCCCGACAATCGCTTCGACTGCCTCCGGAAGGGGGGCCGTGCCTGCGCGGCCCTCCTCGGCGACAACCGTTTCCACTCGATCTTCGGTTCGGCCCGCGTTGGCAGGCCGAGTTGTTCCGACGAATGCCCTGCCGGCATCGACATTCCCGCCTATATGGAACTCGTGCGGGAGGGCGATCTCGACGGCGCGGCCCGCATCCTCCTCGAACGCAATCCCGTCGCGGCCGTCACCGGTCGCGTCTGCCCGCACTATTGCGAGCGAGGCTGTAACCGCAATCTCTTCGATGAATCGGTATCGATCAGGGCCGTCGAGCGAAGGCTCGGCGACCACATTCTCGAAAACGCCGACAGGTTGTACGAAATGCCCTCCGCCGTCTCGGGGCGCCGGGTCGCCATAATCGGCGCTGGTCCGGCCGGTCTGGCGGCGGCCTTCTACCTCCGCAAGGCCGGTCATGAAGTCCACGTCTTCGACCGCTTCCCCGAAGCCGGCGGCATGCTCCGCTATTCCATTCCGGCCTATCGGCTACCACCGGCGGTCCTCCGCTCCCTGATCGCTTCCTATGAGCGCGCCGGCATCGTCTTCGAACTCGGCGTTGAAATCGGGGGCGAAGCGGCTGATGCCGGCGCTCGCAGCGACTTGGCCGCGGCCACTGGCCGGGGAGGCCGAAGCCTCGAATCCCTAAGGCGCGAATTCGACGCACTCTTCCTCGCCACGGGAGCTTGGGAACAGAAGGGCCTTCGCATCGAAGGCTCGGAAGCCCTCGAATCGGGCATCGATTTTCTCGCCACGGCCTTCGGTGGCGGTGGTGGCGGTGGCGGTGGCGGTGGCGGCGGTGGCGGCGGTGGCGACGACGAGGGCTCGGTCGCCGGCCCCACGGCAGGTCTCGCCGATCGACCCGGCACCATCCTCACCGGCGCCGAGGTAGTCGTCGTGGGGGGCGGCAATGTCGCCGTCGACGTCGCGATCACCGCGAAGCGGCAGGGCGCGAAAAAGGTGACCATGGTCTGCCTAGAGGCCCGCGACGAAATGCCGGCCTTCCCCGAGGAAATCGAGGAAGCCCTCCGCGAGGGCGTGGGCCTTCTTCCGTCATGGGGTCCCAAACGAGCCCTCCTTCAGGGCGGCAGGTTAGGCGGCATGGAATTCGTCGCCTGCGCCTCGGTCTTCGACAAGGAGGGCCGCTTCGCTCCCGTCTTCGACGAGGGGCGTACGATGCGTCTCGACTCTGATCGAGTCATTCTCGCCATCGGACAATCAGCCGAGCTCGGCTATCTCGGTGGGGCTATCCGCTCCGGCCGCGGCAGAATCATCGTCGATCCGACGAACCAGGCCACCGGTAGCGACGCTGTCTTCGCCGGAGGCGACGCGACGACAGGTCCGGCTTCCGTCATCCAGGCCGTCGCCGCAGGCCGAAGGGCGGCATTCGCGATCGCGGCCACCTTCGCCACCACCCTCGGCGATCATGGCCCCATCGCCGCGAGCGACGAAGCAGCGGAGGACAAGGAAGGGGGATCGAAGGAACTGCGCGGGATTAGACGGGCGGTGCTCGAACACAGCGAACGCGCGGAACCTCGCGAGCTTCCTCTTTCCGAGCGCTGCCTCGACGCCGAGGATGTCGCCACCCTCGAGGGAGAGGAGGCGAAGGCGGAAGCGGGACGCTGCTTCGATTGCAGCTGCGTGGCAGTGAACGCCTCGGACATCGCCCCCGCCCTCCTCGCCCTCGGGGCCACGATCCATACGACGAGGAGAGTCCTCGCCGCCGAGGACTTCTTCGCGGTGCGCAACAAGAGCACGACACGCCTGCTCCCGGGCGAGATCGTCAAGGAGATACGCATCCCACCCCAGGGCCCGGGCAACCGCTCGACCTATCGAAAATTCAGGATCAGGAACTCCATCGACTTCCCGATCGTAAGTGTTGCTTCTATTATATCGACGGAGGGAGAAAAGATCGTCGAGGCGCGCATGGCCTTCGGCGCCGTTGCCCCGCTCCCGATGAGGGCCAGGGAGGTCGAGCGCTTCCTCGTCGGCAAGCGGGTCGACGAGGCCACGGCCGAACAGGCGGCAGAGCTGGCCGCCGCGGGGGCCGTCCCCCTCGCCTCGAACGGCTACAAAATTCAAATCCTCAAGGGCCTCGTGCGCAGGGCCGTTCTCGGAAAGGAATGAGCAGTGGGCAAACAGAACATAGTACGTAATATCGCGCACAGGGGGTTTCGGGCGATCGCACCGGAAAACACCCTCGCCGCGGCCCGGGCCGGTCGCGAAATGGGGGCGGACTGGTGGGAGCTCGATGTGGCGGCCAGCTCCGACGGGGAACTCGTCGTCATCCACGACGATACTCTCGTCAGGACGAGCGACGCAGAACGGCTATTCCCGGGCCGGGGGCCTTGGTGTGTCTACGATTTTACCTTCGCGGAATTGAGCCGACTGGACGCCGGCTCCTGGTTCGGCGAAAGGGATCCCTTCGGCCAGGTCGCCGAGGGGAAAGTCGGCGCGGCCGAGCTCGCTTCGTATCGGGGAGAGAGAATCCCGACCCTTCGGGCCGCCCTCGAGTTTACGAAAGCCGCGGGATGGAAGGTCAATGTCGAAATCAAGGATGCGAGCGGCAGGGCCTGCGACCCCTGGATCGTCGAGCGCACGGTCGACCTCGTCCGCGAGCTAGGCATGATCGACGATGTTTTCATCTCCTCCTTCAACCACGAGTATCTCCGCCGTTGCAAGAAAACCGAGCCACGCCTACCCCTGGGAGCCCTCGTCGAGCCCGGCGATCCGCGCTTTCCTCCCGGCTTCGATGTGGTCGCCCTCTTGCGCGGCCTTGGCGCCGCGGCCTGGCACCCCGGCCTCGAGGGTCTCGTCGAGGCCGATGTCCGCGCCGTTCGCGCCTCTGGTTTCGACGTGAACGTGTGGACGGTCAACCGACATGAGGACATGCGGAGGCTCATGGGCTGGGGCGTGACAGGACTCTTCACCGACTTCCCGGACCGCCTCGCACTGGTGCTCCAAGAAGCACATAACTAGTTCATTTTGATGCGAAAAGGGGATCGCGGCGTCTTGAAGGACGAAGGGCCAGCGCCGGGCTCGTCCGGCGTTGCCCCCCCCTCAGGCCCCCCCTCAAGGCCCGCCTCAGGCCCCTCCTCAGGTCCTGCCCGGCTTGCCGCGGCCTGGTCCGGCCGCGATGCATTCATCTACGCCTTCTTTTCCATCAACCTCGTCACCCTCGGACTCTACATCGTCAGCCAGGCCTGGTACTTCCACGGCGGTATGATCCCCGCCCTCCTGGCGGGTGCCCTCCTCGTCTTCTCAGAGGTCCTCGTCTACGCCGCCCTGATCGTGGCCATACCGGGCTCGGGCGGCGACTACCTCTGGCAGAGCTCGATACTCGGCAAGGCGGCGGGATTCATCCTGGCCATCACCGGATGGTGCTTCATCCTCTGGCTCTGGACTCCCATCTACGGCGACATACTGCGGCAGGTCGTCCTCGTGCCCCTCGCAGCCGTCCTGGGCTTCGGGCCGGCAGCCATCGCCATCTCGTCGAGCAGGCTAGTCTGGTTCGCCATCATCGCCCTCATGGTCCTCTTCGTCCTCGTGGTCATCGCCAGGGGCATGGCCTTTTACGCAAAGGTCCAGCGCTATTGCTTCTGGGCGGGCAACGCCGGCCTCCTCGCCGTCGCCATCGCCCTCTTGGCCGGCGACAGATCGAATTTCCACGCGATATTCGACCTGGCCTCGCTCAAGCTATTTGGTATAACCAATGCGTACGAAGCGGTAAGAACGGCCGGCGAGGCGGCGGGGGCCACGACACCCCTCTGGGGGGGCGGCGCGGCGCGGATTCTCCTCCTCCTGCCCTTCCTGGCCTTTTTCAACCTCTGGCCCAACACAGGCGCAAGCCTTTCAGGCGAGGTGCGCGGGGCCCACGAGTTCGGGCGCAACGTGGCGACGATGGGCGGGGCCCTCGCGGCCACGACGGCCCTCCTCATCCTCGTCCTCCTCGCCATCGACAAGGGTATCGGCTGGAATTTCTACATGGACGCGAACGCGGCCTACTGGAACGGGCGGAGCCATCCCGAAGCGGCCGCCGCCCAGCCCTACTGGCCCTACCCCGCCCTTCTCGCCGTCATGACCATCCCCTCGACCTTCCTCCGCGTCCTCATCCTCCTCGCGATGGGCGCCTGGTTCTTCGGCTGGGCCGGCACAATTTATCTATCAAGTACGAGGATCATTTTTTCGGCGGCCTTCGATCGGCTCCTGCCGGCGGGCCTGGCCCAGGTCGACGAGAAGACCAAGTCGCCCTTCAAGGCCCTCCTCTTCATGGTGATGCCCGGCCTGATCGTCTCTGCCCTCTATGTGTGGAATGTCTTCGGCTTCGCGAGCCTCACCCTGATGTCGACGGCGGTCATCGCCATCACCTTCCTCGGCACGGCCGCGACAGCCATTCTCTTTCCCTTTGTGAAGAGAGACCTTTATCTCGCCTCGCCCCTGGGGCGACGAAGCATCGGCCCCCTGCCCCTCATCAGCATCGCGGGCCTGGTTTTTGCGGCCTTTCTCGGATACCTGCTCTACGAATGGCTCGTCGATCCTTCGGATCTCTTCGGCATCAGCTGGCGCAACGCGACCTCCCTCGTCTTCCTCGCCGCGATGTACGCTCTGGCCGCCCTCCTCTACCTCGGGCTCCGCGGCCTCGGGAAAGGACCAGCTGCCGACATCGACGCGATTTTCGAGGACAAGGAATAGCGAGGCCCGCAGTCGGAAGGCCGCGGGCGCCAGCAAGATGCCCGCAGGCACCACGCGCCGAAATCTTTACGCCTTCTCGTCCTCTTCTTCCGGAACCGAGGCCGGAGACGCGGCGTCGGCCTTCGACACCATACAGGCCTCAGGCGCGAAATGAAGGTCGACTTCTGAGCCGATGGCTGGCGGCGGCAGCCGCGGATGATTGAAGGCGTCCATAGACAGCTCCCTGTCTCCGACCTTGGCGACCACCCTGACAATTGAACCGAGGAATTTGACGTTGACCACCCTGCCGCGCAGGCAATTTCGCTCCCGGCCATCGAGAGACAGGGCTTCGGGTCTGAGACTCAGCCGCAATTCTTCCCCGACCGCCGCATCGAGTTTTCGGCCGGCGACGATTTCCTGCCCGGCGACGAGGAGGGTTCCCGTCGCCGGGTCCTTGACCCGCGCCGAAAGGACGCTCAGTGTACCTATGAAGGTTTCCACATAGGAAGTGCCGGGCGCGTTGTAAATCTCGAAGGGTGCCCCGATCTGCTCGATGCGGCCGTCGCGCATGACCGCCACCCGGTCGGAGATCGACAGGGCCTCCTCCTGGTCGTGGGTGACGTAAATCGTCGTAATCCCGAGGCTCCGCTGGATGCTGCGGATGTCGTCACGGAGCCGCACCCTGATCTTGGCGTCGAGGGCCGACAAAGGCTCGTCGAGGAGGAGGGCCGCGGGCTTCCGCGCCAGGGCCCGCGCGAGGGCCACGCGCTGCTGCTGGCCCCCGGAAAGTTGGTGGGGATACCGCTCGGCGTATTCGCCCATGTGGATGAGCTCGAGCATCTCCTCGACGCGCGAGGCGATCGCGGCCTTCTTCTGGCCCGCGATCTTGAGGCCGAAGGCGATGTTGCGCGCCACCGTCATGTTGGGGAAAAGGGCATAGTTCTGAAAGACCATGCCGAGGTTGCGCTTGTTGGGGGAGACGCGTGAGAGATCGGCCCCATCGAGACGGATGGAGCCCTCGGTTGGCATCTCGAAGCCGGCTATCATCCTGAGCGTCGTGGTCTTCCCGCAGCCCGAGCCCCCGAGAAAGGAGACGAACTCCCCCTTCTCAACCGAGAGCGAGAGGCCGCGCACCACCGTGTTGCGCCCGAAGTTCTTCACAATTCCTTGTAATTCCAGGAAAGCCATTCGCCGTTCTCCTGTCAGTGCGTTCCGCCGAGATTCGAACCCTGGCCGGGCCTGCCCCGGCTCACGGCCTGGATCAGGCCGATCGCTCCCCAGGTCATGCCGAAGCTTAAGATCGCGAGCGCCGCCGGCTCGTAGGCGAGGTTGCGGCCCATAAGGGCCATGTAGGGCCCGAAGGCCGGCCAGGCGAGCAGGACCGCGAGGGTGAGTTCGCCGATTACGATCGCGAAGGTGAGAAAGAGGGCCGAAAGGAGGGCTGTCCTGAGATTCGGCAGGATCACCTTGAAGAGAAGGGTCAACCAGCCGGCGCCGAGGCTCTGCGCGGCCTCGGTCAGCCCCCGCAGATCCATCGCGCGCAGCCCCGCGTCCACCGATTTGTAGATATAGGGAAAGGCGATGATCACGTAGCCCGCCACGAGGAGGAGAGGACTGGAGACGATCGCGAAGGGCGGCCGCGAGTAGATCCTGATGAGGCCGAAGGCCAAAATGATCGGCGGGATGACGAAAGGCAGTAGTGTGAAGAACTCGATGAGGGGCTTGGCCTTCGGCACCTTGAGGTGGATCCAGATGGCGGTAGGCACGATGAGGGCCAGGCCCACGATGACCGTGAGGATCGACATCTCAAGGGAAAACCCGAAGGTCTTGAGGAACTTCGGATCGGCGAAGACGTGCTCGTAGGCCACGAAGCTCAGCACCCCCTTCTTGCCCTTGAGCGAAAAGAGGAAGGTCGCCGCGAGGGGAAGGAAGAAATACACGAGACCGATGAGCATCCACAGCCACGAAAAGGCCTTGCGGACACCCGTGCCGTGCCGGGTCCGGCGGTTGCTCATTTGACCCACCTCGACGAGAGCTTCTGGAGCCACGAATAGGCGATAATGCTAATTGTCATAACTATGACCATTCCGAAGGCGAGCGCGTAGCCCAGCTGCGAGTCGTGGAGGACATTGCCGCGGATCTGCGCACCTATGAGGATCGGCACCAGGTTGATGAGGCCGCCCGTGAGGGCGTAGGCCGTCGCGTAGGCGCCGAAGGCGTTTCCGAAAAGGAGGATGAGGGCCGCGAGGAGGGAGGGCAAAAGGACGGGGATGCCGACGCGGAACCAATACTGAAGAGGGGAAGCCCCGAGATTCTCTGCGGCCTCGCGCCATTCCTTTTTCATTCCGTCGAGGGCCGGCGTGATGATGAGGACCATCAAGGGTATCTGGAAATAGGTGTAGGTGAGGGAAAGTCCCCAGAAACTGTAGAGATTGAAGCCCGCGCCATAGAGGTCGATGCCGAGGACGTCGCGGAGAAAGACCGTGACGAAACCTACCCTTCCGAGGGTGGCGATGAAGGCGAAGGCGAGGGGCACGCCCGCGAAGTTCGAGGCGACGCCCGAAAAGGTCGACATGAAAGAGCGGAAAGGCTTGGGCAGGCCTCCGAGGGTGATGCCATAGGCGATGAGAAAGCCCAGGAGACCACCGAGCAGGGCTGTGGCCCCGCTCACCTTGATGGTGACGAGATAGGAATCGAGGATATCCGGCCGGAAAAGATGGACGAAATTATCAATTGTGAAGTTGCCTTTGCCGTCCTGGAAACTGCCCGTCACGATCGAGAAGGTCGGCAGCAGCATGAAGGCGAAGGCGAAG
>JAJXVS010000131.1 GCA_021782015.1 bacterium | reverse complement strand
CGCATATCTGTCCGTCGGCGCGCTGGGCATGCTGCAGGCCCCGAAGGTCGCCATCAGCGCGGCGGAGGCGAGGGTGGCCAGGGCGATACGGTACCAATGCCTACTTATTTTCATCTTGCCCATCCCCCCGTCGGATTCCACACGATGGCGAGCGACAGGCCGCCCAGCCAGGTCAGGGCCGTCGAGCGCCTCTGGACCTCCATCGGCATGCCCAGCGACCACTTCCAGTAGGGCGTGATGGGCGTCTGAATGCTGCTGTCGAGGCGGAGAAAGGGGACGAGGGATACGAGGGTCGTGCCCGTGTCCTCGGTGGCGGCGATGCCGGCGCCGCCGACGATATCGAGCCGGCTTCGCTCCAGGGGCTTCCACCCGAGGCCGGAAAGCGAGAATCGGGGGCCCGTTCCGGCGAAGAGCGAGGTGCCGCCGTAGCCGCGGTAGAGAAAGAGGCTCGTATCGGGTATCGATTCGCCCAGGGCGAACCAGTCGAGGCCGAGGGCCAGCCAGGTCCACCCCCCGTCACCCAGGGCGATGCGACCGCCGACCGCATAGCCATCTCTTGGGAGGAGGGGACGGGAACTCATCGCCGTGCCTCCGCCAAGAGCGGAAATTTCGAAGGAAAGCGAGAGGAAATCCGCCTTGTCCGCCACTCTGGGGGAGCCTTGTCCCGTCGCGGCCAGGAGCGATGCGCAGGCGCCGAGCGCGAGCGCCAATGCCAGCATGCGTCGTATACTATCGATCACTTCTCATGACTCCCCGGACGGTTGTAGATTGACAAGGATGATTCACCTTCTTCGGCCCTGCCATCGCTCCGGAGGCTGGAAGTACGAAAGGAATTCCCGTGCCGCGTCCAAAGAATACCACCAGGAAGGCCCTGCGGTTGCTGTCCCTTCTTCTTTTCTCCCTTTTTTTCGCAGCCTGTCTGCCTTCCGGCGGCAAGGGGATTCCCCTCCCTCCCACACCCTCGATTCTGGGCGATCCCGGCTGGCTCCTTACGCGGGAAGCCTACGCGAAGCTCAAGGTCAGGCCCGGAGCCGACTCTCCCGACGCCGGTCACCTTCGCGATGGGCTTGTTCTGGAGATCAAGGGCCGGGCCTTCGCGGCGGGCAAGAACGGCGAGGCTTCGATCCTGTGGTATCTAGTCACTTCGGATGAGGGCTCGGGCTGGATTTCCTCGGCGGACTGCGCCATTTTCGGGTCGAAGGAGCAGGCGCTTCGCGGTCTGTCCCAAGGTGGAAGCCAATGAACATCCTTCTCGCAGCCCTGCCGATGGCGGCTTTCGGCGCCTTCGTCGGCTGGCTCCTTGCGCGATTTTTCGCCCCCGGCCTGTGGAACCGGCATCGCGAATCCATCGCGCGGTTTGTCGGCGCCCTGTCGGCGCGCGAGCTGGCCTCGGGTGAGGTCCTCCGCGAAAGGCTGGGCGATGCGCGAACCAAAGATGATTTGGAAAAAGGCATTCGGGAAAAGCTTCGGCCGATTTTCGACGGGCCCCTGGGCAATTTGCTCGCGGCCGGACCTGTCGAAGATTCCCTGCCTGCCCGTTTGGCTACCCGGTCGGTCGAAAGACTCATTGAAAGCCCCGAACTCGCGAAGGCCCTCGACGCGGCCTTTGCCGAAGCCTTGGCCATCGTCAAGGACATTCCGCTCTCCGTCGTCTTCCCCCAGGGCAAGGTCAGGGAGCTGACCGCCTCCTTCCTTTCGGCCCGATCGCTACAGGAATTCGCCGAGAGGATGCGGCGGTGGATCGAAACCCCGCGCGAAGTCCCGCCGATTTCCCCTCCCGGTCCCGGCGAGACGGGGGCCCTGGCCCTGCGAAGAGAGACCGAAGGCGAGAGGGAGGTCCTCTTCGCCGGCCTTGTCTCGGCCGCCTCGCTCTCGCCCCTTGTAGGGCTCTTTATCGATGCCCTCTATGATGCCGCCGTTCCGGTCGTAGAGGCCTTTCTCAACGACATCGACACAAGGGACACGATCGAGAAGAGCGCCAAGGAAATGGTCAGGCGGGCGATGACCCGGCTCAGTGTCATGCAACGCCTCATCGCCGGAGCTGCGAATTACGAACGTGGCATCGCCGAATCCATGCCCGAAACCATCGAGGATCTCGTTTCGATGGTCTCGTCCCTCCTTCGCTCGCCCTCGATGCGCGAAAAGGCCCGCGACGCGGCTCTCGAAAGTTGGGAATCAGGTCTGGGAGGGGGCTCGGGTTCCGGTGCCCGGGGGCGGCAGGATCTGGGCATCCTCGCGCGGATCGGGCTCTCCCTCTCCCGCGATGCCCTCTGGCGGGCCATTAGCGCCGTCCTCGGCCGCCTGGTCGAGGATGGCCCCGCCGTCGCGGACCGTATCGAAGCCCTGGCGGCTGCAGGCAAGAACGCGACAATCTCATCCCTCTTGGGGGGGCTGGGCCTTGGAGCGGAAGATGTCGCGGCCCTTGGGCGCCTTGAGATATCCTCCCTCCTGGCTTCCGAAAGCCCGGCCGGCACGGCCCTTCTCCGCGCCCGCGAAACCTTCTTCGCGTCCTTTTCCACGGCCATCGCGTCGCGCTCACTCGCCGACATCCTGGATCTCGACGAGGCTGACGAAAGGGAGATTTCCTCGTGGCTCGCCGACTCGAGTCTGGCGATTCTCGGCGACGAGGCCGATGGCATCGCGGCGGGTCTCGGGATCGAGGACCTTATCATTGAAAAAGTGAGTTCAATCGATAATAGTGAAGCAAGGCGCATTTTCGAGCCCGCGCTGAAGACGCTTTCGAGGTTTCTCGCCCTGACCCTGGCCACGATCGGTTTTCTCGGTGGGCTCGCCGGCGCGCTATTTGTCAAAATGTTGGGCGGCTAAACGATTCGTCGGCAATTCGCCAGCGAATTGCCGTGCGAATTGCCGGGCGGATAGCCAAGTTGCCCGGGACCTTATGGTCCACAGGTGCGGTATATGAAAAACGATGGAGCGATTACGGTTCTCGCCATTTGCAGCGACGAGAATCTCTACGACAAGTTCCGCGCGGCTTCGCCGGAGGGAACCCAATGCCTGCGCGCCGAAAGCGCGGAGCAGGCCCTGCGCGCCCTGGGTGAGAGCGCCCCCGACCTCGTCGTAATTGAACACGGCTTCGACGGCGGCTCCGAGGCCCTGGTGCGCAGCCTCCGCTTGAGCCGTGCCTCGGAAACCAGCCAGTACCTCGTGGTGGCCGGGAGCGCGGCGCGCGCGGAAATAGCCCTTCTTGCTGGCTTCGACGCCGCCCTCCTCGTCTCAAGCGGCGTCGAGGAGGTGCGGCTCGCCATCAGGTCCGCCTTTCTCCGTCGCAGGCGCTTCGCGGCCATCGTCGCCGAGCGCGATTTTCTCGGCGCCGCCGTACGGCGCGAGGAGGGCCTTTCCCGCAAGCTCCTCGAACACCATGTCGCACTCGAGGAGGCCCTGCGCGCAGGCGAGGGCGCGGCCCCATTCGTGGGTGAGGGCGCCCCATTTGCGGGTGAGGGCGCGGCCCCGCCCGGATCGATCGATCAGGCCTCCTCCAGGGCCTTCGCGGCCTCGGCGCAGAGATAGAAGGAGCCTGTCACGAGGAGGGCCTTGCCCTCCCTTCGCGCCGTCTCGCGGCACAGGTCGAAGGCTTCGCGCGTATCTTCGACAAGCCGGGCCCTCGGCTCGACCTTCGCAAAACTCTCGTGCACGGCCCGGGGGGCGCTCTGCTTGAAGGTTCCGGGTCTCGTCACGACGATGTCGGAAAAATGACCTGCGAGAATGCCGGCCATCTCGGCGTGGCGCTTGTCGATGGCGCAGGCGAAGAGGAGGATTTTCGGCCCCGGAAACAAGCGCTCGAAACTCTCGAGGGCCAGGCTCACGGAGGCCGGCGTATGGGCGCCGTCGAGCACGATGGGCGGCCTTTCCGACACGAGTTCGAAGCGGGCGGGGAGGCGTGAGCCTTCGAGGCCGCGGGCCGCGGCCTTTGGATCGAGCCGTCCTTCGACGAGGGCGGCCGCGATGATGGCCTGGGCCATGTTGCGAGCCTGGACCTCGCCCACGAGGGGCGTCCGGAATTCATGATTCCCCGGCCAGGGCCAGCCTTCCGCGAAGGAAAATCGCGCCCTCGTGCCGCCGCGGTCGATCGCCATTTCTTCGATCTTGACCAGCTTGTCCACCTCAAGGAGGCGGCTCCCGCATCCTGCCGCTGCCTCCTCAATGACGGCCATCGCCTCGGGCGCCTGGGCAGCCACGCAGACGGGCTTCCCCGCCTTGATGATGCCGGCCTTTTCGAAGGCGATTTTCTCGATGGTATCGCCCAGCCATTCCGTGTGCTCCAGCTCCAGCCTCGTGATGAGGCTGAGCTCGGAGGCGATGATGTTGGTGGAGTCGAGGCGGCCGCCGAGGCCGGTCTCTATCACCGCGATGTCGCAGCCGGCCAGCCTGAAGGCCTCGAAAGCGACGAGGGTCGACAGCTCGAAATAGGTGGGCAGCTCATTCCCGGGAAATTCCTCGGCCTTCTTCCCCAGGACAAGGGGGCGAAGGCGGGTGGCGGCCTCGACGATCAGGGCCTCGTCGATCTCTTCGCCGGCCAGGCTTATCCGCTCTTTCCAGCGAAGAAGGTGGGGCGAGGTGTAGAGGCCCACCCGATGGCCGGCTTCCATGAGGATGCGCGCGAGCATTGTCGAAACCGAGCCCTTGCCCTTGGAGCCGGCGATATGGATGGTCCGATACCTCAGCTCGGGCGATCCGAGGGCGAGGGCCAGGCTTCGCATCCGGTCGAGCTTGAAGACCGTCGCCTGCCCTTTTTCGACATTGACGTATTCGAGGAGCCACTTGTAGACAGCTTCCGATCCATCGAAGGGAATCGCGTTCATGGTCGCGGATGGTGGCTTCCCGCGCGAGACGCGTCAAGTGCGGGGCCCCGGCTGTCGATACTCGGTGGAGAGGAACCAGTGCGAGAACCTTCCCTCCAACGCCCGCGCCGCGGCATACATCGAAGCCTCCAAATCGCGGGGCTCATCATCCTTTCCGGAGAGGACCTTCTCTTCTCCGAAGTGGACGCCGTGCTTCGCGGCATCCACCTGCCCCTTTTCGAGGAGCATTTCGGGCCTGTCTGGCCACGGGAAGCCCTCGATGAGGCCTGGCACGCCTCTTCCTTCGACAGGGGAGGGGGAGACAGCGCCCGGCTGGCCCGCCTGGCCGGAATGCTCTCCCGCCTCGCGGAGACGGCCGAGGAATCCGATCGCCGAGGCGATTTCCGGCGCTCGGCTCGGGCCCTCTGGTCATGGCTCGCCCTGACCCATTCGCCCTCGACGGGAAGCCTCGCCCGGTGCATCGCCGAAAGGGGCGAGCTCGCCAGGGCCCTCGAGCCGGCTCTCTCCTTTTGTGTCGACCTCGATGCCAGGCTGCGGGCCCTTCGCCTTCCCGCATGCAGGCCCGGCCTGAGTCTCCTGCAATCGGTCATGCCGCGAAGCCTCGGATTGGCCGTCGTTTCGGGACTCCCCACATCCTTGCTCGCCACGGGCGGAAAGCTCGGCAGCTTTTGGCGCATTTGGGACGACGCTCTTCGCCATCCGGTCGCGAGTCTGACCGCCGATCTCCGCATCGTGCGCGACATCAGCGACGAGGAGGCTTCTTTCAAGCCACGCTTCGGAGGAGGCCGCCTCCTTCTCATCGGCACGCGCCTAGGGGATCGACGGCTGGCTAAGGCCATCGGGGCCGACTTCATTGAGGTTCTAAAGGGCCTCGAGGACGATGCCCTACTCGGCCTCGCCAAGGGCTTTGCGGCCCTCAGGCCGGCCACGGCCGCGGCGACTACAGCTTCTTAAGGCGCCCACAGCGCATTGAGGCGACTACTGCGCCTTAAGGTGCCCCTCGACGGTGAGCCAGGAAATCAGCCAGGGTTGGGGACCGCGGGCGCAGGCAGCCAGGAGCTTCGATTTGATCGATTCAAGGAGTCGGCCATCCACCGCCGCGGTGAGGCCAGCTCCAAGGGGAGAATCGGGCGAGAGCCACACTTCGATGTCCCGGTCGCCCAGATCGCGAGAGGTCTCGGCCGAACCCTCGCTCAAGGTGAGTCCCTCGACGAATTCGCTCGCCGCGCCCAGGGCTTCCGCAAGGATGGCGGGCTCCGGCCCCAACGACGGCAGGTCGGCCCTCGAATAGAAATCCTTCTCGACCAGGGCCAGGGCCGAGGCCTCCTCGGAGCCCTTATCGAGGAGTCGCGACAACCTGCCTCCGCGTCGCGGCAGCGATTCGACGCATCGTAACCGGGCCCCAGGAAAGGCTACGGCCAGCCTGCCGAGGAGGAGTCCGGCTTCGTCCGCCCGCGAGAGAAAATCGAGGCCGACGACAAAATCGAAGTGGCCCCCGGTTTCGCCCTTCGCGGCGAAGGCCGCGAGGGTCGCGGCCTCCATTCCGCGCTGGCCCGGCGCGACGACGGTGAGCGGACGCGCCAGTTCTGGCAGTCCCTCGGAGAATCCGGCTATCCTTTCGGCGTCTTCCTCACGCTCGACGAGGGCGACCACCGTGCCCTCCGAGGCTCGGCGCAGGGCTTCCCACACGAGAAAACCCTCCCCCGCGTCGAGGACGAGGATGCGGTCGCCCCGGCCGATTCGCGGCTCGGCGAAAAGGGCCTTCCGCAAAATGTCCAGTCTCGAAGCCAGGCCCGACTCGGCGCGGAAGCTCCACTCGGAGCGTCGCTCCCCCTCCTTCGACCAGACCAGGATATCGGCAGCTTCCTCTTCCCTGCTCAGGGCCGCGAACTGGGCCTCGCGCCTTTCGAGGACAAGGGGCCGTCGCTCGCCTTCGAGGCCGAGACTGCCGGGCCGATAGTAGAACTTGCCGCGCACAGCGGCGGGGAGATAGTCCTGCTTGACCCAATGGTCCTTCCACGCGTGGGGATAGCGGTAGGCTTCCCCGTCCCCGAAACTCACGGCGTCGCGATTGCCGTCGCGAAGGTGGCGGGGCACGTCGGCGCGCTCGGCCTCGACTCCGGCGAGGGCGTCGAAGTAGCCGAGGACCGAATTCGATTTCGGCGCCGTCGCCAGATAGAGGGCGGCCTCGGCCAGGTGGTGCTGGCCCTCGGGCATGCCCACGCGCTCGAAGGCGGCCGCCGCGGCCGTCACGACGGGGAGGGCCTGGGGATCGGCGAGGCCTATGTCTTCGGCGGCGGAGATCACCATCCTCCTCCAGGCGAAGGAGGGGTCCTCGCCCGCGTAGATCATCCGCGCGAGCCAGTACAGGGCTGCGTCCGGATCGGAGCCGCGAATGCTCTTGATGAAGGCGCTCGCGGCGTCGTAGTGGTAATCGCCATCCTTGTCGTAGAGGATGGCCCGTCGCTGAATGCTTTCCTCGGCGGCGGCCATGCTCACCTGGATGCTCGATCCTTCCGCTGGGGGCCAGCGCTCGACGCTGGTTTCCACCGCGAGCTCCAGGGCATTGAGGAGGCTTCTGGCGTCCCCGTCGGCCACCGACACCAGGTGGTCGAGGGCCCCCTCTTCGAACTCGACCCGGTAGCGGCCATAGCCTCGCTCGCGGTCGTCCAGGGCCCGGGCCGCCACCCTTCGGAGGTCGGCCTCGGTCAGGGCCGAGAGCTTGAAGACCCGCGAGCGCGACACGAGGGCCCGGTTCACCTCGAAGAAGGGATTCTCCGTCGTAGCTCCCACGAGGATGATGGTGCCGTTTTCCACCCAGGGGAGGAGGGCGTCCTGCTGGGCCTTGTTCCAGCGATGCACCTCGTCGACGAAGAGTATGGTCTTTCGGTCGTGGAGTCCGCGGAAGGCCTTGGCCTCCTCGACCGCGGCGCGGATGTCGGCTATGCCCGCGAGCACGGCGTTGAGACTGATGAAGCGACTCGAGGTGGTGTTGGCAATGACTCGGGCCAGGGTGGTCTTGCCCGTGCCCGGCGGGCCCGAGAAAATTATCGATCCTAATTGGTCTTTTTGGATGGCGCGGCGGAGGAGGCGGCCCGGGCCGACGATGCCTTCCTGCCCCGCGATCTCGTCGAGATTCCGGGGCCGCATCCGGTCAGCGAGGGGGGCGCCGCCGCCGCCGGAAAACAGGGCCAACTCCTCCTCGCCGGGCATGGAAGGCTAGTTGACCGGCGACCAGCCGTTGGAACTCCAAGAAGAACCGCTCCAGGTCGTGGTCCAGAGTCCCGAGGCCCCCGAGAGGTTCGCGCTGTCCGTGCTGGCGAAAAAGATCTTGCCCACCGGGTCGTAAAAGAAGGAGGTGATGGGCTTGCCGCTCAGCGTCGTATCGTAATTGGTCGAATTGGGGATGATGGTAGAAGAGTCGCCTGACAGCCAGGTCAGGCTCGTCGGATCGAGCTGGATGTAGCCGTAGCTGATCGAGAGGGAGGCCGTCGTCGACGAATTGGCTCCGAGACCGGCAAGAATCGCGGTGGCGGTCGAAGAAACGGGCACCTCCGCAAGGGCCGTCACGGCATAGGTGAGGGAGCCTGCGTTCGACCACAGGCCGCTGCCGATGCCGCTCCCGCCCGTCGTGCGTTTGTAGACGGCGCCGGCGTCCGTGCCCAGGAAAAGGGTCGAGGGCGTGCTCGTCGAGGCCATGATGCAGTCGATGGCCGCGCCCGTGGGCGGGGCGCCCGATTCTGTTACTTGTGAGAAACTGCCACTCGGCGAGGTCGAGGAAAAGGCCGCCGAGGCATAGAGCCCGTCCTTCGCGATGATCCAATAGGCACCGTCAGCGTAGGCGGCGCCCAAAAGGGGCATTGTGGAACTTGAGGCGCCGCCGTTCCCGAAAACGACGGGGCTGAAGGCCGAACCGTTGAAGGAGGCGCTCAGGGTGTAGGTGTCGTCCGTCGACCCGGCCGTCGAGGTGCCGGTCGTTCCGTTCTCATTATGGAATTCGACGAAAACCGCGTTGTTCGCGACAAAGACATTGTCGATCATCGGACTGCTGGTCTGGTTCGAGGTCGGGTCGGCAAGGGCCAGGGTCCAGGTGCTGCCGTTCGTACTCGAGTACAATCCCATGCCCTGATCCGGCACCTGCGAGTCGATGACGGCATAGAGGGCCGTCGAGGTCGCGGCGAGTCCGGTGCAGAAATACCCCGTGCCGAGGCTTCCGATATTCACCAAATTCCAGCTGGATCCGTCGGGGCTGACCGCGATGTTCGCGCGATGCACGAAATAGTCGCCATTGAAGGCGAGGGCCCTTCCGACGGAGGCCATGTAAAAAATGCCCGCGGTGGCTCCGGGTTTTTCCTGCTGGATGCTGCCGTAGATCGGGTAGGAGTTGTCGCAAGACGAAAGGGACGCGATGGCCAGGGCGCCCAGAACCGCCGCCGCGAGGCCGGCGCGCGAGGCCGATATCTTCACACTACTGCGCATAGCGGCTCCTTAGATGTGGTAGACGGCGATGAGGCCGATGTTGAGGCTGAGGCCCGTTCGCGTGAGGCTGGAATAGTCGCCGTAATGAATTTCCGGGATGTACCAGCCTTCCGTCACCAGACCCACGCTCCAGCCCGAGCCCGTCTGCCAGAGGGCGCCGGCACCGATCTTCGCGAAGGGATCGATGATGCCGTGGGTGTCGAGGCGCATCATGTAGGCTCCTGCCCCCGACTCGACGAAGAACTCGAAGGGCACGATGGCCTTCCACCAGGACAGCTCTGCGTCGAGGGGCAGGGTAAAGAGGCTGCGGCCGGCCGTCGTCGAATTGAAGGCTCCCGCTATCGCCCCGCCGATCGCCCATTGATGGTTCAGGAAATAGCGGTAGGAAAAGGAGAAGTCCGCCCCGAGGTAGGTCTTCCCCGTGATCGAGCCGCTTCCCCCGTAAATGCCGAGGGGTAGCATGGCCCCGGCCGAGAGGGAAATGGCCTGGTCGCCCAGCTTATAGGGCGAAGTAGAGGCATCCTTGATTTGGCCGCCGGTAACCGCCGTGCTACCGGCCCCGCCCTGATCGCCTGAGCCTGGTTGGGCCGCGGCGGGCGCCTGGTTTTCGGCCGGAGTTCCCGCCGCCGGCGCCGCGGGAGCGGTCTGGGCGGCGAGTGGAATGAGGCCCAGGGCAAGGATCGCCAGGCACGCTCGAAAACGGATCATGATACCTCCACATTTCCGGGAAGGCGAAAGATATAGCACGGACAGTCCCCGGAGGGAAAGGTGCGGGAAGGGCCCAGGTTACCGCGGTATGGTCGCTTCATCGCCATTTGTCCCTCTCCGCCGCGGGGCGGGGCGCCAGGCCGAGGCCCTCTCGTGCCAGTTCAGGCTGAGGAGGCCCTCAAGATCCCCTTCGATGTCGAGGAGGGCGAGTCGGCAGGAGCGCCACCCAAAGGGTTTGTCGAGGATTCCCTCCACCACGACACTCGCAGGGGTGCCCGGACCCTCATTTTGGCGCTCGGCGGAATCGGATGGCCCGGGCACCTTTCCCAAATAAAAGCCCAGCGCCGGCTCGAAGGGCAGGGGCGAGATTGACTCGAAACAGGGGCCGATCCTCTCCACGAGGGCCGCGAGTGGCCCCTCCACGATCAGGTACAGGCAGCCCTTCCGCTCCTCGACGCGATGGCCCGAAAAGCCGCCCTCGATGCCCGTCCAGGCCTCGCGCAGCCCGCTCTCCCTGCATTCGCGAGTGCTTCCCGCGGCGAGGAGGAGACAATCGGGCATGGCGAGGGCGGCCGGATCGCCGAAACGGGCAAAGGCGCGGGCCGCGGCCCCGTTGGCTTCGCGCCTTTGGGGACCCGGCGGCCAGAGGACCAGAGCCTCAACTCCTCGTGTTCTCAATTCCACCTCTCCATGCTACAATCCTGCCATACCGCGGCTCAAGCGGGAATCGCGGTCGAGGCCGGCGTTATCCGTTGATTCGCCAGGAAAGGGTTCCTTCATGAAAGTCAAGGTAGAGAGGGTGGC
>JAJXVS010000130.1 GCA_021782015.1 bacterium | reverse complement strand
CCGCGCCCAACAACGAGGGTCTGTCCATGCCCCATTGTAGCCGGAGGGCCCGCTTGAATAAAGAAGACGCGAGGTCAAAATGCGCTTTGGCGGATTTCCCGGCCCGCGTCAACCGATATTTAGCGAGGAGGTCGAAACCATGAATACACGATCGATCGTCGAAGGAGCCGCCCTGCGGGCTCGATGCCTCTTTTGTTCAGGCCTTCTCGCCCTCGTCTGCGTTCAAGGCTTCGGCCAGGCAACCACGAGTCCGGGAAACGCCGCGTCAAGCTCCGCTCCCACCACGGCCGCCCCACCAGTCCTGCCCCTCCCCCTGGGCTATGGCAAACTCACGCTCGGCATGACGCGCGACGAAGTGATAGCCGAACTCAAGGCCGACCCTCTCTTCGCCTGGCGCGGTCCCGAAGATGTCTCCCTCCTCCCGACACCCAACCAAAGCCTCATCGAAGTGACCGGCCTCTCCTTCATCCGCCGGGCCTTCTTTCAGTTCGATTCGGGCAAGCTTTGGGTCATCATCCTCGACCTCGCCCAAGATCGCGTCGACCACTACAGCATCTGGACAAGCCTCGTCGCGAAATACGGCCAACCGACCACCCTCGATCCCTCGGCCTCCACATGGGATGACGGGAAGGTGCGGATGTCCCTCGAGCGGCCCCTCACCCTTCGCTATCTCGATCTTGCGGAATTCGCGAAAATCAAGGGTGCCAGTGCGGCGAAGGTTTCCGTTGAGGAACTCGACCGTCGGGCCTTTCTCGGCGGCCTCTGATTCCGGCATCGAAGGAGACCGGGATTGGGAAAATGAGGGAACATTGACAGCGCGCTGGCTTCATTTCATAGTGGCCGCATGAAGTGGGCAACCATGGCGACCCTAAAGCGCTCGATTCTCACGATCTCGCTGACCGCCCTCTTTCTCCTCCTCGGTGATTCCTGCGTCGTCTTCAGGACAGTCAATGGCATCCAGGATGCCTTCGTCGAAGAATCTGATATAGGTCTCGCCGCCGGTGCAATGCCGAGCCTCATAAAAGTCGAAGAAGGCGTCCTCGCCGCGAATCCGAAGAATCAAAACAACATCGTCCAAACGGCCCAACTCTACGTGACCTACGCCAATGCCTTCATCCAGGGTCCGGCGCAGGATCTCGACGCCCAGCATTTCGAGGAAAAACATGCCGCCGACCTCCGGGCGAAGGCGCTCTATGTGCGTGCCTTCAAGCTCCTCGGGCCCGCCCTCGACCGAAGGGCCCCCGGCATCGTCGAACTCTGGGAGACGGGAACCCTTCAATCCCCCGATGCCCCCGACCCGGCGCAGCGCGGCATGCCCAAGGGCGGACCGGCCCTCCTCGCGCGCTTCGCCCCGAAGGACCTGCCCCTACTCTACTGGTCGGCCGCCTCGATTCTCGCAGCCTATGCCGTCGATCCCCTCGATCTTAAAGAGGCATCCATCGTCGGCCTCGCCAAGGCCCTCCTCGACAGGGCCATCTTCCTCGGGCCGGCCTGGAACGACGGAAGCCTCCAGGAATTGGCCATTTCGGTGTATGCGTCCTTCCCTGCGGAGCTTGGAGGCGACCAGGCGATCGCACTCGCCGCCTACAAAAAGGGTTTGGAGATAACGAAGGGCCAATCGGCCTCGCTCTATGTCACCTATGCCGGAACCATCTGCGTCACGAACGATGACTACCCCGCCTTCAAGTCCGCCCTCGACGCCGCCCTCGCCATCAATCCCGATACGAATCCCAAAACCAGACTCGCGACGACCATCGCGCAGACGAACGCTCGCCGCATGCTCGCCCATGCCGGCGATTACTTTTTGCAGGTACCAGACCAGGCTCCCGGAACGGGGAGCTCCAACTGATGTCAATCGGCCGCTCCGCGACCGGCAAGGATCTTCCCATGAAGCGTTATGCGATCTCACTCATCTTCGCCCTTCTGTTCCTGCCCCTCGGCGCCCAGATCACGCTCAAGGTCGCCGCCTTCGTGCCGCAGAACAGCCCCTGGGACGCGGGAATCAAGAGACTGGCCGCCGATTTCGAGCGCGTTTCGGGAGGCCGGGTGCGCCTCGCCTTTCCGCAGAGTCTCAAGGGAGCGAGCGAGGCCGACATCATCCAGAAACTCAGGCTCGGCCTCGACGGAGCGCTCTTGTCGACCACGGGCCTCGCCCAGCTCGACCCCAACACCCTCGCCATCTCGATGCCCTCGGTGATCCAGAACGACGCCGAACTTGCGGCCGTTCTCACCGCTGTCGATCCGATGATCAAGGCCAAGATCGGCCAGCGCTACGCCGTCCTGGCGATAGCGAGGGCGGGATGGGTCCGCCTCTTCTCGAAAGAGCCGATCGTCACCCCCCAGGATCTCGCGAAGTACCGCATCTCCGTGCCGAACGGCGACGAACTCGTCGACCGGATTTTCCAGAGCATCGGGGCGCGGACCGTCAAAGGCGATTTTACGAGTCTCTTCCTCCAACTTTCATCCAACGCCGTCGACGTCTTTTACACCAGCCCCGTGATGGTCGCGGGACTCTGGTCACAGTTCAAGGGCAAGGTCAGCTACATTTCTCCATTCCCCATCTCGCCGTACATCGCCGCGATCGTCTTCAACAAAACGAGCTGGGAGCGGGTGCCGGCTGACATCAGGCCGGCCCTCGAGGCTGCGGCCAAGAAGATCGGCGACGACATGGCTGCCGATGGGGCCAAGATGGAAAACGATGCCATGGCCTCCCTTATCGGCGCGGGCATGATCGTGCCGCCTTCGACGCCGGCCGATAAAGCCTCCTGGGGAAAGGTCTACGAAGATCGTCGCCACGGGATGTTTGCGGAGATGTTCTCTCCCGAGTTCCTCTCCGCCATCGATGATGCCATCGCGAAGGCCCGTCCCACGCATTGACCCTCGGCGGCGCCATCCCCATACTCGCGCCCATGTCTGCCATCATCATCCACACCGACGGCGGCTGCTCGGGCAACCCTGGTCCCGGCGGCTGGGCCTTTGTCATGCACGGTCCCGAGGGAGAAGTAATCGGATCCGGCGGCGAGGCCAACACCACCAACAACCGCATGGAACTCCGCGCCGTCATCGAAGCCCTGAAGCGGGTCGCCACCTACGCGCCGATTCCAGGGGAGGTCGAACTCGTCACGGATAGCCAGTACGTGAAAAACGGCATTACCGCGTGGATAGCCTCATGGAAGCGCAACGGCTGGAAAACCTCAGCCAAGGCGCCGGTAAAGAACCGCGAACTCTGGGAAGAACTCGACGCGATCTCCTCGACCATCGCTCCACGCTATTCCTGGGTCAAAGGTCACGCCGGACACGAGCATAATGAGCGCTGCGATGCCTTGGTGCAGGTGGAAATCGGGAAATTCAGATAGTGCGCCCCTACCAGTGGGGGGGGCGCACGTTGCCGGGCGCCGGCTCTTCTGCCTCCGCGGCCAGATCCTTCACCTTTCCCGCCACCTCTCGCAAGAATTTCTCGAGGAGCTCAATTCGCTTCGAAGACTCGAACAATTCCGCCGACAAGTCTGCCAGAGCGCGGTCCTGATAGGCTATTCTCATCTCCAAAGCCTCGATGCGAGAGGCCGTGGCTGCGGTCGCAGCAGCCACGCCGGCCTCGCCTGCCGCACCTACCACGCCGGCTGCATCTTGAGGTGATCCGAAGCCCGCAGCGTCCTTGATCATTCCGCCCCTCCCTATCGCCACATCAAATTCCCCACGACACCCACTCGGCTAGAGCCAGTCGAAGACATCCTCGGGGTGGAGGCTGAAACCGAAACTCAGGGTGTAGGGCGTCGCACCAAGGAGCTGATGACCCTTCGAATCCTGCGAAATGAGAGGAAGCCCGAGGGCCACATAGGGCGTCGCGAAATTGAAGACATTGACGCCGAGCCCCCCTCCGACCGAGGCGAGGGGCCCGCCAGCGTCAACCCAGGATGAACCGGGCAAGAGATTGGCGAAGCCCTGGTACCAGCCCCCATCGACAAAGAAGAAGAGCACGGGCAGGATATCGGAACGGCTCCAAGCCGAAGGGAGGTTGAAGCGGGCCTCGACGGTACCCCATGCGCGCAATTTCGAGTCGAGCCCTAGCTGGTATCCGCGGACATCTGTCCCTTCGAGGACGAAAATGGGCAGGTTTCCGCCGTCTGCGTATTTCGCCGAGGCTCCCAGCACCAGGTAGCCGGACAAAAGATTGCGGTCTCCACCAAGATCGAAAAGCGGGAGGTAGTCGAGGGCCCGAATGCCGGCGCGCGCGAAATCGGTGCCCTGAGCCGAAAGGAAAGATGGCCCCCATTCCGCTTCGAAAAGCGCCATATGGCCGACCATTACCCCGTTCGGGCTCACCTTGCTATCATCGAGCTTGAGACCTCCCAGGAAACTCGCCATCAGTTCTTCATAGCGATCGCTAAAACTCGTGCCCCCCGAGATGGGCGTGCCGAAGTATTTGGAAACCCTCCCGTTCGCGTAAATGAAGGCAGACAGCAGGTCCCGTTTCGCGTCGAGAGGCAGAATCCCCTGTCGAAACCCGATTTCCATCTGGGCATCGGGCTTCTGGATCGCGGTCAAGGTTGCCTGGTTGGTGAAAACAGGATCGCGCGAGTTCTCTCCCCGAAAGAGGGAATAGCTCTCATATCCGAGGCCCGCCTTGGCTTGAAGATCGGAACGCAGGCCGGGCAGGAACCCGAAAGAACCGTAGCCGAACTTGAGCACCGGACCCGTCGGAACGATGCCCCACCAATCCACCTTGATCGTATCCAGTCCCCAACTGAAAGTCGGAGCCTCGGATGTACCGACCCCCTGGGCCGCGAGGCTCAGGACAATGGCGACATTCAAGACAACTACCATGATTTTTGCACGCATTGGAACTCCCTCGACGGAGGCGTCATCCTGCCACCGCCACCACCCCACGTCAAGTTCACTTGTGCGAGGCGTTGTAGTCATCAGCCATGCGCCTGGCCTCATCGAGCGGAGTGTAATTGAAACCGATGGACAGGAAGGCCACCCAGAGCCCTCCTCCCATGGCGATGGACCCAGCGGATGCATAAAAGGGCAGGTCACCGGCCTTCGTCGCGAAAATGAGACTCGCGGCAACGCCCGTCGCCAGCCCGCCTGCGATTACGCCAAGCCCGCCCCAACCCAAGCCCTTTTTCCATGCGAGCCAGGTTTTCGCCTCGGAGGCAAGGCGATCATCGCCGAGGATGTGGTAGAAATCGGGCTCTGAAATCCTGACACCGTTATGGTAGGCCTCCCAGGTCGCGAAAGGCTGCCCGCCACCGACCAGGACCGGAGGATCGCCGGGCACGAAGCGCCCTTCATCGGTGACGTCGAGACGGTCTTCGGCTCCCGAAATCCCCATCGCGAAAATCAGAATTGCGACTACGGGCCATTTTTTCGTGACGGACTCCCACTCTCACCAATGCGCAAAAAGCTCGACAATTTCGCCAGCACCCATGAGACCAGGCCGGATCGAACGGCCAACCTGCGGCTTAGAAGGCCGCTGCTCTATCCAATTGAGCTATGGTCCCTCGCCAAAGAAAGTTCGCTCTCTGGGCGAACTTTCTTTGGCGTGCGATTTCTCTTCGCGAAATCGCCATTTACCCGAAGTTCGCTCTTTGGGCGAACTTTCGGCGGCGTGCGATTTCTCTTCGCGAAATCGCCATTTACCTGAAGTTCGCTCTTTGGGCGAACTTTCGGCGGCGTGCGATTTCTCTTCGCGAAATCGCCATCTACCCGAAGTTCGCTCTTTGGGCGAACTTTCGGCGGTCTGTTGTCCATCTTCGTCGACGCGCGCCGCTATCGGGAAGGCGGGGATCGAACCCGCGATCTTCAGGTCCCAAACCTGACGCCTTAGCCGCTAGGCTACTTCCCGGAGCCAGAAAGCTAGATTGTCCAGCCAAAACCTGTCAAGTGAGGCGCTGTTTTTGGCTTGACAGCGCATTTTGTCGATCCTACCATGATAAAACCTGAATGAAATGCCCTTTCAACCGGCTTTTCTTATTCCCTCAAAGGAGCAGCATCAATGGCGCATTCCACCGATCTGATACGGAACGTGGCTGTAGCAGGCCACGGTGGCACGGGAAAAACCAGCCTCGTCGAGCACCTCCTTTTCCAGGCTGGGGCCATTGCCAAGCCGGAAACCGTCGAATCGGGAAAGACGATCTCCGATTATGGTGATGAGGAAATCGCCCGCAAGATTTCAATCCATGCCGCCTTGTGCCACGCATATGTCGGGAATCGCAAGATCAACTTCATCGATGCCCCTGGATCTTCCGATTTCGCCGGCGAAGTCCTCATTGGACTCCGTGCGTGCGAGACAGCCCTCCTCCTCGTGGACGGACGCTCGGGGGTCCAGATTGAGACCATCAAGACCTGGCGCAATCTCGAAGTCCGGAGCGAACCTCGAATCCTTTTCGTTTCCCGCCTCGACGAAGAGCGAGCCTCTTTTTCGACGTGCCTCGCCGACGTGCACGACAAGTTCAAGGTGAATCCGGTCGCCATCACCATTCCCATGGGAGAAGGTGCCGCTCTCAAAGGCGTCATCGATGTGCTCAGCCAGAAAGCATGGGCTCGACCGGCCGCCCATGACCAAAAGGAAACCGAGATTCCCGTCCCCGCCGAGTACAAGGACGCCCTGGCCGAGGCCCGAGCCCAGCTCTACGAAGCCGCGGCCGACGGCGACGACGAATTAATGGACAAATACCTTTCCGAGGGGCAACTCAGCCAGGAACAGACGGTGAAGGGGCTGGGCGAAGCCCTGGTCGGCGGCCGCGTCATTCCCGCCTTCGCCGGAGCCGGAGCCATGAACGTCGGTACCGCCGCCCTTCTCGATTTCATCGCCAACATCGCCCCCTCGCCCCGCCACATGCATCCGGAAAAAGCGCATAATTCAGACGGTTCTGAAATCGAGGTTCACGTCGACCCGGAAAAGCCCTTCTCGGGACTCGTCGTGAAGACCCAAATAGACCAGTTTTCCGGTCGCTTGTCAATTGTGAAGATCGTCACGGGCCGCCTCGTCCCCGACATGGAGATCCACAACCTCCGCGACGGGCGCAAGGAAAGAATAGGAAAGATTTACACATCCCAGGGCAAGAAAATCGAGGAAGTTCCCGAGCTGGCGGCCGGCGACATCGGCATAATCTCCAAACTCGCGTCCCTCCACACCAATGACACGATCAGCGCTCCGGACCAGAACTTCGTCCTGGAGAAGCTTCTTCTCCCCACGCCGGTCCATCTCCTCGCGATTTCCGCCGTCAACAAGAAAGAAGAGGACAAACTCAACGAGGCCCTCCTCAAGGCGACCGAAGAGGACCTGACATTCCAGGTGCATTTCAACGCCGAAACGAAAGAGACGGTCATCCAGGGCATGGGCGATCTCCAGATTGGCATTGTCCTCGACAGGATCAAGAATTCCCAGAAAATCGCCGCCGAGACCCGTGTCCCCCGCATCGCCTACCGCGAAACCATCACGAAAAAATCCGGGGCCGAATACACCCACAAGAAACAAACGGGTGGACACGGCCAGTACGCTCGCGTCGTATTCGATGTCGAACCCTTGGAGCGGGGCAAGGGCTACGAATTCGAAAATAAACTCTTCGGCCAGTCCGTTTCGAAAGGCTTCCTTCCCGGAATCGAAAAGGGAGTCCATCAGGCCATGGAAATGGGTGTAGTTGCCGGCTATCCCGTCGTCGACGTCAAGACCATCATCACGGACGGCAAGGAACATCCCGTCGATTCTTCGGAGATGGCCTTCAAATTGGCTTCGCGCGGCGCATTCCGCGAGGCGTCGCGGTCGGCCAACCCCGTGCTCCTCGAGCCCATCATGAACCTCAAGGTCTACGTGGAAGAGAGGAATCTGGGAGACGTCATGTCGGACCTCTCGGGCCGACGCGGCCGAATTTCCGGACAAAACCCGATCGGCGGCGGAATCGTGGAAATCGACGCCCAGGTCCCCCAGGCGGAGCTGCTCCGCTATGCAATCGACCTGCGATCGATCACCGCCGGAACCGGTTCCTTCGAGCTTGAATTCGATCACTATGCGCCGATCACCGGCAAGATCGCCGATGAAGTCACAAAGGCCGCAGCCGCCTTCAGGGTCCACGAAGAAGAGGAGGAATGATCGAGGGGCCAATCGAAGGCCCAAGGCGGCTAACGCGAAAATGGTCGCGCCTGGCCCGCCTCTCGAAAAAAAAAGCGCCCCGATCGGGGCGCTTTTTCCATAGCTGGGCATCTTCAAAGCCCGGCTGCAGGGCCGACAAGACCAGTACTACTGCACCAAAGGCAGCACCTTCTTCATCGTCGCGCCGATCACCTGATCCATGTTGTAATACGTATATTCAGCGAGTCGACCCACGAACAAGACCTTGCCGGCGCCCAAGGGTCGTTCCTCAAGGATGCGCGTCTCGGCAATGTATTTTTCCCTCTTCGCCATGTTTTCGTCATCCATGACGACATAGTACGGCTCACCTTTTTCCTTCGGATATTCATAGCATACCGTCGTCTTCTTGGAGGTCTCCCCCGAAAGGAGCTTGAACTCCGTAATTCGCGTCCAATCGTAATCATTGGGATAGTTGACGACAGGCGCCTCCTGGAACCTTTCCCGATCCAGCGTCTCGAATTCGATGTCCAGGGAGCGATAGGCGAGCTCGCCATGCTTGCGCCCGAAATAAACGTCAAGTTCGCCCGTGAAAATCGAAAGCGGCGCGGCAAAGCTCTTAATTGCATCGAAATAATCGGCACCGAGCATCACGGCGATGCCGGGATGATCGAGCATGTTTTCCACCATCCGCGTATAACCGCGTCCGGGAACCCCCTGATATCGATCCGAAAAATAGCGGTCGTCGCGATTGGACCTGACGGGAATTCGCTTCGCAATTTCCGGCGATAGAGTCTCCGGATCACGGCCCCATTGCTTGAGCGTGTAATTCTTGAAGAAGAGCTCATAGAGCCGCTCACCCACCTGCGAAACCACCGCGTCGCGAAAATTGCGCAACGGCATGTTGAATTTCGAGCGCTCGACCTCGGCCTGCAGAAAGGCCGAGACATCGCCTGTCGCTATGTTGACGCCGAAGACTTCATTGATCGTATCCCGATTCACGGGAAAGGGCACGAGCTTGCCTCCAGCGTAGGAAAGCACCCTATGCTGCAGATAATGGAAATCCGTGAAACGCCGGACAAACTCCCAGACACCCTTGTCATTCGTGTGGAAAATATGAGGTCCGTATGTATGCACCGTGATTCCCGCATCATCGCGAAAGTCGTGGCAGTGCCCCGCGACATGACGATGCTTTTCCACCACGAGAACCTTCTTGCCCGCATCGGCAAAAACACGGGCCGCCGTCGACCCGGCTAGCCCCGCCCCCCCAATAACGACATCAAATTTCATGGCATTCATCCTCGTGTCTCAAGCCTCTCATGAAGGAATCGAGCAACATCGTCGCTGCCCGAATGAAGTTGGAGCGATGCCAACCGTTGGCGAGCCTTCGCCAGATCGCCGTCTTCAAACAGCCGTGTCAGAATTCTCGAAAAACTCTCAAACTCAGGAGTGAACCAGCCAATGCCCCTCTCGACGCAAAAATCAACATTCGGCTTTTCACTATACGTAGCCCAGCTTGCGAAGACGATAGGCACCCCTTTAAGCAGCGCCTCGAAAGTCGTCGAGGCACCAGCCTTCGCGACGCAGAGATCGGCGACGCCCAAGAGCTCGTTCATATTATCGACAAACCCGAGGGGGATCAAATTGGTAGCCGAGTGCCGCGATCCGGCAACCGTCTCGAGCTCGGTCCGAAGCTGCTCGTTCTTCCCGCATACCGAAATGATATTGCAGGGAAAATCTCGTTCATGGAGCTTGAGCACGAAACCTGAAATCCGTCCGATGCCTTGCCCACCCTCGGAAGTGAGAATGGTCGGCACGCCATCCCGAAGGCCAAGACGCTTACGCAGCATCGCGGGATCTTCCTTCGAATCGAAGAACTTCCTATGAATTGGGAAAGGCAATATCCTTACCTTCTCTTCAGGGAAATGGCGAGCGCGAAGCTGCATAGCGGCTATATCGGAGGCGACGCAGATAAAGTCGAGACGCCTGTCGATCCACCACCCATACGCGTCAAAAGGATCCGTCACATAACTGATGACCTCGGAGGGAATACCGAGACGCCCCCGAGCGACGGCCGACATGGTCGATGAAAAGAAATTCGTCGAAAAGATCAAGTCAGGATGATACGAATCAACGAATTCCGTCGCCTTTTTCTTGAATTCAGGGTACATGTACTCCGGCCATAACATCGCGAGTGGCCACAGCCCATTCTGTAGACGATAGCCCAGCTTCGCCCAGAAAGGATGGGCAAGACCATAATCCCAAGCCCATTTAATCGAGCGATCATCGCGCTCCGCCCCTACAGCCTTGGCGAAATCCACAACGTCGACCTGATAAGAACCAGGGTAAAGACGTTCAAGCGATTCCTTGACCGCGAGCGCAGGCATCTTATGTCCAGCGCCGCATTCAAGCATCGGCACTAGAATCTTCTTCATGCATTCCTCCAGTAAGCGGCTATTTTACATTAATATAGGTATTTGTGGAAGTGGCCACGGGTCTCAGAATGGTTCAAGCGGCCGATCCTCAGCGGAGACCAAGGGGGCGTTACCAAACGCCTTGTCGCCCGTGCCAATAAGCACTGAATCCGTTCGGCAACCCTGGCCTGGATTCCCACAAAACCGGTTCGCCTACCCTTACCCCGTTCGGCCATCAGCCGCCGAAATTGGAAACCTTGAACTGGGCGGCTCATATTTCGCTCGTTCGAAATCAGTACAACAGGGGCTTAGGGCTTATCCGTAAATAATGTTTTTCGTAAGTGAGATCTTTCGGAATGCGATGATCGCAGCGGCAAGTTGGCAGAGGGCGACATAGCTTCGTTCGAGCTTCTCATAGCGAACCAGGAGCTTCCTGA
>JAJXVS010000129.1 GCA_021782015.1 bacterium | reverse complement strand
ACGGCCGCCGCCCTTTTGTTGAAGAAGGCGATCTTGATGATGCCTCCCACCACGAGGGCCAAGAAGGTCACGATCCAGAACAGGAGCTGCCACCAGCCGGGGAGGGCTCCGATGCTCCCTCGCGCGCCGACCAGAATTTGGGTTCCGAGGCCGAAACCGAGCATGAGGAGGGCATAGGGCAGGGAGATGAGGGAGAGGAAGTTGGAGGAGGTGATGTCGCGGAGGAGGGGCCGATGTCGCTCGATGGCCTCCCGGACGATGTGAAGATCCGCTTTGAGTTCCTCTAGCTCTTCGGTGGTCATGGCAGCCTCCCATTTAAGTTTGCGTGGCAAACTAGTCAATAGCATAATCATATTTGCTGAATTGTCTAGTCCCTCCTTCCATATTCCATTGTCCAAGTCAAGAGTTCCGTGTTAAGGTACGCCGCTTTTTACCCAGCTGCCATGATGAATCTGGAGGTGCCGATGTCCGACGCCCATGCCCCGGGGCTCTACCGCTCGGAGCTTGCCCTCGAGGGTGCCGAACGCCTCGTTCTTCGCTTTCCGAAGGCCGACCTCTCCGCCCTCGGTTCGGATAATGGCCATGTCCGCATTGAAGTCGAACTCAAGGGGCCGCACGAAGCTCTGGCCTCCTGGACGCCCTCTCTGCGCAGGGTCGAAGGCCTCCTCGTGCTCGGGCCCGGCGACAATGGCATCGAAGTGTCGGCCCTCCGCATCAGGGTTCCCTCGACAATACGTGACCTGGAAATTCACACGAGCGAAGGTGAGGTCGACGTCAACGTCCCCGGCATCGGCCTTCTCATCGAGTCCGAATCCGGCATGATCCGGGCCCGCGACGCCGAATCGGCCGAAGTGCTCTGCCTTGCCGGCGACATCGCCGTCGAAAACGTCGCCCACGCCGAGCTCCGCTCCACCTCGGGGCGGATCAGATGCCAGGGAGTCAGGGTCCGCCTCATCGCCAAAAGCATCACCGGCGACATCGAAGTCGAGGATTCGCCCGGCGAACTCAATCTCGAAACGAAGTCGGGTGAAATCGACGTCGTGCGACCCTCGGGCCGCCTGATGGTCCAAACCAACTCGGGCGACATCGAGGTCGAGGCGACCGGAGCCTTCGGCGGCGGCGACATCGCCACCTCCAGCGGCCACATCAACCTCAACCTCGACGGGGCCGACCTCGAGCTGCGAGCCGAAACCCTCTCGGGCCGACTCTATGTTCCCACGGGCGAAATCGGCAGCGCCGCCGGCCCGCGACGCACGGCCCTCACCATCGGCAAGGGCGGCCGTCGCTTTCACGCGAAGAGCATTTCCGGCAACGTCGAAATCGAGTACTGACAAAAAAGCCGCGCCCCGCGGAGGACCTGCGAGGCGCGGCGGGAAAAAGCCCCGGCAAGGGCGTCGGCAAAAGTCGAACGCGGCTGCCGGGGCTTATTTATGCCTTGAAGAGGGCCGCGATTTCCTTCGCGTAGATCGCACTGATCGCGTGGCGCTTGACTTCCTGCTTGGCCGAAAGTTCCTTCCCCACCTCGAAGGGGCGCGGCAAGAGGGCGAAGCGGAACAACCGCTCGAAACTCTTGAAACCGTTTTTCGCCGACACGAGCTCGCACACCTCCCCATCGATGAGTTCGATCACCTCAGGCTGCTTGATGAGGGTCTCGTAGTCCTCGATCGGGACATTGTTTTCCTTGGCCCAGGCCGTGACCGTCTCCTCGTTGGGCACGATGAGGCCGGCGAGGTACTTCATGTCCTGACCCAAAATGACGGCCGTCTGGATGTACTGGCTTTCGCAGAGCTTCTGCTCGATGGGAAGGGGCTCGATGTTCTCGCCGCCGAGGAGGACGATCGTATCCTTCGCGCGACCGGTGATGGCGATTTCGCCCTGCCTCGTCGTCATGCCGAGATCGCCCGTGTCGAGCCAGCCGCCATCTCGTATGACCTTGGCCGTGAGGTCGGGCCGCTTGTAATAACCCTCCATCACCTGGGGGCCGCGCACGAGGATGAGACCTTTGCGGCCCCAGCCGAGATCCTTGCCCTGCTCGTCGACGATGCGGAGCTCTGTGCCCGGAATGGGCGGCCCTATGGTGCCCGGCTTCGGATTGTCCTGGGGGCGAACGCTGATGAGGGGGGCAGCCTCGGTGAGGCCGTAGCCTTCGAGAATAAGGACGCCGATGGCAGCGAAAAAGCGGTCGATCGCCGGAGGGAGGGCCCCTCCGCCCGAGATGCCCGCGATAAAGCGGCCCCCGAGCTTTTCCTTGATTTTGCCGAAGACGAGGAGATCGCCCAGGGCCGCGAGGGGCGAGAGGAGGAGCCAGGGCAGGATTGCCGAAACGACATCGACGAGGCGCGAGCGGGCCCTGAATTCGGGTAACCTTCCCAACAAGGCGTTTTTCGCCCAGGCATGGCTCGCGCCCACGCTCACGAAGAACTCGAAAAGAATCTGCTTGACGCCGCCCTGCTGGCGAATCGTGCGGTAGACCCCGTCCATCACCGATTCCCAGATGCGCGGTACCGAGGGGAACCAATGGGGGCGCACGGCCGCCAGATCGGCGAGCATGATGGAGCCGATGGGTTTCGAATAGGCGATGCCCGCCCCCGATGCCAGGGCCACATAGGTGACGATGCGCTCGAAGGAGTGCCAGATCGGCAGGACCGACAAGAAGACATCGCCGGGCGTCACGTGAATGACCCCGGGAATCACCGCAGCGGTTTGATAGACATAATTGGCATGAGTCAGGACCACACCCTTCGGATCGCCCGTCGTGCCCGAGGTGTAGATGAGGGTCGCAACCTCCCCGCTCGAGCCCTTTCCGATTTCGGCTTCGAACTCATCGGGATTCTTCGCCAGGCGCGAGGCCCCCGCCGCGAGGAATTCCGCCCAGCCAAGCACCTTGAGGTCGGCCTTTTCAGCCTCCACCCGCGTAGCGGCCTCAGGATCGTCGATCATGACGATGGTGGCGAGGAGGCCCGCGCCCCCAGTTGATGCCAGGAGGCCCGAGGCCCCTGTTGAGGCTAGGGGGCCCGAGGCCCCCCGCGAGGCGAGGACCTTCTTGAGTTGGCGATCGTTTTCGAGAAAGGCAATCCGGCATTCACTCCATGAAAGGATGTAGCGAATTTCCTGCTCGGTGGCGTCGCAACCCCGGGGAACATCGGCGGCGCCGAGGCCCAGCACCGCGAGGTCGATGGTCAGCCATTCGGCCCGATTGTCCGAAATGAGACCGACGCGGTCGCCTCGCCTGACATTCACCTCGAGGAGGCTCGCCGCCACTGCCTTCGCCCTTTCCAAGAGCGTCGCGTAGCTCACCGCCTCGAAGGTGCCCGCGCTCCCCTTGGCGTACTGGGCCGGAAGCTCCGGCTGGCGCCGGGCGATCTCGAGGAACATCCGCGATACCGTGTCTGCCATGGCCCCCCCTGGGTCGGCAAGGCCGACCTTCTCCCCGCGCGAAGCTGACAGAATATCAGAGCTTGTAAAACTGTGCAAATAAAAAGTGACTCTGGGTGTCACGAAGCTTGTTGCGGGAAGTGGGCCCGTCTCCCCGATGGGAAGGGGCCTCGGCCCGGCCGTGGCCCTTTCCGACCAGATCCCTCTCCGCTCAGGCGCGTTCGAGCGCGATCCTGTCCCCCGGCACCTCGTCGAGGTACTCGTCGAGGATCTGCCGCATCGAGGCCGGATCGGCCGCCCTTTGCAGCTTCACGTTGAGGTGGTGGGCGAAGGAGAAGTTGTCACAATAATAGGAAAAGAATCGCTTGGCCCTCGATTCGTGGAACTCGGGAGGAAGCCGCTTCTCGACGAGATCCAGGAATCGGAAGGCCGTTTCGCGAAGGTCGACGCGGAGCTCAAAGGCCGAATCGGCCTCGCAGCCCCTGATGAGGGCGAAGATCCAGGGTCGCCGCACCGCCTCGCGGCCGATCATGATGCCGGCCGGCCTCGCCTCGGCCATCCATCGGGACCAGTCGCCAAAGCCACGGATGTCGCCATTGCCGACCAGGGGCACCGAAAGCTCCTGTGCAAGGCGAGCGACATAGTCCCAGCGGCCGCTGCGCCGGAATTTCTGGCCTTCGAGGCGAGGATGAAGGGTGAGAAAATCGATGCCCGCCTCGATAAGGCCGAGGCAGAAGTCGCGGAGGCTTCCATAGTCGTCTTCGGCTCCGATGCGGAGTTTGGCCGAGAGCGAAGCCGACCAGGCCGAGCGGGCGATTCGTACGAGGTTTGCCGCTTCCTTCGGCTCGCGCATCCAGGCGGCGCCACCCCCTGATCGCAGAATATGCGGGGCCGAGCAGCCGAAATTGATGTCGACCCCAAAGACCCCGCGATCGGCCACCATGGCCAAGGCTTCGCGGAAGCCCTCGCTCTTCGTCGTATAGAATTGATAGACAACCCTCGCCGGCTCTGGCCCGGCATCGATAAAGCACTCGTCGAATACCGAATGGGCAGTCAGGGCCGCGGCGCTCGTCATTTCGGTGTAGGCGAGGTCGAGCCCCCGCCGAGGGCCGGCGGCGTCGAATCCCAGGATGAGCTCGCGAAGGGCTCGATGGCTCAAGGCCACCATCGGCGCCAGAAGGAGGGCGCCCTGCGGGAGCCGAGCCTCCCTCCCCATCGGTGCGGCCTCGGAACGCGGGCCGACGAGGGCCTCGACAGTCTGCATAGGCGGCGACAATAAAGGAAAAGAAGTCGGCTGGCTACGTGGCCTTGCCCCGCGAAAATACCGCTGCACGCGCAATGGCGGCCAGCCTCCTGACCCTCTTCCCTGGGGACCCAGATAGCACAGATTGGGCCATTTAGCATGGAAAGACGTGCTGGTTCGCCAAAACAATCCAAAAGTTAATTTATTATTGCAGTCAGGTCGAATGCGCCATAGAATGGTTATACAGACTCGGGTGCAAGCCCGAGAGGTCGAGACAAAAACGTACAGCGGAGATCGGGTAGCATGATTGCGAACGGATCTTCTAGAACGAAATGTCATTCGCTCCACTCATCCACGCGAGTACTCCATCCCAAAGCGCACAATAAGTCCGGTCCTTATGGCCGGACTTATAAATTTAAGGAGGAGGTCTCTATGAGACACCGCATTGGAGTAGTTTTGGGAGCCTTCGCGCTCGTAGCAGCGGTCGTGTTGGCGGGATGCCAGCAGGCGACAACATCAGCGACAACGTCGAACAAGGTTCAAACAGTGATCGCCAATGTCAAGGGACAGATCGTCGATTCCAATGGAGTCGGGATCCCGGGAATCACCCTCAGCTTCGATGCGCCTAATGGCGTAGACTGGTCGACAACAACGACAACGACAACGACAAAGTCGATCCAGACGACTACAACTGACAAAATGGGCAATTTCTCGCTCGATGGTCTGGCAACAGGAACCTACAACGTTTTTGCCATTCCCACCACGACAACTTCAGGGACCACTACGACTGTCGACTATATGGCAGAATCCTTTTCTGTAACCGTACCGACTATATCGGGATTGGGCGGCGGAACCTTGGGTGCCAATATGCCCGAAGGCTATACCACAGTCAACGCGGGACAGATTAGCCTTCCCAACCTCGGGGCCGGCGGCTCCATCAAAGCGACGATCGTCCAGAATGCCAGTACTGGTTCGGCCCCCCTCCCTGTTGCGACGAAACAGGTGATTATGCAGTTCAAGAATGGGCTGTATTATCCCACTTATAATACCACAACCAAGGCTCTCACTTATTCCACCTTTATCACCGCCACCACGGATGCCACTGGCCTCGTCACGTTCTCTGGCCTCCCCTATATGTGGTATGGCGATCAGTCCGGCTCTTACCCAGTAGTGACAAACCTAACTCCAGCATCAACAGCGCCCGGGTCATACGACAATGGACTGCTTGTTGAACTGAACGCAGGCGTTCAAATCAACACTAATGGTGTTGGCGCCCAGCGTGTCTATCTTCCAGGATTCAGAATTGGATCCTTGGGCCTGTCCAAGGATGTGGTGATCACGGACAAGCTCCCACTCAACGCTCCTGCTTCCTACCCGGCTCTCGCCTTTGTCAGCACGAGCACCAAGACCTCTTCGGGCGATACAACTTCCTTTGATGTTACCAAGCCAATCGTCCTGACGTTCAATAACGCCCTTTCCAACCTTTACACTGAAGTCGCGGCGATTTATGACGGTTCAGGGAACATCGTGAAGTCGACAGCTGCTATTTCCGGCTCGACCCTAACCATCACACCCGCCGCGAACCTAGCGTATAACGCCACCTACTACGTCTTCTATAAAGTTACCGATGGCAAGACAACAATTGATAAGTCCTTCCTGACCCTCGGCAACCCGATAAATGTCACCGCACCCGTGAGTTTCACGACAGCGATGGATTCGACGACCGCTCTTGCCGCCCCGACGGACTTCGCCTTCGACACAACCAACGGCCAGACCGGCAAGTTCAATGCTGGTAACACGTCGATCCCGGTCTCCTTCACCTACAACAGCGCCTATTCTTATTACCTCGAGTACACCAAGACCACGGCCGCGACGGGGCTTACATCGAATTGGGTCACGAGCATCACCGCCCTCACCATTGCCAAGATCAGCGGTTCCACCGGATATGCGACGATCAGCGTGCCCGCCTGGGTTTCAGGTGACAGTTTTGTTCTGAAACTCGCGGTAATAACCAACGCTACAGGTGCAAAGTATGCCGAGTCCAACCCGCTCACGCTGGCCGATGCTGTGGCGCCAACCTCTATTCGCATCGGAACTGGAGTAAACGCAGGTACAATAAACCTTGGCACGCAAGTCATTAGCGGAACGACCCCCTTCGCAGCCACGGTTACGACGGCTCCGACCATCAGTCCCGCACCATCGGCAACCGTTGCCGGCTTCGCGACCCTCTATCTCGATCTTTCTGGATCGACTATAAATCGCAGCACTTTCAGCGTCGCGGTGACAACAGCCACGCCGAAAATCGCGATCGACAGCGTCCAATTCGCCGATAATGGTTCTCTCGCATCCAATTCGCCAACCTATGTGGCAATCAACATCAAAGCCCTTCCAGGAGCAGCCCCCCTTGCTAATCTCTCTGGATCAGGCGAAACCATTAAGATCACTGGAATCGCGGACGGAGCAGGCAACGCTCTTGTCGACAATGCTGCTGCAACTGTCGCTTCCACAACTCTCACCTTCTAAGCGAAGCATTTAATTGTTTGCGGAAAAGACCGGCCGGCTTCGGCCGGTCTTTTCTTTTGGTGCGCCCGGCAGGGCTCACCTACTCGCGGGTGAAAGTCCCGTACGACTCCGCGAGGGACAGTCGCTCGCCGTCACCGGTACTCCGTGAGGGACAGTCACCTTCTCGTCGCCCCACATGGAAGGTGACTGTCCCCCGGCTACATGGAAGGTGACTTCCCCCGGCTAGTGCCCGCCTATTTGAAGCAAATGGGCAAGCTGCGAGCGTACAGGGGACACGCGTAAGTCACGAATTCTTGTCGAAAGGGTTTGGTATCATGTCACGGCACGCGTGAATCGGGGTGAAACGAACTCCGCGAGCTACGAAAACATGACGTGCCCGGAGGGTATCACCCGAATTCGGGCATAGCTGTAACTTGGACCCTGAGCAGCTCCGGAACCACCACCGCGTACGGAACTATCACCCTGCCGGCTGATTCCCGCGTTGCGGGCGCAACTTTCGATGCTTCTCCATGTCAAAACAAATGAAGGAAACACCACGCCCGTAACGACAAAAGACCAGCCGAAATGGCTGGCGATGGTTCGAGAATTCGAGGGTCCCATGGACCGCAAGGCTGTCGTGCAGCTAGTGGACACTATTCTCCCCTATCTGGTCATTTTCCTTTCAATGCTCATCCCGGCACAGCGCGGGACGCCGATCTGTCTCACCCTCCTCATTTCCCTCCTCGCGGGCGCCTTTCTGATCCGCAGTTTTATTTTCTTCCATGACTGTTGTCACGGTTCTTTCCTCTCGTCGAGGCGCTGGAACGACGGCCTCGGCAAGATCCTTGGAATACTGACTTTCACTCCCTTCGCCGACTGGCGATGGAGTCATGGCATCCATCACTCACCGGCCGGCAATCTGGATCGAAGGGGGCTCGGCGATGTCTGGACGATGACGGTGGCCGAATATCGGGACAGCTCCCGCGCGCGGTGCTTCCTCTATCGGTTCTACAGGAACCCTGTGGTTCTGTTCATCCTCGGACCTTTTTTCATTTTCGTGCTGACGAACCGCTATCCCTCCAAGGGCGCCAAGGGAAGGCAGCCGCGCGATCTTGGCGTCCATGATGTGGCGGTCGCCGGCATGGGTCTCGCGCTGTCGTTCTTCCCCGGGTCGCCCAGTGGATTACCGGCAACATCGGTCTTCATCATATCCATCACCTCTGTCCCCGGATTCCAAACTACAGGCTGCAGCCCTGCTTCGACGCGATTCCCGAACTCAGGCTGCCCGACTACCTCGATTTCCGCCGGAGCCTCGGAACAATCGGCCTCAAGCTTTGGGATGAGGAGCATCGTCTTCTCGTACCCTTCCGCTGATTGAGGGAATCTCTGCGGTCGATCTAGCGCGGCGACGGCGGGAATCCCCTCGCAGGCCCCGTGCCGCCTACGACGAGGTTTTGAACCGCCTGAGCGCCGCATCGAGGCTGGCGCCGATTTGGGTAAGGGACTCGCTCCGCCCATTTATGTCTTCGATGATGTGAACGATTCGGGACAATTTCCTCGAAATCTCGCCTATGTCCGTCGAGATCGTGAGGGAGATGCGGTTGGCGTTCGCGAAGCTGCCCTTGATGCCGGCGAAGCTCCCATCGATGTGTCCCGATTCGCCGGTTATTTCCGAGGATGCGCGCCTGAGTTTCTCTCCGGTCTCGAGCACCTCTTTGCTGCCGGCGCGAATTTCTTCGAGATTCCCGTGTATTTCCAGGACCGAATCGGCGACTCGCCGAATCCGCGAATCTATCGAGGTGAAGGCTTGCAGCGTCGTATCCTTGGCGGCCTCGGCCTCGGTGATGCGGGACAGGACCTCGCCGATGGTTTTTGCGATCTCGGAGGAACTCGCCGCGCTCGCGGCCGCGAGCTTGCCGATTTCGTCGGCCACGACGGCGAAGCCTCTGCCGAATTCGCCCGCGTGGGCCGCCTCGATCGCCGCGTTCATCGCAAGTATGTTGGTCTGATCGGCTATGCCTGCGATGATCGAGGCCATCTCCTGGATGGATGAAAAGGACTGGGCGATTTCGGAGACGCGATCAAAGGAGGCGCCGAAGACTTCTTGTCCGCGTTCGGATTCCTTGACGAGGAGGTCGGTCAGCTCGCGGTTCCGTTCGGTGACCCTCGCGATATTATCAATTGATGCGAGCATTTCCGTCACGGCCGACACAGAGCCTTCGACATTGCGATCCTGGTCGATCATTTTTCGGGTGAAGCCGGAGACGGTCGCCGCTATGTGATTCATGGCCTCAGCCGAGGACGCCATAGCCCGATCCATCTCCTCGACTTGTGTACGAATCGAGCCGGCCTTCGAATCGATCGTCTGCGAGGCTGTCGACGCCTTTGCGACGGCGTCGCCCAATTCTTCCCTAATTCTGACGCTTTCGGCGGAGGCCTTCTGGATCTCGGACAAGGACACGCTGAACAAATCCAGCATGCGATTGAGCCCCTTCCCGAGGTGCTCCATCTCGTCCTTGCTCTTGGCCGAGAATCGCCCGGTGAGGTCCCCATCGGCGACCGCGCCGAATTCGCGGAGCATATCCCGAACCGATCGAACGATTGATCGCGCCATCAGCAAGGCCTGGGCCAGGGCCGCCGCCAGTATCAATGCGACGATCGCGGCGCCGAACGCGATGCTCCGTTCTCTGATCTTCCCGATCTCCGCGGCGATGACGACCTGCTTCTGGTTGATGGCATCGACCTGGGCCGAAAGACTCGAGTTCAGGTTTTGAATGGCATCTTCGAGCGTCATCACGTCGGACCGCGCCGCGGCCAGTTCCGCTGGATTCGCCCCGACGCTCAAGGAACCGTAGAATTGCATTATGTAGGCGCTGTCCGAGTCGTAGAAGAGTTTCTTTGCGTCGGCGATGAGGGCTGAAAGGCTGGAGTTGACGGTCGCGATGTCGATATCCGAAAGGGTCTTCAGCCGTTTGACTGCCTCGACCGCGGCGCCAAGGGTCTTGTTGATCTTCGGCAGGATGACGACATGCCGGTCGATGGCCTCCAGGGAATCGTAGTAGCGCTTGAGGGCCGCGGCCAAGGGGCGCTTTTCCACGCCGAAGGTGTTCACCAGAAGCCGGCCTACCTCGATCTCCAGATTCTCGGCGGCCGCCACGGCGCCCGAGAGATACTCCGCCTCAGCTTGTATGGTTGTGACAGGGGAGAGGATGGCCAGGTAGGCAGCCACGGCCGCGATGAAGAGGAGGAGCGAAGCGAGAATGAGGGAAACCAACTTGGTCCGGAGTTTCATCGTAAGGCCTCGTTAGTAGTATGGCCCGCCTCCGGAGGAAAGGCGTCTCGGCCCATTTCCCGCGCTCGGCGAAAGGATTGTGATCGTCGGCGAGTGAGGCATATTCGGGCCCCAGTCCGCGACTGTCAACGAGATTAAGGCGTCGAGTGTCTTCCCTTTGTCACGGGGTATTCGCGGACGACGCGGCCCTAGCACTTTTTGAAACCTCGTAAGGGCCAAAGTCCAGACAACTGTGTCGAAAATCGCGGGGACGTCGCCTCGCCGCTCCAACCGCTCCAACCGCTCCAACCGCTCCCACCGCTCCGATCCGGGGGCGAGACGTGGCGGGAAGAACCATCGTAGGATGCCCCATGACGCCAATCGAAATCAGTAGCGGCGAGCCTTTCGACGAGCCGATCGTCCTGCTCTGCCGCGCCGAAAGAGGTCGCCATGGATAGACTCGCCTTCATCGAATTGACCAACAAGCCCCTGGGCACCTTCATCGAGGCGGCGGTCATCGTGGTCGTCGGCATCCTTCTCGCCCAGGGAATCAGGTTCTTCGC
>JAJXVS010000128.1 GCA_021782015.1 bacterium | reverse complement strand
CGTCGGCCTCCGCTACACGGAAATCGCGTCGGTCGTCGGCGACTCGGTGCGCATCCAGGACGCGGACCGGCCGGAAAGTTACCAATTAGGACAAACTGAGGGCGCGCCTTCTGTCATCCTCGCCTTTACGAAGGACACGACCTCGCAGAATCCCCTCGACCAGCTGCGCACGACCTGGTCCTGGGACCCGAAAAAGAAAGCCTACGAAATCACCGCGAAGGATCCCATTCCCGGGGCCCAGGTGGAGCGGGACATCGCCAACAAGGTGCTCACGGGGCGTGAATCCGATTTCGAGTCCTTCCTCCAGGGCATCTGGTACGACGCGAACCTCGGGCCGAAGGATCCGAAGACGCGACTCCTCGTCTTCGACAGGCCGGGCAATTCCATCGTCTTCTATTCGGGCGATTCGCAGGAAGTGTTTCAGTGGAACGAATCGCACGCGACGAGGACGGGGCTCTATGTGGGCGCGCAGAATGAATCGGTGCCGACCCTGCGCCGGCTGATGGACATCGAGATGACGGGGGCCGATACGGTGTCCGTCCGGGTTTTCGAGGACCTCCTGATGAAGATCGATTCGGAAAACCGCTGGGACGGAAATTATCGGCGCTTCCCCGAAACCATGACGGCTCCGGTCGTGAAGAACGGCCCCCTGCCCATCGAGGGGCTCTGGACGGGTGACGGAGTCAAGATCGTCTTCGGTCCGAACAGCTACTCCCTGAACCAGGGCGATGCGAGCAGCGAGGGGCAGTGGATACAATACTCCATCGGCAAGAATCAACTCATCGAGTTTTTGGATTCCGCCCCCGGCGCCGCGCGGCGTAATTTCCGCATCGAGATCCAGGCCACCGATGCGGGGACGCGGACGATGGTCCTCACTCCCGTCGTTCCCACCATCAACGGGCCGGAGCGGGCCGAGCTGCCCCGGATCACCGCGACCCAGTCCATCAGGCACTGACCCGGACCGACCGTGGAGCCGCCGGGCGAAGGGCCTTACAATTGCCCTCCGATTCCGGCATTATCCGGGGGAAACGGCAGGCGGGTCGCGGGCGCAGCCCTTCGCGAATCCCGCCGGAAGACAAAGGGGAATCCCGCATGAAGGTCTTGAAGTTCGGCGGCACATCGGTCGGCAATCCCGACGCGATCCACAGGGTCGTCGACATCGCCCTCGAAAATCCCGGCGCCGTCATCGTCGTTTCGGCACTCGGCGGCATCACCGACGCGATCATCGAGACGGCGCGCGAGGCCGTGGCGGCCGAAGACGGCGACCCCTCGGGCTGGACGGGTCGGCTCGAAGACGTGGCCCGACGGCATCGCGACACCCTGGCGGCAGTGAGCAGCGGTCCGCGGTTCCTCGAGGCGAGCAAGGAAATCGAAAGGCTTCTCAGCGATCTCCGCGAACTCCTCCGTGGCGTCGCCCTCCTCAGGGAACTCTCGCCGAGGAGCCTCGATCTCCTTGTGAGCTTCGGCGAAAGGCTCTCGGCGCGCATCGTCACGGCCGCCCTCCTCGAGGCGGGCCTCCGCGCGGCCTACATCGACGCGAGAGAGATCATCGTCGCCACGGGACACTACGGCAACGCGCGGCCGATCAAGGGACCCACCGAAAGGGCCATCGTCGCAAGAATCGACGGCCTCCATACCCCCGGCGAAAGCATGCCCATCATCCCCGTCGTCACCGGCTTCATCGCGAGGACGGAGAAGGGGGACACCATAACCTTCGGTCGCGGCGGTTCCGACTACTCGGCCGCCCTGATCGCGGCCTCCATCGACGCCGAGGAACTGGAGATATGGACCGATGTCGACGGCATCCTCACGGCCGATCCCCGGAAGGTGGCCGACGCCTTCTCCATCCCGGCCCTCAATTACGAAGAGGCGATGGAGCTGACGCATTTCGGCGCCAAGGTCATCTATCCGCCCACCATCCAGCCAGCCCTCGAAAAAGACATACCTATCAGGATCAGGAATTCCTTCAATCCGTCCTTTCCCGGAACCGTGATAACCTTCGACGCGCCGCCCTCGAAGTACCCGGTGCGGGCCGTCACCTCGATCACCCCGATCACCCTCGCCCGTCTCCAGGGTCCGGGCATGATCGGCGTGCGCGGGGTGGCGGGCCGCCTCTTCGCCTGCCTCGCCGAGAAGGGCGTCAACATCGTCCTCATTTCGCAGGCTTCGAGCGAGCGCTCGATCTGCTTCGCCATCTCGCCGGGCGACAACGACCGGGCCCTCGCGGCCATCGGCGAGGAATTTTCGATCGAGCTCGCCGACGGCCGGATCGGCACGCCCGTGCTCGAGGACGACAAGGCCATCATCGCGGTGGTGGGCGAGCGAATGCGGCACAAACCCGGCATTTCGGCCAGGATTTTCGGCGCCCTCGGGAGCTCGGGAGTCAACGTCGCGGCCATCGCCCAGGGGTCGAGCGAACTCAATGTCTCGGCCGTCGTCGACGAGAAGGACGAGGCGAAGGCCCTCCGCGCCATCCACGACGCATTTTTCCTCGCCGGCAAGAAAACCGTGAACGTCTTCCTGGTCGGCCATGGTGTGGTGGGCAGCACCCTCCTGGAGCAACTCCGCGAGCACCGGACGATCCTCCTCCGCGATTTTTCCGTGCGCGTCAATCTCGTCGGGCTGTCGGACCGGAAACGCATGCTTCTCGACCCTGCGGGCATCGATCTCGATCGCTGGAAACCCGAGCTCGAGGCGAGGGGAGAACCGGCGGAGCTGGGCGCCTTCGTCGCCAGGGCCAAGGCGATGGGCCTTCCCAATTCGGCCTTTGTCGATTGTACCGCCTCGGTGGAGCCCCCCCTCCTGTATCCGGAACTCCTCAAGGCCGCCGTTGCCATCGTCACCCCCAACAAGAAGGGGAACTCGGGGAGCATGGCCGCCTGGCGCGAGCTCATGGACACGGCTCGCCAGACGGGCACGAGCTACCTGTACGAAACCACCGCCGGAGCGGGCCTGCCGATAATCTCGACGATGAAGGACCTCATAGTTTCGGGAGATCGCATCGTCAGGGTCGATGCCATGCTCTCGGGGACCCTCGGCTACATCGTAGCCAATTTCGACTCGGAGAAGGGCCTCGCGCGCCTCGTGCGGAAGGCCCGCGAACTCGGTTACACCGAGCCCGACCCACGGGAGGACCTCGGCGCCAGGGATTTCGCCCGCAAGGCCCTCATCATCGCCCGCGAGTGCGGATTCCCCTTCGAATACGACGACATCGTCATCGAGCCCATCGTCTCCGCGGCCGCGATGGCCGCCCCCAACCTTCAGGCCTTCTATGCAGCCCTCGAAGAGGAGCGCATGTTCGAGCGCCGCTTCGAATCGGCGCGGGCCCGCGGGTGCAGCCTCGTCTTTGCCGCGACGATATCGGTCGAGGGCATTCGCCTGGCCCTCCAGGAGGTCTCCTCCGATCATCCCCTGCACGGACTGAACGACGCGGAGAATGTCGTCACCTTTACGACGAATCGCTATTCGACGATGCCGCTGGTGGTCCGTGGTCCCGGGGCGGGGGCGGCCGTGACGGCCGGAGGCGTCTTCGCCGACATAGTCAGGATTGCCCGTTCGACCTTTTGACGCCAAAGTGGCTGCCGGGCCCCATGGGTCGGGCCCAGGGCGCTGGTCATGAGGTGCCGGGCCCAAGGCGCCAGGCCTAGCTGGTCGGGACGGCGACGTCTCATTCGGCAAAACAGAAGGATCGCCATTCGAACCCGGACGGGATTAGGCGCGATTTCCACCGCGGAGCCCGCGCGGTGGAGGGCCAGGCCCGGCGCTTTAGGCCCTCGTCATTCTTGACCCTCGCAATCGCGAGTGGTAGCGTCGATTTCCATAATGACAGCCCGGTACCCCTCCCGTTTCGACGAGGATTTTTGTGTCGGTCCCGAGGCGCGACCGTGAAAATCGTGCTGGTTCAGTTTTCCCCGGCCCGCGACGACAGGGCCGCCAGCCGCGCCCGCATCGCGTCCTTGCTGGCCGAATCCGAGGGGGACTGGTTCGTCCTCCCGGAGATGGCCCTTTCCGGGTTCACGATGAATCTCGGAGAAAGCACCTGGAACGAGGACGATTTCCGTTTTTTCGAAGGACTCGCAAGGGAAAAACAGGCCTTCGTCACGGTCGGCGGCGTTCGGGAGCGCAAGAATTGCGCCTTCACCTTCGGGCGCGACGGAGTCCTGGCATCTGTCTACGAAAAGCGCCATCTGTTTTCGATCTCGTCCGAGGACTCGAACTATCGGCCGGGAACGGGAGTGGAGACCTTCGAACTCACGGGGCCGCGCGAACGAAAGAGGGTCGATGACGAGGCGAAAGGGTTGGCCGAGGGAGCGAGAGGCGGTGAAGCAAGCGCAGGGGAGCGCATCAGTGTGGGTCCGTCCATTTGTTATGATCTCCGCTTTCCCTATCATTTCTGGAAACAGGCTCCGGAGGCGGAATTGTACTTCGTGATCGCCGCATGGCCCCGTTCGCGGCGCGATCACTGGCGGACCCTCCTCGCGGCAAGGGCGATCGAGAACCAGGCCTTCGTCGTCGGCGTCAATCGCACGCGAGGAACCGGCGAAGACGGAAGGCCGCAGGCCGGACCGGAAAATGGGTCGGTGGGAGGGCCCGAAACGGACTACGCGGGCGACTCGCTCATCCTCGACCCGAGGGGCCGGATCCTCCTCGATTGCCACGAGGCCGAGGGCGCCTACGCCGCGGAGATCGACACCGGGGCGGCCCGCGCGTGGCGAAGCCGCTTCGGCGCCATGGCCGACAGGCTCGAATAGGTACAACCCACGGGGTTCCCGCAAGGGAATTCCCGATTACATAGGATTAGATCGCACAACGCGAAAGGAGAAGAGCATGAAGAGAATCATCGTCGCATCGCTGGCCGCGGCACTGGCCGTCTCGAGCGCGGTCGCCCTCCCTGCGACCATCAAGATCGGCGCGGCCGAGACCCTCACCGGGGACAATTCCTCCTACGGCATCTCGATCAAGAAGGGACTCGAACTCGCCCTCCAGGAGATCAACGGCTCGAAGTTCCTCGGATCGAGCAAGATCGACCTCATCGTCATGGACGAGAAAGCCGACAAGCAGGAAGGCATTTCCGTATTCAACAAGCTCATCAACGACGAGAAGGTATCGCTCATCATCGGGCCGACCCTCTCCTCGACGGCCTTCGCAGCCGATCCGGTGGCCCAGCAGGCGGGCGTCCCCGTCCTCGGCACCAGCACCACGGCCTCGGGCATCACCGACATGGGCGATTTCATCTTCCGCGATTCCCTGCCCCAGTCGGCCGTCATCCCCGGCACCATCAACAAGGTCGTCGCCAAGTACGGCGTCAAGAAGGCGGCCCTCCTCTACGAGTCGACCAACGAATACTCGAAGAGCGAGGCGGGCGTGTTCAAGTCGGCCCTCGAGCAGGCCGGTGTCCAGCTCGTCGGCTCCGAGAGCTACCAGAAGGGCGATTCCGACTTCCGCACCCAGCTCCAGAAGCTGTCGCAGAAGCGGCCCGACCTCTATGTCTTCGCCTCCCTCATCGGCGAGGCGGTGCCCGTCCTCCAGCAGGCCCGGGAAATCGGCATAACGCAACCCATCGTCGGCGGCAACGGCTTCAACAATCCCGCCGTGATCAAGAACGGCGGAGACGCGGCCGAGGGCCTCATCATCGGAGCCTCCTGGTCGATCACGAACGACGATCCCAAGAGCGTCGCCTTCGTGAAGGCCTACAACGCGAAATACGGCAACAATCCCGACCAGTTCGCGGCCCAGGCCTACACCGGCCTCTGGCTCGTCGCCACCGCCATCAAGAACGCCGGCTCTGCCGATCGGGTGGCGATCAAGAACGCCCTCGGCGCCATCCGCGACATCGACACGGCCCTCGGTAAATTCTCCTTCGACGATCATCGCGATCCGCACCATGAAAACGCCGTCGTCGTCGTCAAGAACGGGGCCTACGTCCTCTTCAAGTAAGGCGGCCCGCCCATGGATCTGAGCCTTCTGACCGACCCCGTCTTCCTTGCGCAGAACATCGTCGACGGTCTGTCGCGGGGCGCCCTCTACGGCGTCTTCGCGATGGGCTTCACGCTGATTTTCGGCGTCCTCGACATCGTCAATCTCGCGCACGCCGCCACCTTCATGTGGTGCGCCTTCGTCGGTTGGCTGGTGATGGCCGTGGGCGGCCTTCCCCTCCCCATCGGGCTGGTCGCGGCGACCCTGGCCGGCTCCCTCCTCGGGGTCGGCCTGGAATTCCTGGCCTTCCGCCCGATCAGGAAGGAGGGCGCCGACAGGCTCTCCTCGATGATCTCGAGCATCGGCGCCTCCCTCATCATGGTGAGCATCGCCGAGGCGGTTTTCGGCGTCTCGACGCGCCGTTTTCCGAGCAAGGTCCTCGACCCGAGGCCCTTCTTCATCGGCGGAACCGGCGGCCTCCGCATTTCGCGCGCCCAAATCCTCATTCTCGTCGCCTCGACCCTCCTCATGATCGTCCTGGGCTGGTTCATCAGGAAGACGAGGACGGGCAAGGCCATCCGCGCCGTGTCGGCGAGCACCAAGGCCTCACTCCTCCTCGGCATCAACGTGAATGGCGTAATAGTGAGGACCTTCGTCATCGCGGGGGGCCTCGCCGGCATGGCGGGCGTCCTCGTCGCCCTCCTCACGAACTACATCTCGCCGCCCATGGGCTCGACGGTCGAACTCCGGGGACTGGCCGTCATCATCCTCGGCGGCATGGGCAACATGGAGGGCGCCATCCTCGCGGGATTCCTCCTCGGGCTCGTCGAAACCTTCACAATTGCCTACGTTCCCGGCGGCAGCGACATCAAGGACGCGATCGCCTTCCTCGTCCTGTTCTTCATACTCCTCGTCAAGCCCGAGGGGCTTCTCGGCAAGAAAAAGGCGGACCGCGCATGAGCTTTCCGAACAAGGCGCCATCGGCCGGCGAAGAAGTCGGAACCCAAAGGCGAGGCGGCCCGAAGGCGGTCGCCTCCGTCGTCCTCCTCGTCCTCATCGTCGTCGCGGACCTGTGGGTCTGGATCCGCAATCCCGACGACCTCGACCGCCTCCTCATCAACCTCCTCCTGGGCCTCTCGGCCTTCGCGACCCTCCACCTCCGCCTCCTTTCCCTCGCGAGCGCGGGATTCGCCGCCATCGGGGCCTACGCCTCGGCCATTTTCGCCGTCAAGCTCGGCGTGCCGATCTGGCTGGCGATGCCGGCCGCCGCCTCGGTGAGCGCCCTCGTCGCCCTCGTCATCGGCCTGCCCGTCCTCCGGCTCAAAGACGTCTACCTCGCGGTCGCCACCCTCGGCTTCGGGGAAATCGTACGAGTTGCGATCATTCTCCTTCCCGACCTCACGGGAGGCTCGACCGGCGCCAATCTCTCCACGGGCTTCCCCTACGAGGCGATGAAGCAGACCCACGCATGGGTCATGGCCCTCGTGCTCCTGGCCCTCGGCTGGATCCTCGCCACCACCGCCCGCACGCGGACGGGCCGGGCCCTCCGCGCGATCAGGGAGAACGCTGATGCCGCCGCGACCATGGGCATCGACGTGGTGGCGCACAGGCTCCTGTCCTTCGCGGCGAGCGCCTTCCTGGCGGGCCTCGCGGGAGCCTTTTACGCGCATTCGGTCGGGTCCCTCGACGCCGGCGATTTCAAATTCACCAGGGCCGTCGACGTCCTCACCTACGCCGTGCTGGGTGGCTCGGGCGTCTGGTTCGGCCCCCTCCTCGGCGCCGGATTCCTCACGGCTCTCCCCATCCTCCTCCGCGATTCGCTTTCCTTTCTCCAGAATTTCGCCCAGCTGCCCAACATCGTGAACGGCCTCGCCCTCATGCTCGCGATCATCTTCATGCCGGGCGGCTTCACCTCGATGTTCGAGGGAGCCCTTGGCCGGCGAGGAGGGCCGAAGGCTGCCGGCAAGGCCGGGTCCGAAGCGGGCAGGGCCAGGAAAAGATGGCACAGCGCGCCCGTGCCGGCCGACGGCCTCGCCGAGACCAAAGCCGAAGGAAATGAACCCATCCTTCGACTCGTCGAGGTCAGCCGGAATTTTGGCGGCGTCGAGGCCCTGTCGAAAGTCGGATTCGACCTGCGGCGAGGCTCCATCTGCGGACTCATCGGACCCAACGGAGCCGGCAAGACCACCCTCATCAACGCCATCACTGGCGTCATCCCCCCCAGCTCGGGCCGGATATTGTTCGCCGGAAGCGACATCGCCGGGCGCCCTCCGCACCGGATCGCAAGGGCGGGCATCGCGAGGACCTATCAGAACATCCAACTATTCGGCGAGATGAGCGTCCTCGAAAACGTCGTGGTCGGACGTCATGTGCATATCCGGACCAGCCTGCCGGAAGCCTGGCTCTCCCTCCCCGGCCAGCGACGCGAAGAATCGCACGCGCGCAAGGAGGCCCACGCCCTCCTCTCGCGGCTCGGACTCGACGAGCTGTCCGGGGCCAGGGCCTCGACCCTCTCCTACGGTGACCAGCGCCGAGTCGAGATCGCCCGGGCCCTCGCCATGCTGACCCCCGAGCCCGGCGACAGGGAGGGCGCGGCCCGGCCGCAACTCCTCCTCCTCGACGAGCCGGCCGCAGGCATGAACGAGGCTGAAACCGAGAAGTTGGGCGATTTCATCGCAACACTCAAGACCCACGGCTACACGGTGCTCGTCGTCGAGCATCACATGGATCTCATCATGAAGATATGCGACAGGATCGTCGTCCTCGATTTCGGCCGGAAGATCGCCGAGGGCGCCCCCGAAGAGGTCTCGCGCGACCCGGCCGTCCTCGAAGCCTACCTGGGAGGCGAATGATGGGAGCCCTCCTCGAAGTAAAGGGCCTCAAGGTTGGCTATGGCGGCATCGAAGCCGTGCGAGGCCTCGATTTCTCGGTGCCTGAGGGCACGATCGTCACGATGATCGGCGCGAACGGCGCGGGGAAGAGTTCCACACTCCTCGCCCTCTCCGGCATCGTGAAGGCCCGTTCGGGCTCGATCCTTTTCGCCGGAAGGGAGATCCTCGGCCTCAGGCCCGACCGCATCGTCGGCCTCGGACTGGTGCAGGTTCCCGAGGGAAGGGCCATCCTCTCGCCGCTAAGCGTCGCGGAAAATCTGGACCTCGGCGCCTGGACCCGAAAGGACAAGAAGGCTGTCGCGGCCGATCTCGAAAAGGTCTACGGCCTTTTCCCGCGACTCGCCGAAAGGTCGAAACAGACGGCCGGCTCGCTTTCCGGCGGCGAGCAGCAGATGCTGGCGATCGGCCGCGCCCTTCTCGCCTCCCCGCGGCTCCTCCTCCTCGACGAGCCGAGCATGGGACTGGCGCCCCTTCTCGTCGCCTCGATCTTCACAACTATCAAGGCCATAGCCCGTTCCGGCACGACCGTCCTCCTCGTGGAGCAGAACGCGAGACAGGCCCTGAAGATCGCCGACAGGGGTATCGTGCTTTCGCACGGCAAGCTCCTCCTCGAAGGAAGCGGCTCCGAGCTTTTGGAGAACAAAGTGGTGCTGGAGGCCTTCCTCGGGAAGGAAGGCGGCTGAGGATCGCCTGGGGCCGGCCGCACGTGCCCGCCTGGGTGCCGGCCGTACCCACCAGCCCGGGCCCCGGCCGCGACACCTATTGGGGGCCGGCCGCACCCCCGCCTGACAGCTTCGCGCGCGGGAAGGCGCCAGGCTCGATCGGCCCCTCTTATCTCAGTCGGAAAGGAGCCAGGCCTCGTAGCCGGCGTCCTTGAGCCTTTCGCCGAGCCTGTCCTTGTTGTCCTTCTGCGAGAGCACCACCGCGAGGAGGGCTTGATTTCCGACCTGCCGGACTTCGATCCGCGCGACAAAACCCTTTTTCCGCAGCTCATCGACGAGGGACTGGGCGTGGTCCCTGCTGGAAAACACGCCGACCTGGTAGAGGGCCGCCTGGGAGGGCAAGGGAAGCCCTGCGCCGCCCCTGGTCGCCTTCACGCCGCCTGCTTCCGGGCTCGAGCCGGAGACCGCCTCCGAGCCCGCCGTCGGCCCAGCTCCGGGTAGAGGCTCCGCTCCGGGTAGAGGCCCTGCGTCGGATGAGGCTTCGGGGGGTCTTGACTCGGGCAAGAGCGCCATACCCCCAAGGTACCAATGCGGAAGAGCCATGAGGGTGATGGTAGGCGAGTCCTGGGTTATCGCGGCCTCGGGGCTGCCGGGCCAATCGGCCGCGAGTCGCCTGGCCTCGACTTCGCGGCCTTGCGCATCGCTCCCCGCCCACAGCAGAAAGACCGCCTCTCGCCTGAGCTCTTCTCGCCGATCGTCGCCTGTCGTCGACCGGGTGACCGGACTTGAGGCCTTTGCCGGATCCGCTATGTCGCCGGCCAGGGCCAAGGCCGAAGCTTTGCTGCCCGAAAGGAGGGAAGCCCAGGCCGCCACGAGGCGCGCCTCGTCGACGACGAAGGCATCTTTGGTTGAAGTGATCACGAGGGCCGCAAGCCGCGAGGCCAACTCGGTTTCGCCGGCAGCCAGCCAGAGCCTGGCAGCCCGCAGTCGGGCTACCACGAGTTCGCCCGCCCCTCCTCCGCTTCCGGGATTCCCGGCCTGGCCATCACCGCCCGCGAGGCCGGCAGCCTCAGGCGCGAAGCCTCTTTCGAGGACAGCGGCCACCGACTCGCTGTCTTTTGCCGCGGAGGCAAAATCGCCGAGAAGCAGACGGAGGGAGGAAGCCCTGGTATAAAGCCTGATGGCCATCGCGGGAGACGAGACCCGCGGTGCGAAGAATTCATCGAGGGCGGCGGCTTCGGGGGGCGAGAGCGCCGCGACCGAGGCCTCGAGCCGGGCCTCGAAATCCTTGGCGGCGAGGACCTGCAGAAGGGCCGCCTTCGCCGAGTCGAAGGAGCCGGCGATCGGAGGGGACGCGGAGCCCCCGGAAGCCTGGGGCGAGGCCTGCGACTGAGCCGACGAAGGCTTTGAGGCGCCGGCAAGCAGACAGGCGCCCACGAGGGCGAAGGCGAGGCACGGACGCGAGCGGGCCCCAAAAACCTTCACAGTTCTACGGCCCTGAAAGTGTTGCC
>JAJXVS010000127.1 GCA_021782015.1 bacterium | reverse complement strand
CTCCATCACCGAAATAGAAGGTCTGCATTCAGAAAACAAGGCCGACGTCATCATCACGGATTTCAGCTTTCAAGGCGGAGGCCTGGCGGACTGGCTCATACTCTGGCCCCTGCCCGCGATCCTCATCGCCGATCCGGACGTGAGTTCGGAGCGCATCGGGCAATCCCTCAAGGACGAATCCTCCCTCCTCATCGAGCGGAGGGCCGACGGGGGCCATCTCGCGCGGATTCCCCTCCTCGTGCGCAAGGCCGTGGGCATTCGCGAGAGCGTCAACCGGCAGAACGCCTTCCTCAAAATAAGCGAGAGGCGCTACCTCGATCTCGTGCAGGCGATACCCGACATCGTGTATTCCCTCGACAGCGAGGGCCGTTTTACCTACCTCAACGACGCGACGCGCGAGCTCGGTTTCGATCCGGCCCACCTCATCGGCAGGCACTTCACCGAAATCCTCGAGTCGGACGAGGCGGATTCGGTGAGCAGGGAGCGCGTTCTCGAGCATTTTCGCGGTGTCAGGACCGGCGACGATAAGGCCCCCAAGCTCTTCGATGAGCGCAGGACGGGCAATCGCATGACGCGCAACCTCGAGGTGAAGCTGAAGTTGGGCAAGGGCGAGAGTCGCTACGGTGCCGTCTTCGCCTACGGCGAGGTCTCGAGTTCGGGATTCGAATGGCCCGAGTTCGAGGAGCAGGGTATCGGCACGGTGGGCATCATCCGCGACATCACCGCGCGAAAGCGCTACGAGCGGGACCTCGAAGTCCTCCTCGCCGATCGCGAAAGGCTTCTGCGGGAGCTCCATCATCGCGTCCGAAACAATCTCCAGATCATCTGCAGTCTCATGCACATCGAGGAGAGTTCGGTGAGCGGAGCCCACGATCGGGGCATCTTTGTCCGGGCCCGGGCCCAGGTGGAGGCCATGGCCTTCGTCCACGATCTCTTCTGCGATCCCGAATCGCTCGAGCATGTCGACATGGGGCTTTTCGGGGAGCGCCTGGTGGAGAATCTCTCCGAGATCTACGAGGTGCCCGCCAAGGGCCTTCGGTTGGTGGCGGAGACTTCGGGGCTCGATCTCGATCTCGATTCGGCCATCACCGTGGCCCTGCTCGCCAACGAACTGGCGACCGAAAGTCTTTCGCGCGAGTTTCCGGAGGGCAAGGGTTTCGTCGCCCTGTCGATAGCGGGGGAGAGCTCCGAGTGTTCGCTCGAACTGCGCGACAACGCCTGGGGCGACGCGATCAGGACGAGCGACCTCGTGGAGGCCTTGGCCTCGCAGCTCCGCGGCCGCCTCCTCATCGAGCCGGGCGAGGGCGGGGTGGGCCGCCGCGTCGTGCTCAGCTTCCCGCGCAAGGGCCCCGCCCCGGTTTCCTGCTGAGGGGGCGCGGCCGGGGCGGCTTCAGGCGGCTGGGGCTGCTTCAGGCGACGAACTTGCCTCCCTGGAGGATCTTCAGTGTTGTGCCGTCCTGGCGGCGGCCCTCGACGTCGACCTCGGGGGAGCCGATCATGAAGTCAGTGTGCACAAGGGCTTCGTTGTAGCCCGCGGCGGCTCGTTCTTCAGTATTCATAGTATCCGATCCCTCGAAGACATCCACGTAGGCCGAGCCGAGGGCGATGTGGCAGGCGGCGTTCTCGTCGAGGAGAATGCTGTCGAAGACGAGGCCCGATTTCCAGATCGGTCCGAAGGAGTCGACGAGGGCTACCTCGCCCAGCCTGCTGGCGCCCGGGTCGACCTCCAGATAGCGGGCCAGGACTTCGGCCCCCTTCTTCGCGCCCGAGGCGATGGCCCGTCCCTCGCGGAATTCGAACCAGGCGCCTACGACGCTTTCGCCGAGCACCTTGACCGGGCGGGTGCAGCTCACCTTGCCCTCGGCGAGGCGATTGTCGGGGCTCGTGAAGACTTCCTCGGTCGGATGGTTGGGTAGGAAGAATCGACCATCGGGAGCCTTTGCGCCGGCCCCGCCCCAGCGGGAGCGGGACGAGAGACCGATGCGGAGATCGGTGCCCGGGCCGGAGAAATGGACTTCGGTCAGATGGGCCTCGGTGAGACGCCGGGCCCTCGCGGCGAGCTCCTCGGCGTGCGCGCGGAGGGCCGCAGCCGGATCGGGGCCGTCGAGACGCAGAATGGGCATGAGAACATTCCAGAGTTCAGCCACCGGATCTTCTCCGATCGGCCGGCCCGCGGTACCGAAGACGGCCCTGGCCCAAGCCTCGGTTGCAACGGGGAGGATGGTCCAGGGGATCTTATTGGAAATGATGGCGCTCCTGTACTTGGAGAGGGCGATGGCGCGGGCCCGTTGGTGGCGCTGGAGCCTTCCGGGTTCGACACCGTCGAGCGCGATCGGATTCTCCTCCCCCTCCAGCCTGAGGACGCACCAGCCCTCGTCGACATACATCGCGCCGTCGTTCGCCACCCAGGAGGGCGCGCTGTCGAAGCGATCATCCTTGGCTCGGTCGAAATAGATGCGAGAAAGTCGCGAGTCGCCCCACTCGACTCGGACGTCGCGGGCGCCCCTATCCCAGGCCCCCGCGGCGATTTCGTGGACGAGGTCCCGGTGCGGCGGCTCGGCCTGGATGCGGAGGCGGTCGCCCTCCCTGAAAGAAAGGCAACTGTCGAGAGTGATGGCGGTGAAGGCGTCAGCGATACCTTTGTCCATGATTCCGGCTCCTCTATGCGAAAATGTCGTGTTAATTCATAAAGAAAAGGTGGCCGCCAGTTCGTCGAGGATGATGACGCGAAGGTTCGCGGGCGCCGCCTTCTTCCAGGCCTCGTCGTTCGTGAGGACGGCCTTGCAGCGGCCCACCACCGCCGTCGCGAGGTGGATGGCGTCGGCGAAAAAGGGCGTGGCGCCGGACTGCCGGGCATACTCCGGCTTCAGGCCGGTCTTCTCCTGGCCGGATCGGTGGTCGAGGGCCGCGAGCATGCCTGCGGCGGCGTAGGCTATGGCGACGTCCACCGGTACTATGACGATCCGCGTCGAGTCGGCGAGGAAGCGTCGATAGGCGAGGGCCGTCTCGGCCGATGGCGGCGATCGCAGGGTTTCGGTCCAGACCAGGGCGCTCGCGCGGAGTTTGAGCATGCCGCTTCCACCCGCGTCGATCACCGCGTTCATCGCCGCCCTGGCGCCGGCGCTGCCTTCGAGGAAGGCGATGATGGCGCTCGTGTCGAGGAGCACAGCGTCTCCGACATCGAGGCCTGTCGCGACGAAGATATCCGTTCCCATGCCGTCCATGGGCCCAGTATACTCTCCCGAATGACATCGGGGAACGGGTTTATCGTCGCGTCGTGGGCCGCGGGCTCGCGAATACTGGCGACCGGCAGGCTCGAATCGGGCGAAAGTTTCGCGCTGGCCTCGCGGGCCGGTCCGGGCGCCGTCCTGGTGCCCGCCACCTATGAGGACGCGGCCGCCGCGATTCTCGCGCGCTTCGGCGCCCGCCGCGATCCGGAGGCCTGGGCCGACATGGACGGGAGCGGCAGGGTCCGATTCTCGCTGCCGGGAGGCGCGACGACGTCGGTGGAACGCGCCCTTCTCGAAGGCGGGGTTCCGATGCCCGTGCTCGACCGGGGAGGCGTCGACGCATTCCTTTCGGAGCGTGGCATCGCCTCGGGCATCGCGATCCGGGGCGAGGCCAGAAAGGGCGACCGTGTCGACCTCATCTTCGTCGATCCCGAGCTGGGGCCTTCCGATGCACGGCCGTCACTCCGCTGGCTCGCTCTCGACATCGAAACCGACCGTCAAAATCGGGTCGTCGCCGTCTCGCTCGTACTGCGCGAATACGGCGAGGCGAAGGGTCCGGGAGCCCCGCCGCCAGCCCCCTCGCCGCCAGCCCCCTCGCCGCCGAAGCGCAGCCCCTCTTCACCGGCCAATGGCGAAGCCATTGGCACGCCGGAGCGTAGCACGCCGGAGCGCAGCGACGGCGAAGGCGAGGTGCTCTTTTGGGGTCCCGAACTAGGGCTCCCCTGGCTGCGATCCTTCGACGACGAGGGCTCCCTCCTTCGCGCAATGGACGAGCGCATCGTCGCCCTCGATCCGGATGTCGTTACCGGCTGGAACCTCATCGAGTTCGATCTGGCCGTCCTCCTGGCCCGCCATGCGGATCTGGGCATTCCCTTCACAATTGGAAGAAGTCGCGATCCGGCGCGTTTCATCGAGCGGCCCGGCAAGAGCCGCGTCTTCGACCTTCCCGGGCGGGCGGTTCTCGACGGCATGCGCCTGATGCGCTCGGCCGGCGAGCGCTTCGAGGATCAATCGCTCGAGACCGTGTCACGGACGGTCCTCGGGGAGGGCAAGATCGTCGCCTCAACAGGCGAGGACAAGTTGGCCGAACTCGAACGCCTCCGCGCCGAAGAGCCGATCCTTTTCTGCGAGTACTGCCTCCGCGATTCCGACCTCGTTCTCCGCATCCTCGCAGCGACCGGCATCGCCGTTCTCACCGCCGGAAGGGCGGCGCTGACGGGCCTGCCCCTCGATCTGGCCTGGACGAGCATCCCCGCCTTCGAGCGGGTCTACGACGCGGCGCTGCGCGCCCGCAGGATCGTCGCGCCGGGGCGCGAACTCCGGCCCGTTTCGGGGGCCGCCGGCGGAACGGTGCTCGAACCGAGGGCTGGCATTTTCGAAGGCGTCATCGTGCTCGATTTCCGCAGCCTCTACCCAAGCCTCATGCGAACCTTCAACATCGATCCACTCTCGCACGCCCGATCGGGGGATCGCGACATGACCCATGTCGGAGTTCGCGGGGCGCGCAAGCTCGCCGCGAGGGTCTACGAGCGCGGGAACGACGAAGCGGTCATCATGGCGCCCAACGGTGCCAAGTTTTCGCGGGCGCCCGGAATCCTGCCGGGCATTATCGCCCGTTACACGGTGGAACGGGAGGCGGCCCTCGCCCGCGGCGACGAGCGGGGGGCCTATGTCTATAAAATCCTTATGAATTCCTTCTATGGCGTTCTTGGAGCCGACGGCTGCCGGTACGCGCGCCGCGAGCTCGCCGGTGCCATCACCTCCTTCGCGCGGCGCTACCTGACCTTCGCGAGGGATTTCCTCGAAGGCGAGGGCTATCGCATCCTCTACGGCGACACGGATTCCGTCTTCGTGGAGACGGGTCTTCCAGCCTCGGCCTGCTTCGATGAAATGAGGCAATTGGGTGAAAAACTCGCCGGGGATCTCAACGAGGCCATCGCGGCCGACGTTCGCGAGTGCTACGGCGTGGACTCCTTCCTGAAAATTCGCGCCGACAAGATCTACGCCCGATTCCTCATCCCGCGCCTCAGATTCGAGGGCGCAAGGGTTGGATCGCGGGGAGGGGCCATCCTCGGCCGCGGAAGCCCCGGCAGAGACGCGGGGGAGGCGCCCGGAATCGACGCCGAATCCTCGTTCGATGTCGCTCCGGGCCCTTTGTCGGGCGAGGGCGAGGAAGGGGAGGGCGACGAGGCCGCGCGAGGCCGCGCCAAGGGCTACGCCGGGCTAAAAAAAACGGAGGGCGACCTCGTCGAAGTGGAGGTGCGCGGCATGGAGGCCGCGAGAAGCGACGGCACGGATCTCGGCCGGCGTTTTCAGCTTGAACTGCTTTCGACGGTCTTCGGTGCGGGGAACGGAGGCGCCAAGGCTGGGTCGCGCGAAGTGGCTGAAGCCTATTGCCGCGGCATCGCCTCCGCGCTCAGGGCTGGAGAACTCGATGACGAACTCGTCTATCGGCGCTGGCTCAGGCGGCCCGCATCGGAATACGGCAGCGAAAATCCGGCGGTGCGCGCCGCCCGCATCCTCGGATGGACGAACAAGCGCGGAAGGATCTCCTGGGTGATGACGAAGGCGGGAGCGGAACCGCCCGAAAGGCGGAGCGGCGCCCTACTCGATTATGAGCACTACATCGAACGGCAACTCATTCCGATCGCCAGCGCCATCGGCGACGAGGCCGGCTGGGACCCGCGGCCCTGGCTGGCGGACAGGCCGCAGATGGAGCTTTGGCAGTGACGGCTTTCACGGCGGCCCTCATCGAGGCGGCCCACGACTATCGTTACCTCCTCGACCGCGGCTACCCCGAATCCTCCTCGATCGCCCTGGTGGGCAACCGACATCGTCTCGAAGCCGACGGGCGACTCATGCTCTTCCGGGGAGTCGCCTCGCGGGCGGATTCGGAACGCCGCCGCGACCGCCTCGCTCCGCCCCGGGACGGCGACCTCGTCCTCCTCGACGCCTACAACGTTGTCTTCACAATTGTGCATTATTATCTCGGGAAGCCCTGCTTCCTCTCGAGCGACGGCTGCCTGCGGGATGCGGGTGCCAATTACGGCAGGGTGTCGCACGGGGAGCTGCTCCTTCGGGTTTTCGCCGAACTCGCCGGCTTCCTTTCGCCGCGGAACCTCGTTCTCGAAGCCTTTTTCGACGCACCCGTATCACGGTCGGGCGAACACGCCGCGGCCCTCCGCGCAGCCTTTTCCTCCGCCCATTGCCTTGCCGAGGTGGGGGCCGCGGCTTCGGCCGACGGGGCTATCGGCGCGCGGATCGAATTCATCCTGGGCCCTCGTAAGGACATCGACCAAGAGGCAAGGACGCGCGACCCCTCGGGCAGCCATCGGCGCCTTTTCGTCGCGAGCTCCGACTCTGTCCTCGTCGACCGTGCCCCGTGGGCATGGGACCTCGCGCGGGAATTCCTCGAAGAGCGCCACGCGGCGACCTTCGGCAATTTCGCCGCGATTCTCGACGGACAGGCATAGGGAGCGCGCGCCACCCGCGCCACCAGCACTACTAGCGCTACCAGCGCCAGCCGCCCACCCGCCCCTCAGTCACAGGTCCCTTTTCGAAACCCCTGTCTTCAGTGCTATCATTTTATTTGTCATATTTACGAGGGTTCTCGGGCCTGGATCGCAGGATCCATCGCCATCAGGTGGCCGGTAGTTTGACGACAATCTTCCGCACGGCTCGCGCCGATTCCTTCGCCCCCGGTCCGACGATGCCGGGTCGATGGGCTTCGCCCGCGAAAAAGAAGGCGAAGTGGCCTGCGGCAAGGGCGAGCTCGGTCGCAAAACCGACCTTGTCGGAAAACGCGATATCGCGTCCGGCGTCATAGGGTTCCGGGTCGATGAGGGCGACCGACCAACCGATGCATTCTTCGCCGGAGACGATGAACTGAAGGTCGTGCCGCTCCCTGTGGATTTCCCAGCGCTTTTCCGAGGCCGGAGAGCTGCGATATTCCTGCACGAGTGCGTAGAGGCCGTCGCCCAGTTCGTAGCTTCCCGGCCCCAGTCGCGCCGTCGCCGGATCGACGATGAAGGCCTTCGCGATTTTCAGACCCGGGACCGCGGCGGCATAGCGCTCCAGCGAATCGATCGTATCAAGTAGCATGAATACCCCCTATCGCGACGCGCGCGACCGCGATGGCCCGCCTGTCGCGGGTCCACGAGACCAGTATGCCGCCCTTGTCTTCGACGAGGGCCGGGTAGGAGAACTCTCCGGGGCCAGAGTCGAGAACGAGTCCGACCTCGAAGTTCGAGCCCCGACCGGGTGACAAGGATAGCACGAGAGGCGTTCGCACCCCCCAGTTTTCGGCGATGGGGTTGTGGGCCAAAATGAGGTTTCCCCGGTCGAGGCTAAGGATGTCGAGGCCCGAGTTATTGTTGGGGATGGATGTTCGAATCGGAGCCGTCCATGAGAGGCCCTCGTCGACCGAATCGCTCGCATAGGCTGCGCCTTCGGTGCTGCGCATGAGGCAATGAAGGCCGGAGCCGTCCTTCCAGAGTGTCGGCTGAATGAGGCCGCGTCCCCGAAAGGATTGTTCCGAAACGGGGATGCGCGAGATCCCCGTCCGTTCGCCGCCCCCAGGCCCTCCGTCCACAGGCTCACCTTCGACGGACCCGACTTCGATGCCGAGGTCGGCGCTTCGCTTCCAGGTTCGACCCTCGTCGGTAGATCGGTCGATGAAGGATGTCCATCGCGGCCCCTGTTCGAGGGAGGCGCCCGCGAGCCAGACACCTTTGTCGAGCCTGAGAATCTTGGTCCTCACCGGGCCGCGGCCGCCCCTGTCGCCGGGAACGAGCTCCGCAGGCCTGGACCAGGAAACGCCATCGTCCCGCGATTCGGTGAGCAAGGTCCGCCAACTCGCGATGCGGTCGCCGACCTTGTAAAAGAGCACAATTGAACCGTCTGCACGAAGGGCGAGTACGGGATTCCAATGGGCCTCGCCCGGTTCGGCGTCCACGCGGGCCGGCGCCGCCCAGCTGCCCCGCCTTTCGCGACGCGCCAGCCAGATGCCGACGTCGGAGGCTCCCTCGGCACTGCCGGCGAAGCAGGCCGCAAGGAGCCCTCCGCCAGCGAGGGGGAGGAGGGTGGAGGCGTGCCGCGAGGGAGGGACGGATTCGTCGAATCCGGCCTCCTCCATCCAATCAAGGCTCAATCGCGGCATGTCCTTCCTCCTCGTAGTTCGTCGGTACAGGTTCCTGTTTATTGCTGCGCGAGAATCGCGTCGAGGTCCTTTTCGAGCTGGCGCACGACATCGATGGGTGCCTTGCCGTTGAGGAGGAGATCCTGGCTCATCGTGAGGATCGGGCTGGGCGCGGAGGCGGAGAAGAGCTGGATGGCCATTGGGTGGGGCGGGAGGAGCCTTTCGTTCGGGAGACTTTCGATGAAGGCCGCTCGACCCGGAAGGTCCTTGGCCGCCTCGAGGCCGGCCTTGCTCGCGGGCAGCTGTCCCGACTTGGCCCAGAGCACCGAGTTCGCGCCCATCCAGCGCATGAAGTCGGCCACCGCGCGCTGCTTCGCGGGGTCGGACTTGCCCTTGTTCGGGAAGGTGAATATCTCTGCAGCCCCCCAGACGGAACCATTACTGAAGACCCGAGGATAGGGGTTGCTGGTCCACTTGAAGGGCGCGGTGACGACCTTGCCCAGTTGCCAGGGTCCGTCGATGAACATCGCGACCTTGCCGGCCATGAAGTCGTCCACTGGCGATTTTTCCCCCTTGGGCACGATCTTGTACTTGAGGACGAGGTCCTGGAGCCAGGTGAGGGCCTTGACGGCCTTCTGCTCGTCGATGGTGACCTTGCTCATGTCCTCGGTGAGGAAGTTGGCGTTCTGCTGGTACATGAGGGCGAAAAATTGATAGAAGGTATGATGATTTTGAGCGAAGCCCAATCCGTACTGGACGATGTTGTCGGCGTCGAAGCCGGCCTCGCCGGGGTGCTTGCCGTTTTTGTCGACGGTAAGTTTGATGCCCGCCGCGATGAGTTCCTCGCCGGTCTTCGGCACCGACTTCACGCCGGCCTTCGCGAGGAGGTCCATATTGGCGAAGAGGCCGTGCATGTGCACGTCCAGGGGCACGCCGTACTGCACTCCATTGTAGAAGCTTCCGTTCCAGCCGATGTCGACGAACTCGTCCTTGGTGAGGCCGAGCTTCTTGACGATGTTGGCGTCGAGGACGCCGAGCTCGACGAAGTTGCCCAGTTCGAAGGGGTGCATCGCGAGAATGTCGGGCGGGTTGCCGCCCTTCATCTCCATGAGGAACTTGCTGAACAAGGGAGTCCACTGGAGCGACTGGAAATTGACCTGGACGTTCGATTGCGACGCGTTGTACTTGTCGACAATGCTCTTCATCGTGTCGAGATCGGGGCCTGTCCAGCCGCCCCAGTAGTCGATCGTCACCGGCGCGGAAAAGGCCGCTCCCGCCGAGACGAGGGCCGCGAAAACGCCGATGAGCAGTTTTTTGCCTTTCAACATTGCTTGCCTCCTGTCATGCTGGGCCGTCGCGATCGATGGCGGTTACCCGAGCCCGATCGCCGATGCGCCGGATTGTCGGGGCCCAGGGCCCCGGCTCCGTCGCTAGCCCTTGATACCCGTATTGGCTATACCCTCGACGAAATTCCTCTGGAAGGCGAGGAAGACGGCCACCGAGGGAATGATGGCCATGCACGCGGCCGCGAGACTCGGGCCGTACTGGAATTGGGCGTTCGTTCCCGCGCCGCCCATGAACTGCGCAATGCCGACCGGGAGGGTCTTCTGCCAGTCCTCTCGGATCACGATTAGGGGCCACAGGAAATTGTTCCAATTGGCAATAAAGGTAAGTATTGTGACGGATGAGAGCGCAGCCCCCGATAATGGCAGGACGATTCGCGCGAAGATGCCGACGGCCGAACTTCCGTCGATGTAGGCGGCCTCCTCCAGTTCCCTCGGAATCGTCCTGAAAAAGCTTGTCAGGATGAAGACTCCCGTCACGTTGGCGCCGGCGACCACGATGATGGCGATCCATGCGGGGAGTTTGAGGGCGCTCGCCATGAGGAAGAGGGGTACGACGCTGGCCTGCGAAGGGATGAGGAGCATTCCGACTACAAGCGCGAAAATGGTTTTCTTGCCGCCGAATTCGAGGCGGGCGAAGGCGTAGGCTGCCGTGGAGGTGAGGGCCAGAACGAGGAGGGTCGAGAAGCCCGCAATGAGTACCGAATTGGCCGCCCACTGGAGGAAGGGGTATTTGGCGAGGACGGTCGCATAATTGGAAAGGGTTGGGGCTTCAGGAATCCATCGCGGCGGATAGCTCACGATGCTGGCCTCGGTCTTGAGCGAGGAGACGACGGTCCAGAGGAGGGGAAAGACGAAGAGGACGGCGAGGACGAGGAGGATGGCGTAGAGCGCGATCCGCGGGGCGATGCGTCGGGCTGTCATGGCTTCACTCCCTTTCCGCGTCGCGGAAGAGTCGCGACTGGAGCGCGATGAGAACGACGAGGATGACGAGGATGGCGGTGCCGAGGGTCGCCCCGTAGCCGAGATTGAAATTCTGGAAGGCGGTTCCGTAAAGATATTGCACCAGCGTGAGAGTCGAGGTGCCCGGCCCGCCGTTCGTCATTACGAAGACCTGGTCGAAGATCTGGATGGCGTTGATGAGGGTCAGGGTGATCACCATCGACGCGATCGGCTTGAGAAGGGGAAGGGTGATGCGGAAAAATATGGCGCGGGAACTTGCGCCGTCGATGCGGGCCGCCTCGTAGAGTTCGGCGGGAATGCCTTGGAGCCCGGCGAGGAAGAGGACCACGTCGTAACCGATGTAGGACCAGATGACGACGATGGAGACCGAAATCAGGGCCC
>JAJXVS010000126.1 GCA_021782015.1 bacterium | reverse complement strand
AAGAGGACTTCCGGGGCCATGGCCCAATGTTCGAAGAGCTGCGAAGGGAGCTCGACGAAATCGCGGAGCACATTGGTGCCCGATAGGGTCTCGTAGTCGACGTCGGAAAGTAGCCCGTGGAGTCCGTGTCCGAACTCGTGAAAGAGGGTCTTGGCGTCGTCGAAGCCGATGAGGGTCGGCTCGCCCTGTCCGCCCTTCGTGAAATTCGTATTATTTACGACGATCGGCAAGATGCCCCTGGACTGTTCTCGATAGTTGCTCATCCAGGCGCCCGAGCGCTTGCCCGTCCTCGCGAAGTTGTCGGCGATATAGATACCCTGGAGTCTTCCGGCCCCGTCGAGCATCTCGAAGAGGCGGGCGTCGGGATGATAGAGGGTCTGCCCTTCGATCTCGCGAAAGCTCACGCCGAAGAGACGCCCTGCGGTGTAGAACATCGCCTTGAGCATATTGTCGAGGCTGAAATAGGGCTTGAGTTCCGCGTCGTCGAGCCGGTAGTCCCGTTGCCTGATCTTTTCGGCGTAATAGCGCCAATCCCAGGCTTCGACGCGGTCGAGACCGTCGGGCCGGGCCAGTTCGAGGAGCCTGGCCTCCTCGGCGCGGGCCGCCTCGAGGGCCGGCTTCCACACCTTGCCGAGGAGTTCGGCCACGGCCGCGGGCCTCTGGGCCATGCGATCGCGCAGCGCGAATTCGGCATAATTGGGATAGCCGTGGAGCCGCGCCTGCTCGGAACGCAGCCGCATTATTCCCTTGATGACGGGCTTCGTGTCACGCTCATCCTTCATCTCGCCGCGCGAGACGAAGGCCTCGTGGACCTTTTTCCGGAGATCGCGGCGCGGAGAGGTCGCAAGAAAGGGCTCGACGAAGGAACGGGAGAGGGTGATGAGCCAGCCATCCCGACCCTTGGCGCGGGCGGCCTCGGCTGCTCCGTCGACAAGAAAGGCCGGAAGTCCCGCGATGCCGGCTTCGCCCAGGTCGAGAAACCACTCGTCCTCGTCGGCCAGGACATAGTGACCGAAGGTGGTGGAAAGCCGCGCGAGTTCCTCGACGATCTCCCCCATGCGCTTTCTGCCCCCCTCGTCGAGGCGGGCGCCGGCGAGGAGAAAATTGAGGTGGGTGCGTTCGACGAGGCGGATCTGGAGGGGGCTCAGACCGGAACCCAATCGCCCTTGATGGACCTTGTCGACGCGGGAAAAGAGTTCCTGGTCGAGGAGAAGCGCGGAAAAATGGGCGGCCAGTTTCGGGCTGTATTCCGATTCGACTGCCTGAAGGGCCTCGTCGGTCCTTGAACCGCAGAGGTTGAAAAAGAGGCTGGCCACGCGCCTGAGAGATTGCCCGGAGCGATCGAGGGCTTCGATCGTGCCGGGAAAATCGGGTGGGGCCGCGTCTTGGGCGATCGCACGGACCTCTTTTTCGTGCTCGGCCATCGCGACATCGAAGGCCGGCCCGAAATCCGCTGTCGTGAAGGCGCCGAAGGGCGGCAACCCGTAGGGCCCGGCCCAGGCTTCGAGCAGGGGATTCGCTCTTTCTTTCATCGATTCCTCCGTGCGAAAGGATAGTACGATTCCGAAGTTTCGCGCAATGACGGAGGATTGCGCGAATTCTCGCCGAAATCGTTTGACCTCTGGGCCAGGGTAGGAGTAAATGGCCCATGGAACGCGACAGCGCCGTGGCGGAACTGCGGACCGACCTGCGCAGAAGGATTTCGGGCTACATCCATGACATCGGCCAGGTCGCCGATCTCAACGCCGTCTTTGTCGGCAAGGTGCTCGATTCGGGCGTCGATCATGAACGGGCGCTCGCCGAAATCGGACTCGGGCTCGATCGCATCGACGCCGACTCGAAACGGGTTCTCTCGGATTTGGAAGCCGCCGACGCAGTCATCGTCGCTTCGCGAGCCGGTTCGGTCGAAAGCCTCGAGGCGATGGACAAGGCTCGCGCGAGCATCGAAGCCATGGAAGCGACCTTTCGCGGGGTCGTCGCCATCTTCGGGACGATCAGGGCGGAATCGGCCAGCATCCTCGCCCAGGTGACGAAGATCGTCGACATTTCCGAGCAGACTAATCTCCTCGCCCTCAACGCCGCCATTCAAGCGGCGCGGGCCGGGCAGCACGGCAAGGGTTTCGCCGTGGTCGCCAAAGAGGTGCGATCCCTCGCCGAGGCGACGAGGCGGATCACCGATGAACTCTCGGCCCAAATAGGCGGACTCGGTACGAGCCTCAAGAAATCGGACGGTTCGCTCGCGGAATTCCACGCCATCAAAGAATCGGTCATGGGCGATGTCGCCAGGGCGAGCGATCGGCTCGGCGGTTCATCCGGGGAGCTCGCGGCCGCGGCCTCGCGCATCACCGCCGTCAGGCAACTTTCGGCTGAGGAGGCGGCCAGCGCCGACGCCATCGTTGCAAAGGTTTCCCGGCTATCGACCGACGTCCGCTTTCTCAACGCGAGTTCCGCCCACATGCGTTCCGGGATGGCCTCGGAGATGGCTCTTCTCCAGGAGTTCGCCGCGGAGATCTCGAAGATGAGGGAGCCTGCCGTCGACATGACGATCGGAGCTCAAGGCGACGCGACGACATCGGCCTCGGACATGGCGGGGACGGCGACCTCGACCGCGACCGCGACCGCGAAGCGGCAAGCCATTATCGTAGGTCACGATGTCACCTACCCGCCCTGGGTCCAGCTCGAACGAGGCGATTCGGCCGGCCTGAGCATCGACCTGTTTTCAAAGATCGGCGCAGCGGCCGGTCTGACCTCATCCTTCGTCGGCGACGAATGGGAGCGGGTCCAGAAGGCCTTCGACCTGGGAAAGATCGATCTTCTGATCAATGTCGGCTGGCCCAACGCCGCCTTCGACGCATCGAAGGTGATTCCGACCCTCCCTTACGAACGATTCGCCGTCCGCATTTTCGCGCATTCGGCCAGAAGGATGGGCGGCGGCTCCTTCGTCCTCGAAGGGAAGAAAATCGCCGTGCAGAGAGGTTCCTATGTCGATCAGGTCCTCAAATCGAAGGGCTGCGAACTCGTCTACATCGAGAACGACCTCCACGGAATGGTTCAATTGATATGGGAAGAGGTCGACGGCGTCGCAACCGAAGCCAGGGTGGGGGAATTCCTTTCGGGAAAGTTTTTCGGCGGCGCCGTCGTGCCGGTCACCGAAGTGCTGGGCACCAAGGACGTGGTCATGCTCCTCCATGCCGGAGACGAGGCCCTCAAGCAGAGCCTGGACGCTGCGATACGGACTGCGTCGCGCTCGACTGGCCTTTCTGCCACATCGGGGCCCTCGGCTTTGCGACCAGCGGCCTCGGCCTCAGGGCCCACGGCCTCAGGGCCCACGGCCTCAGGGCCGGCGCATATTCGCGGTTGACTTGTATACATTCAAGTATATAATCCCACATTCACTTTCCGGAGTGACGCCGAGGGGTTTGTCGAAGGATCGAGCGTTCCGGAACGAGGAGTCGCGATGAAAAAGGCGATCGTCCGCAAGGACTCCTATTTCGACTCGGTCTTCCTTATGCAGTTGAGCAAGGGGCTCAAGGCACAGCCGGGCGTCATCGACGCGGTCGTCGCGATGGGGACGCCGATGAACCTCGAACTTCTTCGCGGCATGGGCTACGCCGAATCCGAACTCGCCACGGCCTCGCCCAACGATCTGGTCACCGCAGTCGAATGTCCCGACGCCGACTCGGTCGAGGCCGCCTTCGTGGCCGCCGCAGAGCTCCTGGCGCGGAAGAAGCGCAGCGGGCCCTCAGCCCAAACGGCGCCGGCGAGCATTGGCGCGGCGATCGAGTCCCTCCCCGGCGCCAACCTGGCCATCATTTCGCTGCCGGGGGCCTGGGCCGCGCGCGAGGCACGGAAGGCCCTGAACGCCGGTCTCCATGTCATGCTCTTTTCGGACAACGTATCGCTCGAGGATGAAATCGCCCTCAAGACTCTCGGCCGCGAAAAGGGCTTGCTCGTGATGGGTCCCGATTGCGGAACGGCCATCATCGACGGCAAGCCCCTTTGTTTCGCCAATGTCGTGCGGCAGGGCCCCATCGGCGTTGTCGCCGCCGCGGGCACGGGACTCCAGGAGGTGACCTGCCTCATCGACCGCTTCGGCTCCGGCGTCAGTCAGGGAATAGGCACAGGCGGCCGCGATCTCAAGAACGAAAAGGTCGGAGGCATCACGATGCTCATGGGCATCGAGGCGCTCGCGCGCGACGCGGCTACGTCGGTGATCGCCATCGTGTCCAAGCCGCCGGCAAGATCGGTCGCGGAGCGCGTGGTGGCGGCCCTTGAAAAGACAGGGAAACCCTCGATCGTGCATTTTGTCGGAATGGAACCGCCTTCGCCCCGTCCCGGTTCGAAGCTGCGATACGCGGGCAGCCTCGAAGAGACGGCGGCCCTCGCCGTCGAATTCGCGACGGGCAAGGCACCGGCGCCTGGCGATCTGAACCTCGACATGCTGGCCGAACAGGAGGCGAAGCGGCTCGCCCCGGGACAGCGCTTTCTTCGCGGCTACTATACGGGAGGCACGGTCGCCGACGAAGCGATGATCCTTCTGCAGAAATTGACGGGAGCCGTCCATTCGAACAACCAGACCGATCCCGCCCTCCTCCTTCCGGACCCGAAAGTATCAATTGGACATACTATCGTGGATCTGGGCGACGATGTCTTCACCGTGGGCAGGCCCCATCCGATGATCGACCCGAGCACCCGCACCGAAAGAATCCTCGCGGAGAAGGACGACGCCTCGATCGCCGTCGTCCTCGTTGACGTGGTGCTCGGCTACGGCTCGCATGACGACCCGGCGGGAGCCCTCGTTCCCGCCCTCGTCGAGGCGCGCAAGGCCGCGGAAAAGAGGGGCGGTTACCTCCCCGTCGTGGCCTCCGTCATCGGCACGCCAGGCGACCATCAGGGAATGGCCGCGCAGGTCGCCAAACTCGAGGCGGCGGGCTGCCTCGTCATGCCTTCCAATTTCCGCGCGGCGTCTTTGGCCGCGCGCATCGTCGCGAAGGCCGCGGTTGCCCCGGGAGGGACCGATTCCTTCGCCGCAAAGGCGGGACACAAATGAGCGCCACGAACACGGCCTCCGCGGAGAAGGGCCGCGGCGATCCCATCGATCTCTTTTCGAGCGACCTCAAGGTCGTGAACCTCGGCCTCGAATCCTTCGCGGACAACCTCCGCGTCCATGGTGTCGAGGTCGTCCAGGTCGATTGGAAACCTCCGGCCGGCGGCGATGCCAGGATGGTCGCCCTCCTCGACCGCATCGCCTCTTCCTCTCGCGTCGATGTCGAGGCGGCCAACGCCGTGGCCGTGTCGCGCATCCTCAAGGGAAAACCTACCCTGGTGGGCGTCGGAACGGCTCTCGACACGGTGCCCGGCATGACGAAGACCACGGTCCTCCACTCGGGGCCGCCGATCACCTGGGACAGGATGTGCGGGCCGATGCGAGGCGCCGTCATCGGCGGTCTCATCTATGAAGGTCTCGCCGCAACGCGGGAGGAGGCGGAAAGGCTCGCGGCCTCCGGGGAGATTCGCTTCGACCCCTGTCACCATCACGACTCGGTGGGCCCGATGGCCGGCGTGATGACGGCGAGCATGCCGGTCTGGATCTTCGAGAACGCAACCTTCGGCAATCGAGCCTATTGCACCTTTAACGAGGGCCTCGGCAAGGTGCTGCGCTACGGAGCCTTTTCGCGGGAGGTCCTCGATAGGCTCAAGTGGATCGAGACCGAACTGGCTCCCATCATGGCCAAGGCCCTTGCGGCCCACGGTCCCCTGGACATGAAGAACATCATCGCGCAAGTCCTCCAGATGGGCGACGAGGGCCACAACCGCAATCGGGCAGGAACATCCCTAATTATAAGGGAATTCGCCCCACACCTCGTTCGTCTCGCCGCCTCGGGCACCGATCCGGAAAAGATCGCGAAGGTCCTCACCTTCATGCACGGCAACGACCATTTCTTCCTCAACCTCTCGATGCCCGCTAGCAAATGCACGGTTGACGCGGCCAGGGGCATCGAGGGCTCCACCGTGATTATCGGGATGGCCCGCAACGGTACCGATTTCGGGATACGGGTATCAGGCCTCGGCGATCGCTGGTTCACGGGGCCAGCCTCCAGGGTCGAGGGGCTCTATCTTCCCGGCTTCGGTCCCGAAGACGCCGCCCTCGACATCGGCGACTCGGTCATCACCGAGACCGCCGGCATCGGGGGCTTCGCGATGGCTGCCGCCCCGGCCATCGTCCAGTTCGTCGGCGGCTCCCCCGAGGACGCCCTGGCCATCACCCGCCGCATGTACGAGATCACCCTCGCGGAAAACGACGTCTACCGCATCCCCATCCTCGACTTCCGAGGCACCCCGACGGGAATCGACCTCCGCAAGATCGTCGAGACGGGAATACTGCCCGCCATCAACACCGGCATCGCCCACAAGGAACCTGGGGTCGGCATGGTCGGTGCCGGCCTCGTCAAGCCGCCCGAAAACTGCTTCAGGGACGCTCTGTCCGCTTTTGCGGAACGTTACACCAATTAGGAGGTTTTTCGATGAAGATGATCGATCTCACCATTCCCCTCGGCATCGGCACCCCCCCCTGGCCGACCTACGAACCCCTCGAGGTGAAGTATTTCAAGCGACTCGCGCCCAACGGGGCCAACGGACAGGTCGTCACCCACTCGAACCACGTCGGCACGCATCTGGACGGGGAAATCCATTTCTACACGCCGGGAAAGGACATCGCGAGCCTCGATATGGACTTCCTCGTGCACGAGGGCGCCATCGTCGACCTCTCGGACTGCGCCCAGGACTACGACGTCTACACCTCGAAAATGGTCGAGGAGCGCGTCGAGGTCAAGGAAGGCGATATCCTCATAATTCATACCGGTTTTCATCACTACGGATGGGATCAGCCCACCGCCGACGAGATCCGTTACATGATCAAGCATCCCGGTCCGGACCGCGAGTTCGCGCTTTGGGCCCAGAAGAAAAAACTGCGCTGGATCGGCGTCGACTGCGGCTCGGCCGATCACCCGATGAACACCAAAATCCGCGAATGGATGCCCCGACAGGCCAAGGAGTGCGACGCCCACTTCCAGAAAAAGTACGGCAAAACCCTCGAGCAATTCTACACCGACGACAAGTACCAGCTCATGCACATCGAGATGTTCGACAAACACATCATCCACGCCGAGTGCGTGGGCGGGGACATCGACCTCCTCCTCAACCAGCGGGCGACCATCGGCTGCTTCCCCTGGCGTTTCGTCGACGGCGAGTCGAGCATCTCCCGCATCGTCGCGATGGTCGAGGACGACCGCTACTCGAAGCTGATGGAGAAGAAGAAGAAGGCCGAGCTCACCAGGTTCGGAGACATAGCCGGCGCGAAAAACGCCTGGCTCCATGAAGAAGCGCGTAAGCGCTCATGAGTCGCCCGCAAGGGCTGATGGGTCCGGGCCGAAGGCTCGGCCTCGCCCGCAAGGGCTGATGGCAGGGGATCGGATGACGTGAAGAACGGCCGATTCGTTGCTACAAGTACTGTCCTTTGTGACTGCCACGGCGGCGAAAGGGGCCTTGCCATGGGCCCTTCTCCGGGACGCACGCCGTTTCGTTGATGACAAAACCTCGAGCCGGAGCGAACGCGGAAAAAACTCGCCTGTCGAGGTACCGCGGGGAGAGATTGTTCGCAAGGAGGGTCGATGGTTCAAAGGCCGTTCCCGTCGCGGAGCGGCAACCCGGCGCGCCCCATGAAGGACATGGGTCCGCGCCCAAGACGGAGGTTTCCAGTTGAGTACCTTCACGAAGATTTATGATATCGAGGATGTGCCGCCCCTGGGCAAGTCCATCCCCCTTTCATTCCAGCATGTCTTCGCTATGTTCGGCGCGACCATCCTCGTGCCGATCCTCACCGGTCTAGATCCTTCTGTCACGCTCTTCTGTTCCGGCCTCGGCACTTTGATCTTCCATCTCGTCAACAAGGGGAAGGTTCCCGCCTACCTCGGATCCTCCTTCGCCTTCATCGCCCCCATAATCGCCGTTTCCAAGACCTACGGAGCCCAGGGCGCCTTCACCGGCATGATGGCGGCCGGCGTCGTCTACATCATCGTCTTCATCATCATCGCCATCGTGGGTCTCAAGTGGATCAAGACGGTGCTGCCCCCCGTGGTCGTAGGCCCCGTGGTCATGATCATCGGACTCAGCCTGACCCCCGTCGCCATCGGCGAAGCATCGAAGGGTCTGCCCACCGCCCTCATCACGACCTTGATCGTCATAGTTGCGAGCATCTTCGGGAGGGGCTTCTTCAAGATCATTCCCATCCTCCTCGGCACGGTCGGCGGGTATATCGTCGCCATCCTTTTCGGCCAGGTCAATTTCGACGCGATCAGCAAAGCCGCCTGGATCGCCCTCCCCAATCTCACGATCGTCACCGGCCACATGCCCGTCTTCGCCTGGGGCGCCGTCGCGATGATCGCGCCGGTTGCCATCGCGACCATCGTCGAGGACGTCGGACACCTCCTCGTCATCGGCGACACGGTCGAGCGCGACCTGATGCACAATCCCGGCCTCCACAAGGTTCTCCTGGGCAACGGACTGGCGACCGGCCTGGCCGGTTTCCTCGGCGGCGTTCCCGAGACGACCTACGGCGAGAACATCGGCGTCCTCGCAATCACTCGCGTCTTCAGTTCCCGCGTCATTCAGGGCGCCGCGGTAATCGCCATCCTTTTGAGCTTCATCCAGAAGTTCGGCGCCGCGATCCAGACCATACCCGAGCCCGTTCTCGGCGGCGTCACGATTATCCTCTACGGTATGATCGCCTCGGTGGGCCTCCGCACCCTCATCGAGAACAAGGTGAACATGGCCTCCAACCGAAATCTCCTCATAGTTTCGGTCATTTTCTCCTTCGGCGTCGGCGGCATGGTCTTCAAGTTCGGCCCCGACTTCCAGTTCGCTGGAATCGCGTCGGCGGCGATTTCGGGGATCATTCTCAATCTCATTCTTCCCAAAGACAAGGACAGCGAGGCCAAGGCCTGATTGCTGTTCCGGCCGGAGGAGGGGGCTGAAGGCTCCATCCTCCGGCCGGAGACAGGCCCATGCGGAACCTGCGATGTCCGAGAAAAACCTGAGCGAGAGCGTTTACGCAACCCTGAGCGAGCGCATACTCCGTTGGGACTACCTGCCCGGCCATCGCATCACGGAGGAGGGCCTCTGCAATGAATTCGGCGTGAGCCGGAGTCCAGTTCGCGAGGCCCTCCATATGCTTTCCGAAAACGGACTCATCGAGCGAAAGCCCAGGCTGGGCTATCGCGTGCGCCTCGTCGATTTCAAGGAAATCAACGAATTGTATGAGTTGCGCCTCGCCATCGAGGAGTTCGTCATCGCGCGGATTTGCCGCGACGGCATGGATGGGAACAAATTGGAGGAGCTCGCCGGCCTCTGGTCGGGCATCCTCGAAAGGCTCCCGGACAGGGCGGGCCTCGTTCCCTCCGCCGATGAGGACTTCCACGAATCCCTTTCACTGCTTCTCCGGAACGACATTCTCTCGGAGGCGCTCCGCGATATCGATCGTCGCATCCATTTCGTCCGCCTGTCGGACATCACGAGCCAGGAGCGCGTCGTGGCCACCTGCACCGAGCACCTCGAACTACTTGGGGCCATCCGAGCCAGGGACCTCAAGGCCGCCCTCTCGACCCTCAGGCGCAATATCGAGGGGGGGCGCGCCTCAGCCGAGCGCGCGATCAAGGAAGCGCTGGCCCATGCCTACCGCAACCGCGATTGACCTGGTCCTGAGCCCGGTCTCCCTCGGGTCGGCGTTGCCGGAAGGTTCATTCGATCTCAAGGTTCTCGGCGTCCATCGAGCGGCCTTCAATCTCGCCCTCGTCGGGACCGGCTTTGTCGCCTCCATCGTCGGTCCTTCCAATGCCGAGGAACCTATGGCCATAGGCCTGGCGACCGAATTCGATTTTCGCTCGTGGCTTCCTTACAAGCTCGGAAGCGGTCGACTCGAGGGCACGACCCTCGATTTGCTTGATGCCCGCGGGATAATCCGGGTGCGCATCATCATGGGCGGAGCCGTCAGAGGTGCAGCGACCGCGATACCACCAATTGGCTCAAACGGCGAGGCGTGGACGATCGCCGTCGCCGAACTGGCGCGCATCCAGTGCCGGAAATCGGCCGAGCTCAGGATTGACGAATTGCAGGGCCCCGACGGAAACGTCGGCGTGGCGCATTCGCCTCTGACGAGTGCCATCCGGGCCTTGGCTGGGGCGCCCCTGCCCCTTGCGCCTCCGGAGGCCATTTTGTCGCGGATAGTCGGTTCCGGTCCGGGTCTCACGCCTGCCGGCGACGATTTTCTCGTGGGCTATGCCGCTGCCTCCATTTGCGCCTCGGGGCGGGAAAGGGTCATTGGGCCGCCTACCCCCCCCGTCGAACTGGCCCGGGCCCTCTCGAAGGCCGCCGAATCGACGACCCTTCTGTCAGCCTCGATGCTGAGGCTCGCCGCGGCAGGCTATTTTTCCGGGCCCCTCGGACTTTTCGCGGAGGCCTTGGCGGAAAACGAGCCCGCCCGGGTCGTCACGGCCCTGCGACGACTCTGCACAATTGGACATTCATCCGGCGCCGACACAGCGACCGGTTTCCTCTATGGCCTCGGGCTCCTCTGCGGCCCGAGCCCGGGAAAGCACGCAATCACGCCGAAATCGGACAAGGCAAGGAGGACGCAGCATGCTTCATGAATTCGAATATTCCGGTCCCGTCACGCGCCAGGAGCTCCATGAACTCCTGGCCAGTTATGGCAAGAACGCCAAACTGATGGCCGGGGGAACCGACCTCATCGTGAATCTCCGGGCGGGCGTCGCCAAGCCGATTCTCGTGATCGATGTCAAGAAGATTCCCGAATTCCACGGCATTGGTTTCACCGACCTCGAAGGACTCGTCATCAAGCCCGCGGTGACGATCAACGAGCTTCTCGCCGACAGGAAGGTGAACGAGGTTTTTCCCCTTCTCGCCGAATGCGCCCGCGATCTCGCGTCCTACCAGATTCGCAATCGGGCCACGGTCATCGGCAATGTCGTCAATGCCTCGCCCTGTTCGGACATGGCACCAGCCCTCCTCTGCCTGGGCGCCAGGGCCGTGATTACCTCGAAA
>JAJXVS010000125.1 GCA_021782015.1 bacterium | reverse complement strand
TCGAGATAACCGAGCTCCTCGAGATTCTGCAGATCGGCACGGATGGTGACGGCGGAAACGCCGAGGGATTGCGCAAGTCGCGACACGGAGAGGAAGCCTTCCTCGGAGAGGAGGTCGAGAATGGAGCGTTCGCGTTCGGACAAGCCTTCGGTCACCTGCTGCTCACCTTTCCAATCACCTTCGTTTCGTTTTCGTTGGCGCTTCGATATACCATGTTTTTACTTCCGCTGCAAGTCCTCCCGATTCTTTCGCGGCCAAAGGCGGGATACTCCGCGGAAATGTTCCCGATCGAAGCCTCGGCAAAATTAATCAGCCGCCATTCTTGACAGGGCCCGGATTCGCGTCGAATATGAGCACTGGTCGAATGCAATCGTTTGCACAGAACGGGGCTTGACAAGGAGATTGTGATGGCGGAATATTCGCCGAAACGTTTGCGCAAACGTTTCGATAAGGCAAGGGAGCGAAGCGAGTGCCACGACAAAAGGCGGCCACGATCCAGGACGTAGCGAACCGTGCGAAGGTCTCCATTTCGACCGTTTCGCACGTCCTCAACAAAACGCGACACGTCGAAAAGACGCGGAACGATCGCGTCCTCCTCGCCGTCAAGGAACTCGGCTACAGGCCGAACCAGCTCGCCCGCAGCCTCCGCGGAGCCGCCTCGAAGACAATCGGCCTCGTCATTTCCGATATACGGGAAGAATTTTTCGCGGGCCTCACCAAGGCAATTGAATCGGCGGCCAACGATCATGGCTACCTCGTCACCCTCTGCGATTCGGAGGAAGATCCCGAAAAAGAGGGGCGCTACATCGAAATCCTCGCCGACAGGGGTGTCGACGGCATCATACTCGCCCCCGTCGACAGGGCCTCGCCCATCCCCGCCCCCCGGGACGGCAAGCTGCCGATAGTCCTCGTCGATCGCCGAAGCGAGGTCAGCAACCTGGATTTCGTCGGAATCGAAAACGCGCGCAGCACCCGAGAGGCGGTCAGGCACCTGGTCAGTCTCGGCAAAAAGAGACTCGGGTTCATCGGCCACGAAATGGCCATCGCCACGATGGGCGAAAGGGCCGAAGCCTTCATGGCGGCGATGGGGGAACTCGGCCTGGCCGACGAGGCGCGGATCCTCACCCTCCGATCGAAGGCCGGCGACAACAAGGCGAAGGTCCGCCGATGGATCGCCAAGGCGCCGGCCCTCGACGGCATCATCTGCGGAAACGCCAATCTCTGCTTTCTCACCTTCTCCGTCCTGGACGAGGCGGGAATCACTGTGCCCGACCCGATGGCCATCGTCTCCTTCGACGACCCCGACTGCTACCGCTTCATGCGATGCCCCATCACGGCGATCAGGCAGCCCACCGAAAAGATCGGCGCCACGGCCTTCGAGGTTCTCCTGGCGAGGGTCGAGGGAAGGGCCGCCCCCGGCCGCGACTCCATGGAACCTTCCTCGTTCATCATCCCCGCGCGACTGATCGTCCGCGAATCGTGCGGATCCCCCCGGCAAGGAGGCGACAATGGCTGAGACCAGGGCGGCGAGCGCTGAGAGGCGCACCATCCTTTCCATGAAGCGCATCGACAAGCGCTTCACAGGCGTGCACGCCCTGCGCAAGGTCGATTTCGACCTCGCCGAGGGGGAGATCCACGCCCTCGTGGGCGAGAATGGAGCCGGCAAGTCGACTCTCATGAAGGTAATAGTTGGTATTAACCAGAAGGACGCCGGGGAGATCCACTATCTCGGCCATCTGTTCAACCCGCGCGATCCCAAGCACGCCCTCGACATGGGCATCGGGATCATCCACCAGGAACTGAACATGATGGACCATCTCAGCGTCGCCGAGAACATCTTCATCGGCCGGGAATCCGCGATGATGGGAGGGCTCCTCCTCGACAAGAAGGCGCAGACCAGGCGGGCCGGCGAGCTTCTCGAACGCCTCGGCATGAATATCGATCCGACCGAGAGGCTGGGAAGGTTGACCGTCGGCAAACAGCAGATGGTCGAGATCGCCAAGGCGGTCTCCCACGAGCTCCGCATCCTCATCCTCGACGAGCCGACGGCCGCCCTCACCGACGCGGAGATCGAGGATCTCTTCCTCATTATGCGCGATCTCGCGTCAAAGGGCGTCGGCATGATCCACATCTCCCATCGCCTCGACGAAATCCACCAGATCGCCGATCGGGTCACGGTCATGCGCGACGGCGAGCGCGTCGAGACCAAGGCCATCTCCGAGGTCACCAAGCAGCAAATCATAAATATGATGGTCGGGCGGGTGATCTACGAGCAGCCGAAGACCCACAGCGGCGTCCGCCCGGATGCGCCGGTCGTACTCAAGGTCACCGCCCTCAACGCAGGCCCCCTCGTGCGCGACGTCAGCTTCGAACTCCATCAAGGCGAGATCCTCGGCGTGGCCGGCCTCATGGGGTCGGGGCGGACCGAAACGGCCCGGGCGATCTTCGGCGCAGACGAGATCCAGGGCGGCACGATCGAGGTCAGGGGACGCCGGGTCTCCATCCATTCGCCCGAGGACGCGGTGGACTGCGGCATCGTCTACCTCTCGGAGGATCGCAAGCGTTTCGGCCTCGCGGTCAACCTGAACGTCAAGGACAACATGGCGATGGCCAGCTACGAGGACTTCCGGCGAGGCCCCTTCGTCAATGCCGCGAAGATCCGCAAGGTCGGCGACACCTACGTGGACAGGCTCAAGATAAAGACTCCCTCGCTCGAACAGCTTCTCCGCAATCTCTCCGGCGGCAACCAGCAAAAGGTCGTCATCGCCAAATGGCTCATTCGCAATTGCGACATTCTGATCTTCGACGAGCCGACGCGAGGCATCGACGTCGGGGCCAAGAGCGAAATCTACACGCTGATGAACGAACTCACGCGCGAGGGCAAGTCCATAATCATGATCTCCTCGGAGCTTCCCGAGATTCTCCGGATGAGCGATCGCATCATTGTGATGTGCGAGGGCCGGCTGACCGGCGAGATACCCATCGAAAAGGCGAGCCAGGAAGCCATCATGGAATACGGCACCATGGGGCGCCAGACCGTTTTGAAGAGGAGCTGAGCAGCATGGCGAACAACGCGATCGAAAACGGCGCTTTCCAGCGCTTCAAGGAGCGCGGTCTCAAGAACGCGCTGGCCCCGGCGGCCCTGGTCATCCTGTACGTGTTCTTCGGCATTTTCGGGATGAATTACTTCTCGTACCCCACCCTGGTGAACATCATCGACGCGGCCTTCTACATCGGCTTCATCTCGATGGGCGTCACCTTCGTCATTATCTCCGGAGGCATCGACCTGTCCATCGGCACCGTGATGATGGCCTCCACCATCATCGGCGGCACGGCCCTCAAGCACGGCTTCCCGATGGTGCCATCACTCCTCCTCATCATCGTGGTGGGCCTCCTCTTCGGCCTCGTCAACGGACTCCTCGTATCGCGGCTGAAAATGCCGCCCTTCATCGTGACCCTCGGCACCATGATGATCTCGATGGGCGTGGGATCGATCGTCTCGAACGTGTCGAGCGCGACCTTCCCCATCCGAGGCACCCCCGGCGGCTGGTTCAAGGACCTCTTCCTTTATCTGACTCCCGACGGAACAGCCTTTCCAACAGGCGCCCTCCTCCTCGCACTCGTCGCGGTCTTCTGCCACATAATGCTGTCCAACACCAGACTCGGCCGCTACACCTACGCGATCGGCAGCAACATGGAAGCGGCCCGCCTCTCCGGCGTTGACGTGAAGAAGTGGCAGATGCTCGTCTACGTGATCGCAGGCGGAACGGCGGGCATCGGCGGCATTTCCTACGCGGCCATCTATACGACGGTCCTGCCCGCTCAAGGCCAGGGCTTCGAGCTTTATGCCATTGCGGCCGCGGTCATCGGCGGAACATCGCTGTCGGGCGGCATCGGCAGCATCTGGGGCACCATCATCGGCGTGTTCATCATGTCGGTGTTGAGCACAGGGTTGCCGGCCATGAACCTCGAGGCCCACTGGCAAACTTTCTTCACTGGTGTCATCGTAATAGGCGCGGTCCTTCTCGACATGTACCGCAACAGGAAGGCAGCCGAGGTGCGCATCGCAACGGCCGCCGACGCCTACAAGGCCGACATGCTCAAGAAGATCGCGGCCCTCAGGGCTGAAATAGCCGCGGTCGGCAAGGACGCGAAACGCGGCCCCGCCGAGATCGGCAAGGAGATCGAGGCGGCGAAGGCCGAATTGCAGCTGACCTTCGCGCGGATGAAGCGGGAAGAGAAAGAGGCGCAGGCCCGAATCAAGGCCGAGGAGAAGGCGGCCGACCGCGAGTTCACCGAGATGGTGAGGCGCAAGGGAATCTCCCAGCAAGGGGGAACAGAGTGACAGCCCGAGGGCTTCGGCCCGCGACGGCTGTCCGGCTCGCATGATTTGGTCGTATGTCGGTGGCGTATGCCGCCGGCTTAAAGTCTAGCAGGAGGCGTTTATGAGAATTGCCAAACGAATCGCCGTCATCGCCATGGGCGCGGCGCTTCTTGTCGCGGTCACGGGATGCGCGCCGAAGAAGATCTACATTCCCGTCATTTCCAAGGGTTTCCAGCACCAGTTCTGGCAGGCGGTCAAGCAGGGAGCTGAGCAGGCGGCCAAGCAGGACGGCGTCGTGATCACCTTCGAGGGCCCGGCCACCGAAGCTGACATCCAGCCCCAGGTCCAGATGCTTGTCAACGCGATGGCCAAGAATCCCCAGGCCATTTGTCTCGCGGCCCTCGACACCAACTCGGTCATGGACCAGTTGAACCAGGCGATCAAGCGCAAGATCCCGATCATCGGCTTCGACTCGGGCGTGCCCAACGCCCCCGCCGGCGCCATCTACGCGACCGCCGCGACCAACAGCTACAACGCAGCCGGCCTCGCCGCCGACAAGATGTACGCCGTCATCAAGGACAAGATCGTCGCGGCGACCAACGCCAAGCCGGTCACCATCGTCGACTTCAACCAGGATGCCACCAGCCAGTCGGTCACCGACCGCGGCAAGGGCTTCCGCGACGAGATGATCAAGCTCATCACCACCGATGCCAATCGCCCTGCGACCGACATCAAGGTGACGGGCAACCCCGCCTACATCGCCCCCGACAGCCCTGTCGCCGGCAAGGCCATCATCATCGACGTCGTCGTCCCGGCCTCGCCCAAGGACACCGACGCCACCGCCTCTGCCCAGGCCATCCTCAACCGCTTCAAGTCTGATCGCGTCCTCGGCATCTTCTGCTCGAACGAGGGCGTGGCCCGCGCCGTCCTCTCCGCGACCAACGACGGCAGCGCACTTCCCACGCAGTACAAGGGACTCGTCGTAGTCGGCTTCGACGCCGGCAAGGCCCAGAAGGCCGCCGTCAAGAACGGCTACTTCCTCGGCTCGATCACCCAGGACCCCGTCCGCATCGGCTTCCTCGCCGTCGACCTCGCCTACAAGGCCTACAAGGGTCAGCCGGTCCAGAACGTCGACACGGGCGCCAAGTTCTACGACAAGAACAACATGGACCAGCCCGAGTTCGGGCCTCTGCTCTACGACTGATCGTCCCTTCCCCGATCCCGCGCTCCGGCGCGTAGATCGGGGAAGCACGACACCGGGCTCGTCAGGCCCGTACGAAGGCCCGCCCAAAAGGCGGGCCTTCGTTTAATCATTTCAATTGCAGCCACCTTTCCCTCTCCTCCGCGCTGCGCGGCGGGGCGGTGGTGGACACGGAAGGAGACGGCGATGATCGTATGCATGGGAGAGGCCCTGGTCGACATGGTGCCCGAGGGAGGGGAGGGGCTGCGGTTCCTAACCCGTCCCGGCGGCTGCCCGTACAACTCGGCGGTGGCTGCCGCGCGCCTCGGCGCGAAGGTACGCTTCCTCGGTCGCATCGGCGAGGATTTCCTCGGCGACTTCCTTCACGACCGCCTCATCGAAAACGGCGTGGACACCTCCCTCGTCACCCGAAGCGCACAGCCGGTCACACTGGCTTTCGTGAAGCGCCTCGACGACGGGAGCGCCCGCTATGCCTTCTATTCGACAGGAGCAGCCGACCGCTCCCTCGCGCGCGAAGACATCCCGTCGAGCCTCGGCCCCGAGGTGCATTTTCTATTACTTGGTTCGATATCGCTCGCGCAGGAACCTTCGGGCACGACTATCGAAAACTTCGCCGCGCGCGAGTCGTCCAGGGTCCTCATATCCCTCGACCCCAACGCCCGGCCGGGCCTCTTCGGCGACGACGATTCCTGGAGGGCCCGCCTCCTCCGCGTGATTCCCGCCGCCGCGATCGTCCGGCTCTCCGACGAGGATCTCGCCTGGATGCTGCCGGGCAGAGCCGAAGCCGAGGCGATCTCCTCGATCCTCGGCATGGGTCCCGAACTCGTCGTCCTCACAAGAGGCGCCGCAGGATCGGCGGCCTTCCGGAAAGACGGCGCCATCGAGGTCAGGAGCCGCAAGGTGGCCGTCGTCGACACGATTGGCGCCGGCGACACCTTCCACGCCGCCTTTCTCGTCGCCCTCGAAAAGGCCGGCGTGACCGATCGCCCGAGTCTCCGCTCCCTTTCCGCGGACACGCTCCGAGCCGCCCTCGAATGGGCCGGCGCCGCCGCGGCCCTCGACTGCACCAAGGCCGGCGCCGAACCGCCCACTTATGACGAACTTGAATCATTTATGAGGTCATTACGCCCATGAAGGAAGCGGAAAAAGAGAATCGCGATCGACCCTTGACAGGATTTCCGGACGGTTTATCATGACCCTTCCAATCGTGCGTTCGCGATCTGGCAAGATTCATTACTGGGAGGTTCCCGTGGGCAGAATTCTCTTCCGTTTTTCGGCCGCAGTCTCGATGCTGTTCGCCTTGACGGCCGCCGGTTTCGCTCAAGGAGCGGCAACGGCGCCAAAAGACATCGTAATCGCCAATAACGCCAACTTCGTGTCCCTCGATCCGCAGGACACCAACGACAACATCTCGTTCTCCGCGGAAAAGGCCATCTATCAGGGTTTGCTCGGCTTCGACAAGGACATGAAACTGGTGGGAGTCCTGGCCACGGATTGGGTCGCCAGCCCGAACGCGAAGAAGTTCACCTTCCATCTCCGCAAGGGCGTCAGCTTCCAGGACGGAACGCCCTTCGACGCGGCCGCCGTCAAGGTGAATATCGATCGCCTCGCCGACCCGGCCAACAAGCTCAAGCGGCACAGCCTTTTCGACCAGGTGGAGAAGACAGTCGTCGACAATGAATACACCGTCAGCGTGTATCTCAAGGCCCCCTTCGGCGCAATGCTCAACAATTTCTCCCACCCCGGCGCCATGATGATCAGCCCCAAGGCCTTGCAGGATTACGGCAAGGATATTTTCAAACACCCCGTCGGCACCGGCCCCTATCTCTTCAAGGACTGGGTGACGGGCGACCATCTCACCCTCGTGAAGAACCCCAATTATTGGGGCGGACCGGTCAATTATAACAGTATCACTTTCAGGTCCATACCCGAGGACGGGACGCGCGTGGCCATGCTCCAATCCGGAGAGGCCGACTTCATCTACCCCGTTCCCACCGAGCAATTGCAGGTCCTCGCCGGTCAGGGCGGCATCGTCGTCAAGCACGACCCGACGGTCGGCATCCAGTACGCCTCGATGAACACCATGAAAAAGCCCTTCACGGACATCCGCGTGCGCCAGGCCCTCAATTACGCCGTCGACAAGGACGCCTTCATCAAGGTCGTCTTCAACGGCATCGCGGGCACCGCCACTTCCTGCCTCGCTCCCAATACGCGCTTCTACTCCCCGCAGACTCCCTATCCCTACGACCCCGCCAAGGCCAAGAAGCTCCTCGCCGAGGCCGGCTATCCGAACGGCTTCGAAACCACGCTCTGGGTCGGGACCATGTCGGTTTCCATAAAAGCCGCCCAGTTCCTCCAGCAGCAGCTGGCGATGGTCGGCGTGAACATGAAGATCGAAAGCCTCGAATCGGGGACCATGGCCAACAAGATCTGGAACGTGGCCGATCCGAAGGACGCCACTATTCAGATGTATTACGGCAGTTGGACTCCCTCGACGGCCGACGCCGACTGGGGAATGCGCCCGATTCTGGGCGGCACCATGATCCCGCCCAAAGGTTACAACACTGCGTATTTCCAGAACAAGGAAGTCAACGCGGACATCCAGGCCGGACTCGATTCGGCCGACGTCGCCACGCGCAAGGCCGCCTATGAAAAGGCGCAAAAGACGATCTGGAACGAGGCGCCCTGGATATTCCTGAGCGTGCCGCAGAACATCTACGCCTACAAAGACAGCCTGCAAGACGTGAACCTCCTGCCCGATGGCACGCTGAGCGTGTACAGCCTGAACTAGGCCCGAGCCCCGACGATCGCGATTTTAGCGACCGGTCGATCCGGATCGACGGCGGGGAGAAAAGGGCCTCTGGCCTTCTCTCCCCGCCGCGTTCGGGAGGCTGCCCTTCGCGGCGACCGGATTCCGAATTCCCCGGGGGATACTTGATGCTCAAATTTCTCGGCCGCCGCCTGCTCGGCCTGATCCCCATACTGTTCTTCGTATCCGTCCTCATTTTCCTCTTCGTGCACCTGATCCCGGGCGACCCGGCGCGCCTCCTGGCCGGAGCCGACGCCTCGTATTCCGACATCGCGGCGGTGCGGTCACGGCTGGGCCTGGACAAGCCCATTCTCGCGCAGTACCTGTCCTACGTCTCCAACATGTTTCACGGAAATCTCGGCACATCCTTTCGGACCGGCCGGCCGGTGGTCAGCGAAATCGGCGACCGCTTCATGCCGACCCTCCTCCTCACCCTCGTCAGCATGCTCTGGTCGTTCATCGTCGCCTTGGTGGTCGGTGTAATCTCCACCATCAAGAAAGACAAATGGCAGGACTACACAGTCCGGTTCGGCGCCCTGTCGGGGATCAGCCTGCCCTCCTTCTGGCTTGGCCTGATGCTCATGCAATTATTTTCCGTGCAATTGCATTGGTTGCCGACAGTCGGGTTCAACTCGTGGAAGGGCATCATCCTTCCGTCGCTGACCCTCGGATCGGGCATAGCCGCGGTGCTGGCCAGATTCACCCGCGCCAGCCTGCAGGAGGTCTTGCAGGAGGATTACACGCGGACGGCGCGCGCCAAGGGCCTGGCCTATAACCTCGTGATCTGGAAGCACGCCCTTCGCAACGCGTTGATTCCCGTCGTGACGATGGCCGGCCTCCAATTCGGCTACCTTCTGGGAGGTTCGGTCGTCGTGGAGACCGTCTTCAGCTGGCCGGGCGAGGGCCGGCTCCTGATCGACTCGGTGGGCTTCCGCGACTACCCGGTCATCCAGGGCGAGATGCTCCTCTTCGCCCTCGAATTCATCCTCATAAATGTGCTGGTCGACATCCTGTATGCCGTCTTGAACCCGCAGATCCGACTGGAATAGGCATGGAGGTCCTTCGCATGTCGTCTCCCCTTCCACCCGCTTCGCCGACCGATGCCGGCCCCGCGGCGCCCGGCCGACATTCGCCGGCGGCGGAGTTCTGGCGCAAATTCAGGAAGAAGAAAGTGGGCGTCGCGTCGGGACTGTTCATCCTCCTTTTGCTGATCGTCGCTGTGATCGGGCCCTCGATCGCACCCTACCCGATGGAAAAGCCCGACTACAATCACATCCTAGCCGGCGCCTCCTTCGCCCATCCCGCGGGCACCGACGAGTTCGGCAGGGATATCTTCAGCCGCATCCTCGTGGGGACGCGCATTTCCCTCTGGGTCGGCTTTTCCTCGGTCTTCCTTGGCGCGGTGTTCGGCACCTTCCTCGGGCTGATCAGCGGCTTCTACGGCAAATGGATCGACACCCTCATCATGCGATTCTGCGACATCCTCTTCGCCTTCCCCGGCATCCTCCTCGCGATCGGCATAATAGCGATTTTGGGACCGGGATTGGGAAACGTGATCATAGCCGTGTCCATCTACGGCATTCCCGTCTTCGCGCGCCTCGTGCGGGGCAACACCCTCGCCCTCAAGGCGAGCGTCTATGTCGAGGCGGCCACGACGGTCGGCGCGAAAAACGGAAGGATCATCTGGAAGCATATTTTCCCGGGTACGCTCTCGACGATCATCGTCTATTTCACGATGCGCATCGGCATGGCCATCCTGACGGCCTCCAGCCTGAGCTTCCTGGGCCTGGGGGCCCAGCCTCCAACCCCGGAATGGGGCGCGATGCTGAGCAATGGAAGGGCCTATTTGAACACTTCTCCCCACGTGGTGATCTTCCCCGGCATCGCCCTGTTCCTCTCGGTCTTGGCCTTCAACCTCTTTGGAGACGAGCTCAGGGACGCGCTCGATCCGAAGATCAGGGACTAGGGTGACAACCATGGAAAGGCCCGTTCTGCGAATCAAGGACTTGCACATTCATTTTCCTTCCGACGAGGGCATGGTCAAGGCCGTCGACGGCATCGACATGTCGGTGGCCGAGAAGGAAACCCTGGGAATCGTCGGAGAGTCGGGCTGCGGCAAGAGCGTCACGGCCCTCGCGGTGATGGGGCTGCTGCAGAACGCCCACGGCTTTCAGTCGGGCGAGATCCTCTTCCAAGGTCGCTCGATCCTCGAGTGCGGCGACAGGGAGATGTGCGACATCCGCGGCAAGGACATGACCATGATCTTCCAGGAACCGATGACATCCCTCAATCCCGTGTTCCGGATCGGAGCGCAGGTCGAAGAGGCCCTCCGTCTCCATTCGGGCCTCGACCGGCGGGCGATCCGTGAAAAGACCCTGGAGCTCCTCAGGTCAGTCGGAATCCCCCGCGGCGAATCGATCGTCGATGAATACCCGCACCAATTGTCGGGAGGGATGCGCCAAAGGGTCATGATCGCGATGGCCATCGCCTGCGAACCCGCGCTGATCATCGCCGACGAGCCAACCACCGCCCTCGACGTCACGATCCAGGCCCAGATCCTCGACCTCTTGCGCAAGCTCAAAAACGGTCGAAACAGTTCAATTATTTTCATTTCCCACGATCTCGGCGTCATCGCGGAGATCTGCGACCGGGTGATCGTCATGTACGCTGGGAAGGTCGTCGAAGAGGCGGATGTGCGCGAAATCTTCGGCAATCCCCTTCATCCCTATACCAAAGGCCTCCTGCATTCGATCCCCAGCATCACGGTCGAACAGCGGAGGCTAG
>JAJXVS010000124.1 GCA_021782015.1 bacterium | reverse complement strand
CGCCCGCAGCCGCCGCGCCCGCAGCCGCCGCGGTGGATCAGAAGCGTGCGGTCATTCTCTATGGCATCGATTCGGAACTCATCGACCTCTTCGCCAGCCTCGAGGCGCAAAAGGATTCGACCTACAATGCGGATACGAAGGGCGTCTTCGAGAGGACCAAAGATCCCAAACTTCGCGGAGCCATCCTCGAACTCTGGAAGAGCCTCGCATGGAAGGGAGGAGAGCAAGACGCCGCCTCCGTCGTGACAGGGAGGGACAATGAAGATCCTTCGGTTGTCGCATCGGCTCTCGGGTACCTCGCGGAAATCAAATCCAAGGCGGCTCTACCTCAGGCGAAGGCCATCCTCGATGAAAACAACAACGCGATTGTTCCCGCCCTCATTAGCATGGTTGGAAAGGTCGGAGGACCGGCAGAAGAAGATTTAGTCCTCAATTGGCTCAAGGGCGATACGGCGCTTCCGGCCTTTCGCGAGGCGGCGATACGCGCCTTGGGCGATATGGGCAGCAAGAAATCGGCAGACTGGCTCGCCAGCAATCTGGGCGATAATGGCGTACCTCGTTACGAGCGTGTCATCGCCGCCGAATCACTCGGAAAGATTGGCTTGGCCGAAAGCATCGACCCCTTGATCAAAGCGACGCAGAGCGAAGACGCCCTTGTGCGCGCTGCTGCGATCGGCGCCCTGGGGAGCTTTTCGGTGAAGCCAGCCGAGGATGCCATCGTGGAATCTCTTAGGGATGCCTATCCCGCCGCCAGGATCGCGGCGTGCAAGGCGATAGCGAAACTCAAAATCGGTTCGGCCCTGCCGAATCTCGAGTACAAGGCGCGGTACGATCCCGACAACGGGGTGAAGACAGAAGCAATTATGAGCATCGCGATCCTCGGAGGAAAGGATGCCTATGCCTTTCTTGCGACCATTATGACGGATCAAGCGGCCGCCACAGACCTGCGTCGGCTCAGCTTTGGGCGGCTGATGCGGGACGATCCGGCGTCTTCCATGAACGCGCTGCTCGCCGTGCTCAAGAAGGAAGCCGCTTCCGCCAACGACAGACCCGTGTTCATCGACCTGACCCACGAAATTTCCTCGGCCTCCGACGCCCCCGCCGCCGCCCCCCTCGCGCGAGTTTTGCTGGCGGACAAGGACTATCTCATTCGACTTGGCGGTCTGCAATGGGCGAAGGCGACCAAGTCACCCGATATAAAAGCGGAGGTCGCGGCGCTGGCATCTTCCGACCCGAGCGAAGCCGTAAAGAAATTCGCCGCCCAAGTTCTGGCCGCTTATTGAATGGACCCTGCCACGGCCTCGCGCCAGACGGGGCCCCCGAAGCATGTTGGTCCGAAGAAGATGTACCTGCTAGATCTTTTTTTCCCAGTCCAAGCCCGGAACCTCTATGCAATGGAGGAGCCGATTGAGTCGACGACCTGGATCCTCCCATTGGACGAATCGCAGGGTGAGAGGATAGCCGCGGGGTGACACCATGGCTATATCGCGGTCCAGACAGTCGGGCATCGGACCATCGAGGCTGGGGAAAAGGCGACCATCGCGCGGAAAGAAGCTGCAGCTCTCCCCGTCGTAATGGAGTTCCGCGATCGCATGGGGCACGGAGACGAGGAAAATGAGGAAATCGCTACGTCGGCCTCCGACCGTCTTGGCTTGCCCGGCCTGAAGCTCGTGGACATTTCTTCTGCCAATGTGCGAATTCTGCTCGGCCACGCGACATTCAATCTTTATCTGCCCCTTGCGCTTGACGGCCGGCGGAGCCACTCCATATTTGCCTGACTGGCCCATTATTATTCTAACACTGACATTTTTGACAATTGCCTGGGCAACCCCGGAATCGATGGGTGCCCCCCCCTCCGCCTTGGTGCCTCCGGCAGCGACTACTCCCATCGCCGTGGTTCTCCCGGCGACCGCGGGCGCTGGCACAGCGCCAGGCGAGGTCGCAGCGCCAGGCGAGGTCGCAGCGCCAGGCGAGGTCGCGGCGCCAGGCGAGGGTGCGGCGGCCCCTCCCATTGCCTCGGTAGAAATGGAGGCGAGAGTCTTGCCCGCCATTCGCTTGGCCTTGACCGGCAGCCAACCCAGGAGTCTGAAAATGACAAGGGCGACCAAGAAGAATCCCAGCAATCCAAACCAAAGAACGGCCTTTCGAGAGGTTACGAGCCCCGCGAGCGGACTTTCCACAAGCCGAAATTTGAGATTTCCCCCTCCGGGCATGGTCCTCACATCGTTTGCGAAGGAAAGTTCAATTGGCAACTCGATTTTTCCGGCCGCGACGGAATCCGGGATTCGGAGTTGTGGCCTGAGCCATAACGAAGCACCCGGCTCCAGCTTTGCCCGGGCCTGCCCAACGAGAAGTTCTCCCACGACAGATCGCACCGAAACGAGATCGAGGTCGATCGATTTCGCCGTCCTGTTTTCGACCTCGAGGGGAAGGGCGAATCGCCTGCCTCTGGAGCCCAGATCGCCGGGGAATCGCAGGGAAGGAAAACCGAAATCCGAAGCAGCCTCCCCTGAGGAATTGGAAGTGGCGGAAATCGATGCCTGTGTCGTTTCCTTTTTCGAATTGAGAGCCTGCGACGATTCCCCTGCTGGAGGCCAACGCGTCACCCTTGCATCGAGGGCCTTCGCCGCCTCTTCCGCCATTGCCAATCCAGGCGACGGCGCTGTAGGGGCGGTCGTCGCAGTCGGCGCGGTCGGCGCGGGTGTCTGAGCCGAGGGCCCCGCCACGGAACCGCCCGGGCCCTCGGCCGCAGTCGAGGCCGCAGTCGAGGTCGCTGTCGAGGTCGCGAGCCCGGGCGAGGCCCCGGCCGGGCTTGCAGGCGCGGACGAGATAGCGGTCGAAGCCTCTGTTGAGGTAGCTGCTGCCGCAGTGGGGCCCGCCGCTTCCTTCTTCGAACCCGAAATAGCTGCTCCGGGCCTGTCATTTCCGAAGGGCAACATCACGAACCTGAGAGGCCAACCGAGACCTCGCAGGGCCTGTGCAGCGCGCCCGATTTCGCGAGCGACACCCGATGAATCGAGGCGGGCCCAGGGGCTTCCCTTTGGTGGATCCTGAACCCCATCCGTCACAATTACGATCAGTTTATTTCGGGAAGGGTCGAGCCCCCGCACATAGGTGACGAGCGAATCGAGTGCTCCTATGAAATCACTGTGCCGCTGGATGGGGTAGAGGAGGAATAGCTGGCCGAGTATGGCCTTGAGATCGGATTCCCCGGACAAGGTGCGGGCAAGGTCGAGATTGACGGTCGACCCGAAGGACAGGAGATGAACGGTATCCCCAATTCTGAGATAATCACGAATAAAAGGGCCAAGAAGATAATCGTTGAGGTCCCTCGACCATTTTAGGACGCTCGCAGAATCATCGACGAGAAGCACAAGGTCGATGGCTCCGGAAGGAGGGATCGCGGGGCCAAGAGTATTCTCCTGGGCCGGGATCGCCCAGGCCAAACCCAGAACCAGCACCAGGAGGGCCGCATAGCGGGCCGGGAAGTGAAGGGGAACCGAGGAAAGCTCCGAAGCGGTGCATCGATCCCTCATGGTTCCCTCCTCCCTTGGCCACTCAATGTTCGGCGATATCGATCTTTTCGACCTCATATTGGAACTTGCGTTCATGAATCGTGAATGTGAGCTTTTCGCCCGCCTTGTGGTTGAGAAGCTTCTTTCCCAAAGGCGAAAGGTAGGAGATGACATTGCGCTCCGGATCTGATTCCCAGGGCCCCAATATCGTGAATTTCTCGCGTTCTCCAGAAAGCTCATTCATCAGGGTGACCACCGTTCCGAAGGAGACCTTCGAATTCGTCACGGTCGACCAATCGAATTCCTGGGCCCGCTCGATTTCGTTCTTGATCTTGGCGACGCGAGCGTTGAGCTCGTCCTGTTTTTCCTTGGCGGCCTTGTATTCCGCGTTCTCGCGAAGATCGCCGAGCGATAGCGCGTAGGCGATTTCCTTCGAGTTCGTGGGTACCTCGATGCCGAGGATGTGGTCGAGCAGCTTCTTCTTCTGGTCGAACATTCCGCGCGTGACGATGAGACCGCGGGACACCACTTCCTTACCTTCCTCGCCCTGGACCTTGAACTCGGGGAATCGTTCGACGATGCGACCGCGCAGGCGCATCTTGATCGATGGATCGAGATCCTTGACGTCGGAGAGAAGGGTGAAAATGCGCTCGATGGTATCGACTCCGGATTCCTCGAGGAATTTCTCGAGGCGTCCCCGCCCGTCACCCTTCCCTTCACCGAAGAGGATCGACTGGACCTGCTTGTTGATCTTGCGGTTCTCGGTCGTCTCGCGATGGTTCTCGATTTCCTTGAAGGAGATGTCGAGGATATGGACGAGGGTGAGGAGTATCTTCTCGTAGGACAGGTCCAATTCCTTGAACCATTCCTTTTCGGCGAGATTCTTCACAACCCAGATGAACGCGTCCTTGTGATCGCGGTAGTTCTCGATGATGTCGATGGCCATCTTCTTGAGACGATCGACATGACCCGTCTCCTCGAGGGCGACGAGGAGCGATTCGTTGAGAGAGAAGGGGAAAAGCCTGATGTAGACATCGGCCCAATCGGGAATGAAATTCTTTATGTCCTGGACGAAGGCGGCACGGAGTTTGGCGTCCTTGAGATTCTCGTAGATCGCGACCGGGTTTTCGATCTGGTCGAAGAGTTCGGCGAAGCCGGTGGTGACGGTTCCCTGGAGGAGGCTGCGGTCTACGGCCAGTTCCTTGAGCAGGAGATATGAAGCGATGACATATTCATTGACCTGCTGGAACGACCTGATGTAGCCGGTGAAGAATGCGAGCATCTCGGAGAAAAATTCCGAGTCCTTGGCCCCTTTTTCCACGAAGGCGCGGATGTCGGAGACTCTCGCGAAGAAATTCTTTTGGGCCTTGAATTGGTTGTATATCTTCTCCTCGTTGGAAAGCGGCCTGTCCCTGACTATGAACGTTCCCACCGAATCGGTCGCGTTGCCGAAATTCGAGTCATCCTTGAGAACTTGCCGCGCCTTGGTGCTCCAGGAATTCCATTCCTTCTGCGTGAGCACCGTCTCAACAAGTTCAGCCTTGATGCGCTTGAGGTCAGCCTTTCCGAAACTCCTGATGATCCGGTCGAGGGCCCAGGCCGGCTCGGCCAGCACCTTTTCCTTCAGCTTGTCCTTGGGCCAACGCGCCTTGAGAACCCAGATGTGCTCTTCCTGGAGGGTCGTCAGGCTGTCGATGGCCATTTTGAGCGTCATTTTGTGATTGCGGCTCTTCGCGAAATTGATGGTGATCTCGTCGCCCTGGACGGCGGCGATGCGACCGACGTGCCATGTGCGATGAAATACATAATTGCCTTCATCGAAGGCGATGTGTTTTTCGAAATCCGACATCGCTTCCTGGATCGAGCGATAGGAGGTCGCGAGGTTGGAGAGCCTGAGCCAATCCTCCAGGTGCGAGTGGGACGGATACTTGCCCCGATAGCATTCGATGACTTCCTTGCGCAACGACGAGTTCTTCTCGTCATACCCGATGATGACGCGCAGGATATCGAGGGCGGTGTTCCAATCGGCTTTGGCTTTGTAATATTTATAAAGATCCATGAGGAGGCCGGCGGCCTTGTCTTCGGAAATCTGCTTGGCGATCTTGCGCTGGACATGGAAAAAGAAATCGATGTCTTCCGGACAGGCCTCGACGAGTTTCGACCAAAGCTCCTTCACATTCGAGAAAAGTCCCTTGTTGATGAAGCGATGAAGGGCCTTCTTGTAAAGATCGACGGCTTCCTCGCGTTTGCCTTCCTTTTCGCGATGCTCGGCGAGAAGCTTGACGATCTCCGTTTCGTCGTAGTCGACCTTGATGAGGCGTTCCCAGATATCGAAGCGTTCATCGGCCCGGTTGTCCTGCTCGAGGGCTTCTGCAAGGCGACGCAGCGCCGTCCGGTTCTCTCCGAACTCGAGAATTCGCTGGCAGATGAATTCGACGATGCCCCACTTCTTGTTGTCGACGAAGAGGTCAATGAGTGTCGTCATGGCCGAATCGTCGATCTGTTGACGCTTGAGCGCGATCACTCCCGACAGATAGAGGGCGATGACCGAATTCTTCGTATGGCCGAGGTGCTCCGCGCAAAGCTCGCGGACGCTGTCGACGGCCTTGTCCCTGGCCGCATCCTCGAGAAGTATGTCGAGATCGCGGAAGTTAGCCACTGAATGAGCGGAGAGCGCGGCCCGCGTCCATTTCTCCTCGTTGAGAAGCTCCTGGACCTTCGCGGCGTATTCATTGACGGCTTGTTCTGTGTCGGCCATATGCTCTCCTCTTTATGCGGTGTATTGCTTGTGAATTTGGGGATCGAGAAGCCGGAGCTTCAATAGGACTTCGTCGACCTTGACGCGCTCTTCCCGCGACGCGATGCAATGATCGATGAGCCAGAAATACCGATTGATCAGGCGAGGGACCACGAGGGCCCTGTCCTCTGCGTTGTCGCGAAGTTCGTTTTCGAGTTGATAGATCGACTGCCGCAGCTTCCCCGCCTCGACGGCCTTGAGCTCGCGCTTCACCGAAAAGACGCCGAGGAGGTTGGCGTAAACGGGGATCCATTCGGCGAACGCGAGCCCCTCGCGTCCGGCTTCCCTGACCTTGGCCAGGAGCCTGATGATCATCTCGGATTCGAGAAAGTCGAGATCGACTCTCGACGCTCCCAGGTAGAAAGCCTCGCGAAACAGGGCCTTCGAATCGCGCATTTCATTGACGAGCGCGAAGGCGTCGGCGAGTTCCGCGAGCGATTCGGGGTCGTCCCTGCGATCCTTGGCCGCGATCGTCAATTCGCGGATCGCTTCGTCGTAGGTGCCGGCTCCCTTGAGACATCGTCCAATGCGGAGGGCCATTTCCGCGCGATGCGATTCCATTTCTTCGCTCGGCAGGCTTCGGTAATAGAAAAGTGCAAGACGGAAGGCGAATTGCTTAAAGGCGTAGCGACAGGGCTCGAAACCCTGTTCAAGTCGTCCCTGGAAGGCATTGAAACTCTTCCAAAGAAGGAGTACCACTTCGCCTCGTTCGAAGGCATTGGCTACTGCCCCAACCCGCTCCAGCCCTTCGACCCAGTAGGCCGAGCATTTCAAGGCGAAGAGAATCTCGGGATTCTCATACTCGATGGACAGGGCATCATCCAGAATTCGGGCTGCCGCGTCCAAATCAACTGCCTTGAGCGCCTCATAGGCGTTTGCGAGGAGTAGTGAGACGCTTGAAGTGTCGACCGGTCTATCGATGATGTCACTTCCCGCTTCAATTGTCGGTGAATCGTATTCCCGCCACGGAGGTGACAGGCTTCCGATTCTCCTTGCATAGACCTCGAAAGAGGCTTTGCGTATATAGAAAAAGTTTATACGCAAAGCCTTGCCTTGGTCAATCGGAGCCTTTTCGCGTCGATGCCTTCCGGGCGACGAAGCGCCCCGCTCTGGCGCGAGTTGGTGCGGTATGCTAGAGTCCGCGCATGCACAAACTCATCGTGGCTCCCTCCGTCCTTTCGGCCGATTTTTCCGATATGGGCAAGGCTGTCGCCCTTGTCGAATCGGCAGGAGCCGATTGGGTGCATCTCGATGTCATGGATGGTCGTTTCGTTCCCAACCTGACCTTTGGTCCCAAGATGGCATCAGATCTGCGGCCGATGACCCGAATTCCCTTTGACGTCCACCTCATGACGCTGGAACCTGAGAACCTGATTCCCGATTTCATCAAGGCTGGCGCGGATTGGATTACTTTCCATATCGAAGCGACCGTCCATGCGCACAGACACATCGAAGCGATAAAAAGGGAAGGGCGCCGGGCCGGCATATCGATCGTGCCTTCGACGGCCCTGTCTTCAATCGAGGAATTGCTTCCCTTTGTCGATCTGGTCCTCGTTATGACCGTAAATCCCGGTTTCGGCGGCCAGTCCTTGATCGTCTCCTGTCTCGAGAAGGTCAGGAAACTCGCCGCGATTCGCCGCGCCTTGGGCCTGGAGTTCAGGATCTCCGTCGATGGCGGCATCAATAGGGAGACGGCCCCCGCCGCGATCTCGGCCGGGGCCGACGTGCTCGTCATGGGATCGGCATTTTTCGGCGCTTCATCTCCCTCCACCGAGGTCGCCGGCATCAAGGCCCTTGTGGCCCACAACGACCGGGTTTGAGTTTTAAGGCCGCCCAGCCGATATTGAAAACGGAGGATTCCGGGATGAGGAAGATTGCCTTGACTCTCATGCTCGCGGTTTCCGTCATCCTTGTCGGGCAAGAGCTCGATCGGGGAATCGCGGCTTTCAAGGCTGAGCGATGGCGCGATGCCCTCGATATTTTCGGTTCCGTCCTCGCCGACCCCCAGGCCACGGCGGACCAGCCCGAAGCTCTCTATTGGACGACCCTCGCCGCCATGGCCATGGGCGATCAAGCGACGGCCGAGCGCTCAATCCAGGTTTACCTGACTACCTATCCGAAGGGTGCTCGCGTCCCTGATCTGCTCTACCAGAAAGGGCGAATCCAGTACGGCCGCAATGACTGGCAAGGCGCCCTCGTCTCCTTCGCCGCCTTCATGCAAGCGGCCCCATCGCATGAATTGTATCCTTCCGCCCTGTACTGGAGCGGCGAGTGCATGTACGCGCTCGGTCGACTCGACGAGGCCCGCCGAGCCTTCGTCGCGATCATTACCAAATATCCGAACAGCGTGAAGGTCGAGGCCGCCACCTACCGGCGCGACCTCATAGACCTTGAGTTCCGCGAGGAAGAATTGCTCAGGCTCCTCACCTGGAGCCATGAGGAATCGCTGCGGACGGTCGAGGATTTCCGGCGCAAGGAAAAATCCTACGAGCAGGCAATCACCGTCTATCAAAAGGAACTGGCGGATATCAAGCGCGGGGCCGCCACCGACTCCGACAAGCTCATCGCCGACCTCCGGTCGCAGGTGGCTGACCTTAGCGCGAAGCTCGGCGCGTCCCAGGCGGACCTGGCTGCCGCTCAATCCGCGCTGGCTGCCGCGAAGGCGGCGGCCGCGAATGAACGCCAGACGGCCTTGCAGGCCAGCCCGCCCGCTCCCGGCTCCGTGGTCCCGAGTTCGGCTTCGCTTGATGCCGAGGCCCTCGCCGCCAAGGCGAGAGCCCTGGATCTCCTCGCATTCTACCTGGACAAACTGTCGGGCGGAGGATCTCAATGATGTCTCGCCATCGCCTCTCCCTCGCGGCTGCGATACTCCTCCTCGGCGCCATGACGATGTCGGCGCTCGAAGCCCGCGAAGGACTTGTAAAGATCGTCGTGGATGAATCGAGTGCCCGCTTCAGCCTCTACCGCCTCGTCGATGTCGCCAAAGATCGTTACGAGGCCCTGTTTTTCGATCTGGATCCGCGCACAACGAGCATGACCCTCTCCTTCGGAGGACGTCAGTACCGTCTCGGCGATTCTTCCGAGTTCAGGCAAGCCGTCGCCCGAACCGCCACCGGCGTATCGATAGAATTCCGCTCAGCCTTCGCCCGCGTCACCGAGCATCTCGATTTCGCGCGATCGTCGGGCGCGGCGATCGCCGATGGAATCCGCCTGTCCATCATGATGGAAAACGTATCCCAAAAAGAAGCGTCGGTCGGCCTGCGTTTCCTCGTCGACACCTCGCTCGCGGAAAAATCGGGCATTCATTTCCGTCTGCCCGGTCTGGAAAAAATGAGCAATGAAACGGTATTTGAAGGCGCTTCGATTCCCGATTGGGTAGAGACACCCGGCGACACCGCCAGTTTCATGATCCAGTTCACGGGCGACGGCATTGTCACGCCGGACCGCGTGCATTTCGCGAACTGGAAGAGGCTCAACGAGGCGCCCTGGATCCTCGAATCCTCGAGCGCGCGCAACTTCACCCTTCTTCCCTATTCCATCAACGATTCGGCCGTGGCGATTTACTGGCTTCCCAAGGTCCTCGCGCCCGGCGCCTCCTCGTCCGTCGCCCTTGCCCTGGGCGCCTTCAACGACAAGGGCTATCCGATCTCGCAGGGCGGCGACAAGGGGACTGACGAACTCTTTTCCAAGACCGTGCTGACGCAACCGGCCAACGCAGACAAGAAATCCCTGATGGAAGCCGACCTGCTTTCCGTGCGGGATCTGTTGACCAGGATCGATCTGGTCCTTTCTTCGGGCTCCCAGCCGACGGCGGACGAAATCGCGGCCTGGAAAAAGATCCTCGATTTGCTTGAAGAACGGAAGAAGGGATACTGAGGTTTCCTGCCGATGGCTCGTTCGGTTCTCGACGACGCGCGCAAAATCTTCGCGCAGGGACGCCACGCCGATGTGATCGGCCTTTTGGAGTCGCGTCTCCCCCTCTTCAGGGAATCCCATGAGTACTATTACCTTCTCGGCGCCTCGTGCCTCCGCACGGGCGACATCGGTGGGGCGAACACCTACCTGAGGCGCGCGGAACAACTCGATCCTCTCGATGCCGACACCAAACTCTGCCTCGCGGCACTTCATCTTCGCCACGGCGAAACCGAGAAGGCCGCCGCATTGTACCTGCGGGTCCTCGAAGACAAGCCCGGAGACCGGCTTGCCAGGCATTGCATGGATGTGCTTCGAAAGAGCGATTTTCGCGAACACATGGATTCGATGACGACCTCGTCGCGCGAATTCGCCCGCCTCCTGCCGAGTCCCCGCGTTCCCCCTCCCTGGATCCTACCCCTGGCCCTCGTCCTCGCGGCTGCGGCCTTGCTGTACCTGTCGATGCCGGCCATTCTGTCGATCGCCGCCGGCATCGTGGAATCGGCATCGCCGCGCAAGGATGTGGCGGCGATCAGCCTGAGCGCCGGCGAAAGGGCAAACCCCGTGGCAGCCGTCGGGAACTCGCGCTACATCCTGACGGAAAAAGAGGCGCTTGCGGCATTCGACAAGGCGAAGGATCTCTTTCAGCGCTACAGGGACAATGCGGCCAGGGTCGAGATCAACAGACTGCTGCAATCCAACGCGTCGCCTTCCATCAAGGAAAAGGCGAACACCCTCGCCGGATTCGTCATGGCTCCCGATTGGAGAAGCCTGACAGACATTCCGAATTATGCCCAAGTGCGGATCGATCCCCATCTCTATGACGGTTGCGCCGTCATCTGGAAGGGTAGGGCCGCCAACATCAGAGGCAAGGCCAGCGATCGGAATTTCGATTTTCTCGACGGCTATGACGACCGCAAGAACCTCGAAGGCATCGTCTCGGTGCATGTCGGCGATTCCGCCACGACGATTCCGGTCGACGCACCCTTTGAAATACTCGCGACCATCGTGGCCGCGGACAGCGGCTTTTCGCTCGAGGCACTTGCCCTCCACGAATTGAGATAGTCTCGTCCGGAGGTCGCAACCCGATCCTTCC
>JAJXVS010000123.1 GCA_021782015.1 bacterium | reverse complement strand
GCGGAGCCGTTGACGGACAATGGGATGTCGCTCTCCGCGCGGGGGCGTGGATTGAAACAGCGGGTGCACGACTCCCGTCTGATTCAGGATCGTCGCCCCCCGCGCGGGGGCGTGGATTGAAACGAGTGGCCCGAAGTCACAAGCCGCGACGAGCAAGTCGCCCCCCGCGCGGGGGCGTGGATTGAAACCGACCTTGGCGCGGTCGTCCATAGAAAGGGGCTCGGTCGCCCCCCGCGCGGGGGCGTGGATTGAAACGTATCGACCAATATCGACCTTTACGAGGAGAGAGACTTCGAATCATGCGACTCTCAGGCCTGCGAGGCTTTCGATCAGGTCGAAATCTCCCGCTCCATAGGCGGCGATCAGATCGTCTTTCATCATCTTGGTGAGAAGCCTGATGTCGGGCAATTTGAGCTTGCGCAGAGTTTGCGCCTGCCAGCGCAGAGTCCCGCCGTTCATGAGCACGCCCTTCTCGGCGACCTGGCGTCGAATAAAGGCCGAAGAGAGAAGAGCGCGAAGCACTGCAAGGTCTTCTATGCTTGCGCCGATTATATAGTAGAAATTGTGATGGGGGTAATACTGTCCAGGGTCGAGGATCATGGCGTTCTGGCTCGAAATGTCAGGTATTAGTAATTTTGGTTTTCTTACGAGGGATGGAGTGATTCTGTCAATCGTTCTATACCAATTGTCAGGATTGCGCTTGGCGACATGCCGATTGGACAGTCTTGTCCGATGCCCTTCGAGATAATGCGCGAGGAGGGGGTGGCCATCCAGATCGATAAGCCTTGTCGTCTCGCCGAAATAGGGGTTGATGACATAGCGGTCTTTCCAGACGATACGGTCGCCAATCGTATCTTTCCGGGTGATCAGGGGGACGAGGACGTCATCCTCAATCGTGACTTCCGCTTTCTTGACGATGAGGACATCATCCGCACCCGTCGCGACTCCGATGCCGATCGTGAAGCCCTGGTCCTCAATTGTAACAAAGTCTTTTCTGTCTTCTGAGATGAGGAAATTGCCGTTTTCGTCCAAGCTTACATTTTTGGCCTTGTCGGGTGGAGAACTGATGGCCAATTCGCTGATTTTGCGGGCATTCAGCAGGCGCGTTCCGCCTGGCTTCGCGTTGACTATTCTGAAGATGGAAGGGTAAGCGACTACCTTTTCATTGAAAGGACTGAAACCTTCGATCTTGATCAAATCGGCGAAATGGAAATTACGCGCTATGAGCTTCCTGAGGCGATCGCCATAGCTATTGGTGAGCCACCGGTCGGCGCAGATGTACACGAGCGAGCCTCCCGGTCCCAAGGCCTTGAGAGCCTTCTCGATAAAGGCGACGTAAAGATCGCATCGTTCGCGGAAACAGGAGAATGACATTCTATAACGTTCAGCGGAGAGCGCGGGGATATTGTCGTATCGCACATAGGGAGGATTGCCTACCACCACATCGAAGCGTCCGGTGTCCAGAAGCAGGTAATCGCCCGGAAAAATCGTAACGCAATTCTCGAGGCCGGCCAGAGTGGGATCGCATTTGGTGATGATTGTCCGCATTCTTTCCTTAAACGCTTTCAATTTCGAGGAATCGATTTCGGCGACCGAGATGTTGGCCAAGGCCCTCGCGATAAGATCACGCGCGACCTTGTGGCGATCCCCGCCAAAGCTGTTCAGAATACGTTTTGTAAGCCCGAGTATGAATGCTCCTTCCCCGACCGATGGATCCAGACATTTTTTGCTCAAATAATCCTCCGGGGATTTCAGCCCGGCGAGGTCGAGCATGAAGTCGACAACCTCGGGCTTTGTGAAAACGGTCCCGTGTTCCCCTCCGTTCTTTCTGTTCCCATATATCATGGCAGGAATTCCCTTCTGCGCGAGAGGAGAAAGGCGATATACGATTCGAGAAAAGTTTCGACGCTTGTGTCATCCGAGCAATTGCCACGTCCTCCCTCTCTGGTGGACCAAATAACACTGGCTGCCGAATAATGACGTTCGGTCATGAGCTTCGAACAAAAGAGATCGTATCTCTGCATATAGGAAGTGTTTTCGAACTCGTGCCTCGTCTTGAATCTGGATTGCTGGATTCTCACCGGAGTCGTCGAACCTTCGTCCTTTTCCAGGTGGAGGAGATAGCCAACCCAAGGCGGCAACTGTCGGTCGAATACGTCCCATTTGAGGGCGGTCCATAGATCGACCGCACTACCGAGGGCCTCCTCGGTTCGGTTGTTGAAATTGTTGCCAAAAAAAACGACTGATCTTCCGCGATCTTGGCCAGGAGGGACGTGAATCCATCCATATGGAGGCCCGCGGTTACGCCATGAGCTCCGCGATTTTGCCAGAAGGATATGACAGCTTCATCTATGTCTTTTTTGTAAATGGATATATCGATGGCAGCAAGCATAGTCTCTTCCTCCTTGGGGCTTCCGATATCCTACATGCGGAGTGGAGCAGTATTTTGTCAAGTGCAGAAAAAGCCCTGGGCCGGGCCCATGTCGGGCTATTGCAGGACTTCGGCGAGGCACTCGACATTGGCCCCGTCCTTCGTTCTAGTATCCATTCTTTGCCGATGATAGGTGGGCTCGGAGGATATGTGCCGACAAGAACGAAGAACTCAACGGCGATTGCGCCGGGCGTGGCCGCTCTCGCACTCCTTGTGGCCGCGATCTGGGGGTTCAACTTCGTCGTGATCAAGGTGGGTGTCTCCGGGATGCCCCCCCTATTGCTCGCGGGCCTTCGCTTCGTGCTCAGCGTCGTTCCCGCGATCTTCTTCGTCCGGAAGCCAGCCGTGTCCTGGGGAAGGCTCGCGGCCTATGGCCTCCTCCTCGGGGTGGGGGAATTCGGGTTCCTGTTCACCGCAATCAAGCTCGGGGCGCCGGCCGGCTTGGCTTCCATCGCCCTTCAGGCCCAGGCCTTCATGACGGCCATTCTCGCGGCCATCCTTTTTCGGGAAAGAATCAGGGCCAAAACCTGGGTTGGGCTGATTTTCGCGGCCGGAGGTCTTGTTTTGCTGGCCCTGCCGGAATCGGGCGGGGCCGCCTCCATGTCACCCCTCCTCGGGGCGATGGTGCTTCTGGCCGCCCTATTCTGGGCGGGGGCCAACCTCGTTGCGCGCTCGATGCCGGGCACCGATGCCCTCGGTCTCATGGTCTGGTCGAGCATCTTTTCGCCCCTGCCGCTTTTCGCCCTCTCGCTCGCCTTCGAAGGCTGGCCAGCCATCGGCGCCGCGCTGGGCGGAATAGCACCAATTACGATAGCTTCGCTGCTCTATCTCGCCTTCTTGTCGACTCTGGTGGGCTACGGGATCTGGAACTTCCTCATAATGAGGCACGGGGCGACGAAGGTGGCCCCCTTCTCTCTCCTCGTGCCGGTCTTCAGCCTGAGCTCTTCGGCCATCTTCCTCGGCGAGCGTTTTACCGCCCGCGACGGACTCGCTGCGGCCCTGGTGCTCGGGGGGCTCGTCGTCCACATCTTCGGGCCTTCGGGCGGGAAAGGCGCGATCAGGTCCCCGGGGCCGACGGAAAGCCCGAGATGAGGGGAGCCATGTCCCTTATCTGAGGCCGTATTTTTCCATGATACGATCGAAGGTTCCATTGGCCTTTATTGCTGCCAATCCTCGGTTGTATGCGGAAATTATTTTCTCATGGCGCGGGTTGGCGAATCCTGAGGCGACATAGAGGGCGTTTTGCGATAGCGATTCCCTGGTGAACTCGATGAGATCCAGGAGGTTGGGGTCGCTTTCCTTGAGCATGGTGCGGGCGACCAACTCGTCCTCGAGGGTCAGGTCGACTCGGCCCTGGAGCAATTTCTGGATATTGCTCATGAAGGAGGGCGATTCGTCGCGGAGGAAGAGGTCCGAGGCGAGGAATGCGTCGCCGTAGCCGTAGCCCCTGATCGTGCCGATACTCTTGCCCTTGAGGCTTTCGAGGCCGTGGTACTCGAAGGGGTCGCCTTTTCGCTTGATGAATTTGACGGTATTCATCGCATAGGGTGTTCCGAAATCGAGGTAGACGCTTCGTTCCCTGGTCCTCCAGACATCGACCAATAGGTCATAAACACCCGTCTTGACGCCTTGCTCAGCACGGGCCCAGGGCAGAACTTCCAGCTCAACGCCGTAGCCTTCCTGCTTGAGAGCGGCGCGAACGACATCCACGGCGAGTCCCCCTCTGGTTGCCCCGATAATGTAGGGCGGCCAAGGGTCACCTGCTATTGTGAGGATCGTGGTCTGGGCGGAGACCGATTGGCCCGCCAGAATGGAGATTGCGCCGACGAGGGCCATCGGGAAGAGGACGGAGCGAAGGAAGCATTTTCGGATGGCGCCTCCGAGGGTCCGGTGCGCCGACACTACATGTTCCTCCGATATTGTCCGCCGGCGTGGAAGAGGGTGTCAGTGATCTGCCCGAGGGAGGCGACCTTCACCGTCTCCATGAGCTCGGCGAAGACGTTGCCGCCCTCGGAGGCGACCTTGCGGAGTCGTTCCAGGGCGGCCGGAGCCTCTGCCCCGTGGGCCTTGCGGAAGGCCGCAAGCCGTCGCAATTGCGATTGTTTTTCGTCCTCGGTGGCCCTCGCGAGCTCGATTGGGCCCGTCGGCGCGATGCCCGAGGGTGCGATGAAGGTGTTGACGCCGATGATGGGGTATTCGCCCGAACCCTTGAGGTGTTCGTATTTCATGGATTCGTCCTGGATGCGGCCGCGTTGGTAGCCTGTCTCCATCGCGCCGAGGACGCCTCCCCGCGAGGAGATGTGCTCGAACTCCTTGAGCACGGCCTCCTCCACGAGGTCGGTGAGTTCCTCGAGGACGAAGGCCCCCTGGTTGGGGTTGTCGACCTTGCCGAGGCCCCACTCGCGGTTGATGATGAGCTGGATGGCCAGGGCCCTGCGCACGGATTCTTCCGTGGGTGTCGTGATGGCCTCGTCGTAGGAATTGGTATGAAGTGAGTTGCAATTGTCATAAACTGCGATCAGGGCCTGCAGGGTCGTGCGGATGTCGTTGAGCTCGATCTCCTGGGCGTGGAGTGAGCGGCCGCTCGTCTGGATGTGGTACTTGAGTTTCTGCGAGCGCTCGTCGGCTCCATAGCGATCGCGCATCGCGACGGCCCAGATGCGCCGTGCGACCCGGCCGATGACCGCGTATTCGGGCTCGAGGCCGTTCGAGAAGAAGAATGAGAGGTTGGGGGCGAAGTCGTCGATCTTCATGCCGCGGGCCAGGTAATATTCGACATAGGTAAACCCATTCGCGAGAGTGAAGGCGAGCTGGGTGATGGGATTCGCCCCGGCCTCCGCGATGTGGTAGCCGGAGATGGAGACCGAATAGAAATTGCGCACGCGATTGGCTACGAACCACTCCTGGATGTCGCCCATCACCTTGAGGGCGAAGGGCGTCGAGAAGATGCAGGTGTTCTGGCCCTGGTCCTCCTTGAGGATGTCGGCCTGCACCGTGCCGCGGACGGTCGAGAGGGCCTCTGCGCGGAGAGCGGTCTTTTCGGCAGCGGTCGGCTGGCGGCTCTCTCTCGCGACGAAATTGCGCTCCCCGCATTCGATGGCCACGTTGAGGAACATCGCGAGGACAGCCGGCGCCGGCCCGTTGATCGTCATCGAGACAGAGGTGTTGGGCGCAAGGAGGTCGAAGCCCGCATAGAGCTCGCGGAGGTCGTCTAGGCTGCAAATGGAGACGCCCGAGGTGCCTACCTTGCCGTAGATGTCTGGCGCCGGGTCGGGATCGCGGCCGTAGAGGGTCACCGAATCGAAGGCGGTGGAGAGGCGCGTCGCCTCGTAGCCGGCCGAGAGGTACTTGAAGCGCCGATTGGTGCGGAAGGCGTCGCCCTCGCCGGCGAACATCCGCGTCGGATCTTCGTCGCGGCGCTTGAAGGGGAAGGAGCCGGCGGTGAAGGGAAACATGCCGGGGAGGTTCTCGCGGGAGCGGAAGCGGAGAATTTCGCCCGGGTCCTCATAATGCGGAATAAATACGCGCTGGAGCCTGAGCTCGCTCAGGGTCTCGGTGACGATGGAGGTGTGGACCTCCTTGTCGCGGACGCGATAGACGAACTCGTCCTTGGAATAGGCCTCGACGAGGGAGGGCCACTCCTCGAGGAGGCGCCTTGCATCAGGGGACAGGCGGGCCTCGAGCTCGGCGAGGCGGGCGGCGATCTGGTCGTGCGCGGCTGTCGCGCCGAGTTCGTCGAGGGCGGCCTTGAGCTGCCAGATCTTGCGTGCGAGGGCGGCATCCTTTCCGGCGCGCGAATGGTAGGCGCGAAGGCTCCGGGCGATCTCGGCGAGGTAGGTCGTACGATCCGGGGGAATCATGACGGAGCGCCCGGAGGATTGGCGGTCGGCGCGGGCGACGAGACTCGTCTTCCAATCGAGGCCCTTTTTTGTCCGTATCGCCTCGATGAGGCCCACGTAGAGGCTCGTGACGCCGTCGTCGGCCCAGCGCGAGGCGATGGTTCCGTAGACCGGAAAATCCTCGGGCCTGGAGGCGAAGTCGCCGCGGTTGCGGGCGAGCTGGCGGCGCACGTTGCGGAGGGCGTCTTCGGAGCCCTGCCTGTCGAATTTATTCACGGCGACGAGGTCGGCGTAGTCGAGCATGTCGATCTTTTCCAGCTGGGTCGGCGCGCCGAAATCGGCGGTCATCACATAGAGGGGGATATCGACAATTGGTACGATAGCCGCGTCGCCCTGCCCGATGCCAGCCGTCTCCACGACGACGAGATCGAAGCCCGCTGCTTTGAGGAGGAGGATGGCGTCGGGGAGGAAGGGCGCGATCTCCGCCCCCGAATCGCGGGTCGCGATCGAGCGGTAGAAGACTCGGGGCCCCCCCAGGGCGTTCATCCTGATGCGGTCGCCGAGGAGGGCTCCGCCCGTCTTCCGACGCGTCGGGTCGCAGGAGAGGATGGCCACCGTCTTGCCGCCCTGGTCCTGGAGAAAGCGCTGGAGGAGTTCGTCGGAGAGGGAGGATTTGCCCGCGCCGCCGGTGCCGGTGATGCCGACGACGGCCAGGTTGCGGCCGGCCGCCTTTGCGAGGAGGCGCTCGCGCAGTCTCGCGAGGCTTTCGGGGGCGGCTTCGTAGTCGCGCTCGATGGCGGTGATGGCCTTGGCGATCCGCGACCAGTCGACGGGGGCGAGACCCTCGATGTCGATAGAGTCGAGGGCCCCTATCGTCGAGACGTCGCTCGCCTCGAGGAGGCCGTCGATCATGCCCTCGAGCCCGAGGTCCCGCCCATCCTCGGGTCTGAAGATGCGCGCTACGCCAAGTGCCTCGAGCTCGGCCTTTTCTTCGGGGACGATGACTCCGCCGCCGCCCCCGAAGATCTTGATGTCGCCTGCCTTCTTCTCGCGGAGGAGCTCGAGCATGTAGCGGAAGAACTCCATGTGCCCGCCCTGGTAGCTCGAGACGGCGATGGCCTGGGCGTCTTCCATAATAGCCGCGTCAACTATTGCCCGGACCGATCTGTCGTGGCCGAGGTGGATGACCTCGGCCCCTGAGGATTGGAGGATCCTCCGCATTATGTTGATCGCGGCGTCGTGGCCGTCGAAGAGGGAGGTGGCGGTGACGACGCGGACATGGTGCTTCGTCTTGTAGCGGGGGCGCTCGTCTTTCATGGGGCGTTTCTCCGGGCGAAATGGGGATGGGGGCCGAACGATTCCGCCTCGATGGCGCTTGACGGATCGGGGCCGACGGGCGAAAACGTACGGTCTACGGAGGTTTCGGCATGTCTGAAGACAGGGCTTTGCAGGATATCTACGCGCCCAAGAGCGTTTGCTACGGCTGCGGACCCGCCAACGAGAAGGGGCTCCACATCAAGAGCCGCGTCGTGCCGGCCGCGGAGGGCGGGACGGACGAGGTGGTTTGCGACTGGACTCCAGAGCCTCATCATATTGCTTACGAGGGCTCCCTCAACGGCGGCATCATCGGGACCCTCCTCGACTGCCATTGCAACTGGACGGCGACCTGGCATCTCATGAAGGCGAACGGCCTCACGACGCCGCCCTGCACCGTCACCGCCGAGTATGCCATAAGATTGCTGAGACCGACACCCGCAAAAAAGCTTCACTTGCGGGCGCGGATACTAGAGTCGTCGGAGCGCAAGGCGGTGGTTGAAGGGGTCCTCGAGGTTGATGGCGTCGAATGCGCCATCTGCCGCGGCGTCTTCGTCGCCGTCAAGGAGGGCCACCCCGCCTATCACCGCTGGTAGGCCCGACTCGGCGCCCTAGCCGGCCCTTGTCCGCCTGCCGGCGACGTCTGTCCGCCCGCTGGCCCCGGGGCCCGCTGGCCCCCGGCCCGCCGGCGCCGGACTGTCTGCCCGCGGAGCTTGTCTACCCCGCGGGCCAGCCTGTCCCTATCCCAATAAAGCCCTCGCAATTACGATCTTCTGCACCTCGCTCGTGCCCTCGTAGATTTCGGTGATCTTGGCGTCGCGGTACATGCGCTCGACCTCGTACTCGACGGTGTAGCCGTTGCCGCCGTGGATCTGCACGGCCTCCCGGGTCACGGCGACGGCCGTCTCCGCGGCGTGGAGCTTGGCCATGGCCGAGTCGGTGGCGAAGGGAAGGCCCTTCTCCTTGCGGGTGGCGGCCAGGTAGACGAGGAGGCGAGAGGTCTCGACCCGCGTGGCCATCTCGGCGATCTTGAACTGGATGGCCTGGAGGTCGGCGATGGGCTTGCCGAACTGCTTGCGCTCTTTTGCGTAGGCGATCGAGCGCTCGAGGGCCCCGTCGGCGATGCCGAGGGCCTGGGCGGCGATGCCGATGCGGCCTCCGTTCAGGGTTTCCATCGCGATCTTGAAGCCCCTTCCCTCCTCGCCGAGGAGGGCGTCTGCCGGGACGCGGAGGCCGTCGAGGGCAAAGGCCGTCGTATAACTTCCCCTGATGCCGAGTTTTTCCTCGTTGCGGAGGGCCGTCACGCCCTTGGAGGAGAGGTCGACGATGAAGGCGGACAGGCCCTTGTGCTTGAGGGCGCGGTCGCGGCTGGCGAAGACGATGCCCGTGCCGAGGAAGCCCCCGTTCGTGATGAAAACTTTGTTCCCATCTATGACGAATTCGTCGCCCTCCCGGCGGTAGGTCGACTGGATGTTGGCGACGTCGCTGCCGGCCTCGGGCTCGGTGAGGAGGATGGCGCCGATCTTCTTCCCGCTGGCGAGGTCGGGAAGCCATCGCTTTTTCTGGGCCTCGGTGCCGAAATGGAGGATGGGGTCGCAGCCCAGGGAGCTGTGGGCCGAGACGAGAACGCCGCTGGAGGCGCAGGCCCGCGAAAGCTCCTCGACCACGATGGCGTAGGAGAGGATGTCGAGGCCCGCCCCGCCGTAGGCTTCGGGCACATAGCTGCCCAAGAAGCCCATTTCGGCGTACTTGGCGATGAGGTCGTCGGGAATGCGATGTTTCGCGTCGATGTCGATGGCCAGCGGCCGCACTTCCTTCGTCACGAAGTCGCGGACGCTGTCGCGGAGCATTTTGTGGTCCTGGTCGAGTTCGAAATCCATTGGATCCTCCAAACAAGAATTATCGCAATTGCGAAAATATTTCCCGGGCGACGATCATGCGCTGGATCTCGCTCGTGCCCTCGTAGATCGTCGTCACCCGCGCGTCGCGGGCCAGGCGTTCGACGACGCCGGCTTCGGTGTAGCCGTAGCCGCCGAAGATCTGGATGGCGTCCTGGCAGGCTCGATTGGCGGCCTCCGTGGCGACAAGCTTGGCCATCGACGCTTCCTTGCCGAAGGGCAGGGCCCTCTCCTTGCGCGACGCGGCCTCCATGAGGAGGAGGCGGGCTGCCTCGAGCTCGGCGGCCCGGTCGGCGACCATCCACTGGATGGCCTCGAAGCCGGAAATGCGGCGGTCGAATTGTACGCGCTCGTTCGCGTGCCGGGCGGCCCGCTCCATCGCCTCGAGGCCGAGGCCGAGGGCGAGGGAGCCGATGCCAATGCGGCCGCCCGCCAGTTCGGTGACGGCGGTGTGATAGCCGCCGTGAAGTCTGCCCATCAGGGCGTCTTTCGGAATCCTGCACCCATCGAAGTGGACTTCGCAGGTGGCCGATGCGCGCTGGCCCATCTTTCGCTCCTCGGGGCCGATCTGGAGGCCCGGGGTCCCCCCCTCGACGAGGAAGCATGATATGCCCTTGCCGCGGGGGGCTTCGCGATCGGTGACGGCCCAGACGACGAAAACGCCGGCGTAGGGCGCGCTCGAAATGAAAATCTTGCCGCCGTCGAGGACCCAGGCGTCACCGTCGTCGATGGCCCGTGTCGTCATGGAGGCCGGATCGGAGCCGGCCCCCGGCTCGGTGAGGGCGAAGCTCCCGGCCGACCACTCTCCCGAGCAGAGCTTGGGAATATAGGCGCGCTTTTGCCCTTCGCTTCCGATGGCCTGGATGACTTCGCAGACCATGTTGGTGACGGATACGGTGACGGCGGTGGAGGCGCAGGCGCGGGCGAGTTCGGTGATCGCAATGCTGAAGGCAATCGCCCCGGCCGCCGTGCCACCGTACTCTTCGCGGACGGCGAGGCCCATGAAGCCGAGTCCGGCGAGCTTGCGAAGGTTGGCGAGAAAAGAGTCGCGCGCCGTCTTCCGGGCTGCTTTATCCGCCCCGTCGGAACTCGCGTCGAGGGCCGAGGCGAGGGGTTCGAGCTCGGCTCGCGCGAAGTCGCGGGCAGTTTCGCGGATGAGGTCCTGTTCTTCCGAAAGCTCGAAATCCATCATCCGCTCCTTTTGCGCCCGATTCCCCTCGTCTCTGCCTTGCCCGTCCCCCAAAGACAAGGGGGCAGGCAAGGCCCATGTCAAACGGAAGCGGGCTTCTTGAGGCGCGAGGCGACGAGCTCCGCAAGATCGATCGCTTCTACCTTGCCTTCGTGTCCGCCGGTCTTCACCCCGTCTTCGAGCATGGTGAGACAGAAGGGGCAATTGGCGACGAGTTTCGGCGCGCCCGTCTTCGCCGCCATGTCGGCGCGGGCGACGGCGATGCGGGTGCCGAGCTTTTCCTCGGCCAGGATGCGACCGCCGCCTCCGCCGCAGCAGAAGGACTTCTCGTGGTGCGCTTCCATTTCCCGCACCTTGCCGCCGAGGGCTGCGATCGCGTCGCGCGGTTCGTCATAGATGTCCTTGTACCGGCCGATATAGCAGGAATCGTGATAACTGCAATCGAATTCTTCTTTCGCGACGGGCAGCTTGCCCTCTTCGAGGAGCCTGGCCAGGAAGGTCGCGTGATGTTCGACGGGGATGTCGAAACCGAGGTCTGCGTAGTCGCGCCCCAGGGTGTTGAAGCAGTGGGGGCAGGTCGTGACCACTGACTTGGCGCCAGTGGCCTTCATAGTCTCGATATTCTCGGTCGCGAGGGCCTGGTAGAGGTATTCGTTGCC
>JAJXVS010000122.1 GCA_021782015.1 bacterium | reverse complement strand
GAGGAAATGCGGCTGGTCCTGGAATCCCTCGAGAAAAGGATCAGCTCGGTATCGGAACTCTATTCCCTCCTCTACGCGTCCGGATCGACCTCGGTCGTCCGTCTCGATCACTACTGCGAAAGGGTCGCGAAGGCTGTCCTGGGCCTGGCCCCGCGTCTTTCCCTTTCGATGAAGATGGACCCGGTCCTCGTGGACGCGGGCATCGCCGGTCCCCTCGGCCTCATTCTCACGGAATTCATTACCAATTCCCTCAAATACGCATTCCCCGACGGCGCCTCGGGAACGCTTGAAATCTTCCTTTCATCAGCCGGCGGAGGAGGGCGCCTGGAGCTGCGCGACGACGGTATCGGTCTTCCCTCGGATTTCGATGTCCATGGCGGGACTGGCATCATCCTCATCCGCGGTCTGGCTGATCAGATCGGAGCAGTGTGGTCGATGGAACCCCTTTCCCGCGGGACTCGCTGCCTTGTGGATTTCCCCCTTGGCCCGCCTGAGACAGCTGGGCTGGAGACAGGCCGGCTGGGTGGCCGCGCCTGAATTCCTCGCAATTTTTCCAATCCTTGCGTTCCCTTGGGTGGCGCACTATGCTCTCATGAGAACCTAGGGGCCCCCCTCGCATGGGCCATCGCCGTGATTAAAAGTTGACAAACAGCAGGGAATTAGATGAAATCGTGGTTCTCGTCTTTTCGTCTGCCTCGAATCGCCGTCATGTTTGCGCTGTGTGGCTCGGCTGTTTTCGCCTGCCAGGGCAGCTCAAAGCCCGAAAAGCTCACCCTGTCCTATTCCGCCAATATCAACGCCACCCTGGTCTATGTAGCCCTCGAAAAGGGCTTTTTTGCGCGGGAGGGTCTCGATGTCAAGGCGACCCCCTGCGCCTTTGGCAAGCTTGCACTGCAGAATCTCCTCGCCGGCAAGGCTGATGTCTGCACGGTTGCCGATACGCCCGTGGCGCTTTCCATTATCGCCGGCGACCCGCTCATGATTTTTGCGTCCATCCAGACCTCCAGCAGCAACGAGGCGATAGTGGCCAGGGCCGATCGGGGCATCGAGCATGTAGCGGACCTTCGCGGCAGGAGGCTCGGCGTCACGGTCGGCACGACGACACAATACGTCGCCTACGTGGTGCTCCTGTCGCGTGGCGTCGCGGAGAATGAGGTCACCTTTGTCAACATGAACCCCGCCGACATGCCCCAGGCCCTCGCTTCGGGCCAGGTGGACGCGGTGGCCACATGGAACCCGACCATCGAGACGCTCAGGCGGCATCTGGGCAAGAATGCCCGGCTCTTCGGCGCCGACCTCTCCTACACCGAGACCATGTGCGTCGTCGCCCAAGGCGATTGGCTCAAGGCCCACCCCGAGGCTGAACGCCGCTTTCTCCGGGCCCTCGTCGACGCCTCTGCCTTCGTCCGCGACCACGACGGCGAGGCGCGCGTCCTCGTCGCCAGGCTCCTCGGCATCGACCAGTCCATCCTCGATTCCATCTGGGGAATCTTTAGCTTCCGCGTCGCCCTCGGGCAGGGTTTCCTGGTCGACCTCGAAGACCAGGCACGATGGCTGGTAGACCTTTCGGGAAATCGGAAAGTCATGCCCGGCTTCCTCGCCCATTTCGACACTTCAGGCCTCGAATCGGTCGATCCGGGCGCAGTCGATATCATCCACTAAGATCAGGACGCCTGAATGAGAATTGAGTCGAGGCTGCGCATCGCGACATGGATCACCTTCGGCATCTGCACCCTCATGACAGCCTCCATCGCCTGGACCCAGCTCCAGGTCCGCCGCGCCCAGGTTGCCCGGGGCCTCGTAACCGAAATATTCGTCACGCAGACGGATCGCGAATTGCTCCGCGACGATTTCATCCTTCGACGCGAGCCGAGGGCCGCGGCGCAATTGGAGGAGACGACCGCGGAACTTACCCGACTTCTCGACAGGGCGGATCGGGAACTCAAATCCAGGAGCGAGCGGGTACTTGTGGCCACAATACGTTCGGAATTCGACGGGACCAAGGCTTTTTCCGAGGAGCTCGAGCGCGTCGTGAAGGCTTCGGGCGGCCCAGAGGCCATCGGCCTGTCCTACAGCGAGTCTGACACCCTCTTTTTCGGCCAGTACCTCATGCGATCCTATGCGATCCACGATGGCATCGCGGCCTTGAGAAGGCTCGAAAGCGATGCCGTCGACGAAGCGGTCGAGATGGGCACCCTCATCGCCGTCCTCGTAGTCATCCTTGGAACAATAGTAATCAGTATCAACTATTTCAGGCTGGGACGCCAATTCGCCGGGCGCGCCCTGTCCATCGAGGGAGATCTCGGGCTCATTGGAAAGGGCGACCTCGACCATCGCCTCGACGCCTCGGGGGACGACGAGTTTTCGGCCCTGGCCAAGGCCATCAACGACATGGCGGCCCGCCTCAAGGAGTCGCACGCCTCCGTCGAGGTCTTGCGGGGCGAGATTGAAAGGCGCGTGGCGGCCGAGGAACTGGGGGCCCGGACCATCGAGGAGAAAGAGACCCTCCTCCGCGAGCTGTTTCACCGCACCCGCAACAATATGCAGATCATCATGGCCTTGCTCGACGCGGAGGCCGCGCTTTCGCCCGATCCGGGGGTGGGGGCCATCGTCAAGAGGACCAACGCCCGCATCATGTCCATGGCGCTCGTCCATGGCCTGTTGTACGAGAGCGACAACCTGGCCACGATCAAGCTCGACGCCTACTGCCGCGACGTAGCCGCACTGCCAGCCCAATCGGGACGGGACGGCGGAGGGAAGGTCGTCTTGGTGAATGACTGCGAGCCGGTGCGGGCCTCCATCGAGACAGCGGTGCCCTTCGGCCTGGCCCTGCACGAGCTCGTGTCCAATGCGAGGAGGCACGCCTACCCCGACGGGCGGGCTGGGGAGATTCGCGTGACGCTCCGAAAGAGCCCCTCGGGCACGATCGAGCTGGAGGTGGCCGACGACGGTGTGGGCCTGCCCGAGGCGATCGAGTCGCGCCTGGAAGAGACCCTTGGACTGCAGCTTGTCCACACCCTCATCGAGGGCCAATTGCGCGGCAGGCTCTGGTACGAGAATGATGCGGGCCTGCGGTGGCACGCCAGCTTCGAGGATGGGCACGGGCTCCAGTCGCCGTCGATCTGAGGCTCGCCGTCGATCTGAGGCTTGCCGTCCATGTGAGGCCAGCCGTTGACTGAGGCCAGCCGTTGACTGAGGCTATCCGTCGGCCGGCGCCGCGGATCGCGGAGGCGTCGGACCTAGGTCCGGGCAGCCGACTCCATGCTATGTTCCGCGTCGCGCCTCTCGATGCTCGCCTCGCATTCGGTCACGAGTTCGTCGACCAGTTCCTGTACCGGTACGATGTGATCGACCCTCCCGACATTGGCGCCGGCGAAGGCGAAGCCACGGTCGAGGTGGCCTTTTTGCGCGTTGAGGAGGGCGAGGGAAATGCAGTAGGGCGCCGTCTCAATGTCGCAGGTGTGGATGCAATGGTAGGGGCAGGAGAAGGGGGCCTTGTGCCCCGCCTCGACCTCGTCGATGAATGCGTTGCGAATGGCCCTTCCGGGCATGCCGACGGGGCTCTTGATGATCGCGAGGTCGCATTCCTTGGCCGAGATGAAGGCTTGTTTGAAGGCGAGGTCGGCGTCGCATTCGTCGGTGGCGACGAAGCGCGTCGCCATCTGCACGCCCTCGGCTCCCATCTCGAGGAACTTGGCGATGTCGTCGCCGGTATAGATGCCGCCGCCGGCGATGACGGGAATGGGGCAGCCCTTGCGTTCCTCGAAGGACTTCGCCACCTCGATGACGGCGGGCACGGTCGTTTCGAGGGAGAAGGCCGGATCGGTGAGTTCTTCGGCCTTGTAGCCGAGGTGGCCGCCGGCCTTGGGACCTTCGACGACGAAGGCATCGGGGAGGACCCCGTATTTGTCAAGCCAGCGTTTGGCGATCAGGGCTGCGGCCCTCGCCGACGAGACGATGGGCACGAGTTTGGTTTTCGTGCCCTTGGTCAGCTCCGGCAAGTTCATCGGAAGTCCCGCACCCGAAAAGATGATGTCGATCCCTTCCTCGATGGCAGTCTTCACGAGATCGGGAAAATTCCTCAGCGCTACCATGATATTTACGCCGAGAATCCCCTTGCTGCGCTCCCGCGCCTGCCTGATCTCGCGGCGAAGGGCCCTGATGTTGGCCCCGAGAAAGTCCTTGAAGCCGTCGGCCTCGAGGAGTCCGATGCCGGCCGCCGCGATCACGCCGATTCCCCCTGCGTTGGCCGTCGCCGAGGCGAGGCCGGAGAGCGAGATGCCGACGCCCATCCCCCCCTGGACGATGGGAACAGGGGCAAAGAGATTGCCGATCGAAAGACCTTTGAGGGGATGCGCGGTCATTGGGGCTCCTTTGTCGGCCTTGGGGGCCGACAGGCGGACCGCTCTAACGGTTCGCACAAGCTACGGGGCCGCGACCCGGTGTCGAGGCTAGACGAGGCTCATGTCGAAAGAGACACGCCGATCGCCAAAAAGTTGCAGGATTTTGACGAATTTTGAAAACTTGTCGAAAAGCCCCCGCCTCAGGAAAGCCCGTATTTCTGGCCGAATTTTCCCAGCATTGCGTGAAGCTCCTCATGGCGCCCGGCCCCGATGACCTTTTCCTCATGCTCCTGGAAGCGGGCGTGGATGTCTTCGAGTCGCGCGTGGGCGAGCAATCTTTCACCCATGGGGAAGAGGACCCCGTTTTCCTTGTCGATATGCTGGCGGAGAAAGGCCGAATACTCGGCGGCGACCCGCGCGAATTCGGCTGCCTTGACCGTAGGCGAGAGGGCTGCCGTCATCGACCTCATGAGCCTCCTCCCCAGATCGTGCTCCTGGAGCATCGCGCCGACCGGACCTCCCTTGTCGGGAATGCCGGCCTGGACGAGGGCCGGAAAGAGGATGGTCTCCTCCTTGCCGTGATGGCAGGTGTCGGCGAACTCCTTCAGGAAACCGACGAGTTCGAGGGCCTCCCCGGCGTTGAAGCCCTCCCCCTTGGAGCCCTCGCCCTTGGCGGCCAGCCCCGCCCCGGCGGCCAGCTCCCCCATCCGGTCGAGGATGCCGAGGGCATATACGATGGCCTCGTGATCGTGCTTGAGTTCATCTATCGCCGTGCTCATATCCGTGCTCCTTTCTCGCCGGGCCCCTCGGGTTTCGCATTCACAGCGAAGATAGTCCTCTTTCGCGGGATTGGCTGTAACAATAGTTACGTGCTTCTGAGGATATGGATCGGGCCGGCGGCGAAGCCTGTGTGAGCAAGGACAGGCGGCTGCTGCCACCCGGCGGCCGATGGGCGGCGAAGCCTCTCTCATTGGGCCTTAGAGGCAATCCTATGCCTGACAAAAAGCGCCAGGCCGATTCCGAGGAGGAGGCAAACCGAGGCGATTCCGTAAATTGCCATCGATCGGTCCGCATCCAAATGTTGCCTCAGGAAAATGTAGACATTGCCGTTGGTAACCTCGCTGACATGCCCCACGTTTGGAAGCAGTACCAATTGAACGTCGGCTCCCGCCTTCTTCATCTCGGCTACCAGCATGGTCTCCTGATTCATTGGAACATCGGGATCTTCGGTACCATGGAGTATGAGTATCGGCGGCGCCATGCTCGTGACATAATGCAAGGGGCTGGCTTCGAGATATTTGTCGCTCATGGCCTCGGGAGGGCCTCCCATAAAATCTTCCAATTCATAAGGATACTTTGCCGATTCCTTGTAGAATTTCGTCAGTTCGACGGGTCCGGCACAACTGACGACGGCCTGCACCTTGCTTGAGTAGCCCATGTCGCCGGACTCGCCTGCGATCCTGAAGTCCTCCGGCAGCAGGCCCAGGAGCAGCGCCAAATGGGCGCCGGAAGAAAAGCCCAGGGCCGCCATCTTCGTGGCGTCGACACCGTATTCCGTCGCGTGGGCCCTGATCCACCGCACCGCCCGTCGTGCGTCGACCAGCTGGTCCGGATACCGATAGAGGGGAATGTTGGCCCTGTCCCTGAATATCGTCGGCCGATAATCGACCGTGGCGGCGAAATACCCTTTTGCCGCCGCCTCGGAAATGGCCCAAACGTTCTGGGTGCGATCCATGTTGGCGCCCCACCAATGCCCCCATCCGTTGCCCGGAAGATACATCAGGGCCTTGAGTGGTTTCGCGTGTTCCTTCGGATAGGCCAGATTGAGGAAGAGGTCAAAACCCTCCGGGCTGCTGTACAGGATATTTTTCCTAACGATTATCCCCGGATCGGCCATGACCCGGGTGATGCAGAGCGCCAGAGCGCAGACCACGAGAATAGACTTTCGACACATGGCGGCCTCCTTCGGCGAATAGTGTAATTATGCGGCATTATTCACAATGCCCCATTATTACTCATTCCACACAAGCGAGAAGCGCGCGATATTTCGCAGCTAACTGTTTTTATATAGGTCGAAGTTTTCCCGGTCGAAGCAGACGAAGACCACCTTCTCGATGCCTCCATTGAGGCCCACATTTGCGCCCTCAATGATGCCTTTATCGATACCCTCATCGATGCCCTCATCGCGCGAAAGCCATTCGTTTACCGCGCGTCGGGCGATCGCGGCGGCCTCGGCCTTGGGGTAGCCGTAGACTCCCGTGCCGATGTTGGGAAAGGCGATGCTGCGCAGGCCCTCGTGCCGGGCGATTTCGAGGCACTCGCGATAGCAGGAGGCGAGGAGCTCCGCCTCGCCCCTCTCTCCACCTGACCAGATAGGACCAACTGTGTGGATTACGCGGCGGCAGGGGAGGCGGCCGGCTCCGGTGGACACCGCCTTTCCGGTGGGGCAACCGCCCTCCCTTTCGCGTATGACAGCGCATTCCACGGCCAGACCGGGGCCGGCAGCGCGGTGGATGGCCCCGTCCACCCCGCCCCCCCCCCAGAGCCCCTCGTTGGCCGCGTTGACGATGGCGTCGACCTCCACCCCTGTGATGTCGCCGAGGATGACCTCAATCGCGGCTTTCACGGCTCTCCCTCAATCCTGGCTTTCACGCCTTTTATTATAGGCCTCGCGGTAGAGGGAGCGATAGCCGCAGGTCCTGCAGAGTGACTCGACGAGGGCGTTTCGCTCGAATCCCTGCCTCATGGCCCGGGCCCTCTCGCCGGCGAGAATCTCGTCGAGATCCTGCTCAAAAAGGTTGCCGAGGGGGATGCGGCCCTCCCCGTCGAGGCAGCAGGGGACCAGGGTGCCGTCCACAAGAACGGCTATCTGGTTGCGAAGGCCCAGGCAGCTTCCCTTCGAGCTACCCTCGGGAAGGGCCGGATCGGGCCAGGTGAATTCTTCCGCGGCGTTGAGGAAGACCTGGGTATCGAGGCGCAGTGCCTTAGGCCAGGCGAGGGGCCCGCCCCCCGCGCCGCCCTCGCCACCGCCTGCGATGGCGCCCAGGGGCCCAAGGTTCGGGTAACGTTCGCGTAGCTTTTCCACCAAATAGGCGGTTTCCGGAGGGAGGACGCCGCCGCGCAGGTTCCAGAGCCTGAGGCTGACGGGAAAGGGGGGAGCCTGCCGATGGAGGTCGAGAAAGCTTGCCACGCCTGACCAGTAGGCGGCGACACCTGGATTGTCGCCCGCCGCCGCCGCGTCCACATCGCCCGCCCCCGCACCCGCGCCGGCATCCGTACCCGCCGCGTCCGTGCCTACACCGCCCGCCCCCGCCCCCGCTCCGGCGTGGCTGTGGAGCGAAATGCTCAGCTTTCGAAGCGCAGTGGCGCCGAGGAGGGTGGAGGCCTGTTTTTCAAGGAGGCTGCCATTGGTGGTCAGAGCCACGCCAAAGCCCAGGTCCCCGGCGATGCTCAGAAGTTCGCCGAGCTTCGGGTGAAGGAGGGGTTCGCCCTTGACGTGCAAATAAAGGAGCCTGCCCTTCCCTTCGAGTTTCTTGAGGATATGGGCGAATTCGGCCCTCGACATGAAGCGACGCGGTCGCCCCGTCGGGGGACAGAAGGAGCAGCGCAGGTTGCAGACGTCGGTGATCTCGACATAGAGCTTGGCGAACACGGGAGGGTTATAGCACATCAGGCTTGACCGAGGTCGGGTCATGAGTATCTTGTTACGAAACGCTCACCGCGCAGTTTCAGAAGTGAAAGCTTTTTCATAACGGCATCGGCGAAGGGAGTGACGGCAGTGGCTTCATCCGATTCATCCTTTGTCAGCCTGCAAAGCCACGGCGTGGCCTCTTTCCTGTTGGCCCAGGCGGCGATCGGCATCGCGCTCCACAAAATCGTGCTCGACGCTGAGGGGCGGCCGATCGACTACATCACGGTCGATGCCAACGAGGCCTTCGAAAAAATGACGGGCCGCCCCCGCGCGGCTGTGGTCGGCAAGCTCATCACCGAGGTTTCGCCGGGCATCCGCGACGAGGCCTTCGACTGGATTGATTTTTACGGAAGGGTGGCCCTTGGCGGTCCCGAGCGGACGATCGAGCGCCACTACGCGCCTCTGGGGCGCTGGTTCAGAATCCAGGTCGTCTCGCCCGAGCCCCTCCATTTCGCTGCGATCTTCACCGACATCAGCGAGCAGAAAAAAACCGAGGAGGCGCGCCGGATCCAGGCTTCGCATCTCGCCGAGCGCGTGAAGGAAATGCGCCTCCTCATCAAGGTTTCCGAGATCGCGAGGGATTGGAAAAGTCCCCTTCCCGAGCTCCTCGCCAAGGTGGCTGCCCTCGTTCCCGAGGCCTTTCAGTGGCCGGAGAGCACGGGCGCCCGCATTCGCTTTAGGGGCGAGGAGTTCGCAAGCGCGGGCTTTCGGGTTTCGCCCTTCATGATCGCCGAGGTCATCCGCGTTTTTGGGGAGATGGCGGGGGTCATCGAGGTGTCGATGCCCGAGGGCCCGCCCGCCATCGCCGACTCGGCCTTCCTCCCCGAAGAGGAAAACCTTCTCCGCACCCTTTCGCGCCTCCTTTCCAATTTCGCGGAGCGGGCGGAGAGCGACGCGGCCCGCCTCGAAAGCGATGCCGCCCGTCTCGAGAGCGAAGCCAAGTTCCGTCAGTACGTCGAATACGCCCCCGACGCCATTTTTGTGGCCGACGAGAACGGTGACTATATCGACGCAAACCCCGCCGCCTGCAGACTCCTCGGCTATTCGCGCGAAGAGCTCCTGGCAAAGAATGTCATGGAACTCCTCGCGCCGGAGAGCCGCGAGGTCGGCGCCCGCAACTTCGCCACCCTGACCGCGGAGGGCGAGTCCTCCGACGAGCTCCAATTGCTCAGCAAGGACGGAAGCCCCATTTGGGTGTCGCTCTACGGCGTGGCCATCCCGGGCTTCAGGCTGGTGGCCTTTTGCCGCGACATCAGCGCGCGCAAAAAGGCCGAAAGCACCCATGAGCTCTATTTCCACGCCCTCGATGCCCTCGACCAGGCCCTCATCATCACCAATTCCGAGGGCACCATTATCGAGACGAACAGGGCCTTCCTCGCTTTGTACGGCTACAAGCGAGAGGATGTGGTGGGACGGAATCCGCGCATCCTCAATCCGGGCCCCCGCGTCTACGCCGACCTGGGCCATTCGGCCGAGGATGTGCAGAAGCTTTTCGGCGGGCTTTGGTCGGCGGCGAGAGATCCGGGGCGGGGCCACTGGCAGGGTGTGGTCATCAATCGCCGGAAGGACGGCGGACTCGTCTGGGTGAACTTGCATGTCAGCTCTGTGTTCGACGAGGGCGGGCGCGTGAGGAACATGATCGGTCTGCCCATCGACATCAGCGAGAGCCGGCATCGCGATCTTCAGGGCAAAATCGAGCTCTACTCGACCATCGCCCAGGTGGCGGCCCTCCGCGACAACGAGACGGGCAATCACATGCGGCGGGTCGGCATCTGGGCGAAACTGCTTGCGAAGTCGATCGGCCAGCCGGCTCGCTACTGCGACGATCTCGAAAGCTTCGCCCCGATGCACGATCTCGGCAAGGTCGGCATTCTCGATTCCATCCTCCTCGCGGAGCGGAAATTGACGCCGGAAGAATGGGCCGAGATGCAGAAGCACACCGTCCTCGGGTTCAATATCGTGAAGGGCAAGCAGGAACTGGAGATGGCTGCGGCCATCACCCTGAGCCATCACGAACGATGGGACGGCACGGGCTACCCCAGGGGGCTTGCGGGAGAGGCGATACCCCTCTCGGCCCGCCTGACGACCGTCGCGGACGTCTACGACGCTCTTCGCAGCAAACGTTCATATAAGGAAGCCTGGAGTCATGAGGAGGCGCTGGCCGAAATTCAGGCCCAGGCCGGCAGGCAATTCGACCCGAAAATTGTGGCCATTTTTGTGGGACTGGCGCCCCGTTTCGCGGCGGTTTTCGAGGAACTGCAATAAGGTGGCGCGAAGGCTCGGTCGGAATAATGCCCCGGGCCTCAGAATTCATGATATTGTATAGTGTCCACTCTGGTATATAGTTTTATAATTCCGATTTCCTACCTAAGCGAGGCATGCCGATGTCAGATGACGAAAGGACGAGCGCCACCCCGAGTCACTATGTCGCGATCGGCGCCTCGGCGGGGGGCCTCGAGGCCATCGAGTCCTTTTTCACCCGCCTGTCGGGGCCGAGCGGGGCGGCCTTCATCGTCATCCAGCACCTCTCCCCCGATTACAAGAGCCTGATGGTAGAGATTCTCTCCAAGAAAACCGAGATGCCGGTGCACCGGGCCGAGGAGGGCATGCTCGTCCTTCCCGACCACGTGTACCTCATTCCGCCGAAGAAGAATCTTTCGATTTTTCACGGCAAGCTCCTCCTCACCGAACAGGACCACTCGAGGGGCATCAACCTCCCCATCGATTTCTTCCTCAAGGCCCTGGCCGAGGACCAGAGCGAGAAGGCGGTGGGCATCATCCTTTCGGGGACGGGGAGCGACGGGACGCGGGGCGTGCGCGCCGTCAAGGAAAACGGCGGCATGGTGATGGTGCAGGACGAGGAGAGCGCCCGATTCAACGGCATGCCCAGGGCGGCGGCGGCCACGGGACTCGCCGACTTCATCCTGCCCCCCGAGGAAATGCCGCGCCAGCTCCTCTCCTATCTCAAGATGCCCTACACGGCCAAGGCGGCCCGCTCCGAGACCCTCCTCTCCGACGAGGACGGGCTCGCGCGGATCTTCGCCATCCTCCGCGAGCGCTGCAAGGTCGATTTCTCCTACTACAAGCCGAGCACGGTGACCCGGCGCATCGAGAGGCGCATGGCCATCACCCAGTGCGACAGCCTCACCGAGTACGTGGCCTCCCTCCAGACCTACCCCGGCGAGGCGACGACCCTCTTCCGCGAACTCCTCATAGGTGTGACTTCCTTTTTCCGCGACCAGGCCGCCTTCGACCTCATCGCCCAGGATGTTCTCCCCGACATGCTCAGGGCCGCCGGGGGCA